>JAGVPA010000098.1 GCA_020052445.1 bacterium
AAAAAAGTTTGAAACGAGGTGTCAAAGCTAAACGGTTGAAAGCTGGCTGGGATAACAATTATTTGCTAAAAGTTTTGGAAAGTTGATGCGTTTGCCCTGAAGGCGATCCTCATCGTCATCGCACTCGTCGTCGTCTCCATCGTCGGCGGAATCCTGACTACCCGGGCCATCATCGTGGCCACGGCTCGGGATCATGTTGGCGAATTCATGGCGGGTATGCCTCGAGGCGTCCGTCAGAAACTCCATCAGAAACGTCGGCTCGCCACCGTCCGTCGCTGACTTCAACCCCGTAGAACAAAAAGCACCCCGCTGGGTTCTGGCTGTTCAGCGGGGTGTTTTTATTGTCTGAACCTTGATTTTCTTGATTAAAGGATTTTCTTGATTATTTTGTTGTTGTGGACACGTTTAAACTCTAAACTTTTTGCACCAAAATTAATCAATAATCCGATTTCTAAATTATAAGCTTCCAAATAATTTATCGCCTGAGCCAAATGTGCATCCTCCAAAGAAATTAAAGCTTTAATTTCTACCATTATTTTTCCTTCAACAAAAAAATCAACTCTACGTGTCCCAATGTCTTGTCCTTTATAAAAAATCTCCATCTCGTGTTCTCGACTAAAATTCAATCCACACTCAGTCATTTCAATAGCCATGGCTCGCTGATAAATAACTTCTTGAAAACCGTTTCCCAAAGTTGAGTGGACAGTCATGGCACAACCAATAATTTTTCGGGTCAATTCTTCGTATTCCATAAAGAAATCTTAAAAAACCAACTCAACATCCTGTTAATCCTTTAATCATGTAAATCAAGGTTCAGACCGTCGATCCACCAAACGCCTCAGCTAACATAGCGGCCGTTTCGTCAGCCACAGCCTCATGTGGGACGTGTACGGCCATGACTGAGACTGGGGCGCCTAAAAGGTCGGAAAGAATTTCGTCGATACTTTTTTTATTTTTTGCCCGATTTACGGTTTCGGCGTGCAGAGCATAACCGAATTCCACCTCAATCTGACTACCTTTGGCTTTAGTGATATTGCCATTTTTCAAAACTAAGAGCAAAGATGGATTTTTTTCCTGAACTCGATTACACATTTCGTCCCAATTTTTTCGAATTTCTTCCGGGGTTATTTCCCGATATGACAAAGCAGATTTTATTTCTTCGACTACTGCCGATTCAATTTTGGCTGGAGCTGGTTTAGACGGTTCTGGCTTAATTGTATTTTCCAACCTCTCAATTTTTGCCTGAGCCACAACGGCGATTGGTTTGTTTTCGACGACTTCGATGACTGAACCGCAACAAACTTTTATAACCGCCAATTCGGCCGCCAACTGAGGAATAATATCCGTTTTAACCGAACGACGAGCTGTTAAAAAATTATCAATAATATTTGTCAGGACAACCGGACTCCAAGTTGCGGCCAACAGACCGACGCGCTTCAAAATTGATTCTTCGTAAGCCTCTTGGAATCTTTCAAGGCCACCAAGTTTAGCAAATAAGACGGTTCGTAAAAGTGAAACCACGTTATCAATAAAAGAAGCGACATCCATGCCCTGTTCCACACCTTCGTTCAAAACCCGAATCGCCACTGCCGATTCATTCTTGGCTAAGGCTTCGACAAAATTCAAAACCGAATCAGTATAAGCAACCGGCAAAACCAGCGAGGCTTCTTCGAGACTGATTTCTTTTTCACCAAGAGCCAACAACTGTCCAAGTAAACTTTCAGCGTCGCGAGCACAACCTTCTGAGTGACGGGCGATCTCGTACAAAACATCTTCGGAAATTTTTACATCTTCGGACTTTGCGATACTCTGCAAACGAGCGACAATCTCTGCTGGCGTGAAACGACGGAAATCAAATCTTTGGCAACGACTGATCACAGTAACTGGAACTTTGTGAATCTCGGTCGTGGCTAAAATAAAAATTGCATGAGCTGGTGGTTCTTCCAAGGTCTTCAAAAGCGCATTAAAAGCTGCCGTTGAAAGCATGTGAACTTCATCAATAATATAAACCTTGTAGCGGCCCTTGTTTGGCGCAAAACGAACACCGTCAATAAGCTCGCGAACGTTATCCACACCAGTATGGGAAGCCGCGTCAATTTCAAAAACATCAAGGGCCGAGCCGCTGACTGTTTCCTTGCACATTGAACATTCGTTGCATGGTTCGAAAGGTTTACCTTTCCCCTCAGGCGAAGGTTGCCATTTTTCACAATTCACCGCTTTCGCCAAAAGACGCGCCAAAGTGGTTTTGCCAATGCCGCGCGGACCGGTAAAAAGATAAGCATGAGCCACTTTACCGGTTTTGAGCTGATTTTGCAGGGTACGCTTAACATGTTCCTGAGCCGAAACTTCGGCAAAGGTTTGAGGACGATAAGTACGATATAAGGTGGGCATAGAACGCAGATAATATACCTCAAAACGTCAAAGGACTAAAGGGCAAAAAAACTAATAAAAAAACAATAATGGGGATAACCAAAACCCGCGTTTTATAAACGCGGGTTTTAATGGTTTTCTAATCAAGACTACGTTAACAAAGAAATTAATTTTCAAGAGATTCGGCCGTGGCTAAAGCTCTGTATTTTGCGGAATTTTCTCTTTCACCAGCGATAAAATTATCAATCATGCCTATTACGTTCCTTAAATTCGGTGTTTCGACCTTATATTTTATCGATGGATCGTTAACAAAAGTTTTATCTCCTATTCTGACAGTGCGATTAAATCCAGTGCGGATATTATCCAACTGTTCTCGTGCCCTGAGTAGTGTACTAATATTTCCTTCTGCTTGTTGCGCCAAATCATTAAGTTGACGAGAATCGAGTAATGATAAATTATTTATATCTTTGGTTTTCCCTTCAGCTCCAAATTTAAAAGAAAATTGATCGATCACTCTAAACGAAACCTTATCTGCTAATGTATGAACTAATTTTGCGGCATCGTCTGCAGCGGCATCGGCAACAGCCAAATCTTCTTTTGTTGGTTCATAAGAAATTCTTGTGTCCTGAGCGTCTTCCCTACCGACCGCCTTATCGACTGGTCCTTGATCAAATTTAAAATTTTCCGTTTGTTCTGACCCTTTTATTTCTTTACCTGACATAAAAAAATTTAATTAGATAGTTTATCTTTTTCTTTAGTATACTCCTCTTTTCTTTTATATGTCAACTGTACGTTTTAAGGATAATTAAACTAAAAAACAGCAACCAGGAAATCGGAGATTCGGAGAGATTTGGGTAACCGTTACTTATGGGCTATAACGTGTAGATCATCATTTTTTCACCACATTCTCCACCGCTGCCCAAACGCTTGGTGTGTTCTTTGGCACCAAGATGACAACCTCGTCACCGGGCTCGCCGTGAAAAAAAGTTACGCTGGCGGTTAGAAGTTTATAAATTTGTTCACCGATCATGGCAACAAAAGAACTTGAGGCGGCGTCGAAGGCCAGGTTACCGACCAAGCGAACTCTTTCGATGGGGCCGATTTGTTTGAACAAAAAAGTTCCATCGCGTTTGATAGTGAGTTTTAACATGTCGCCCTCAACCAATCTGGACTTGGAAGCGTAATTTGGTGGTGCGGCATAACTTTTTCCATCAGAGCCGACCATGGCCTGACCGTCGAAGACACCTTCGATGACTCGAGCACCAGAGATATCCTCAAGGACTCGCTCAGCTTCTTTTTTTGAAGCCACTAATCTGGCAAAATCTGCACTCGTTTCCTCGATATTTCCACTGTCGAGCAGCTCGATAACATTGCCCAAATTTTCATGCAACTGTTTCAAAATTTTCTTAGCCAAAGCCAACCGAGGGTCAGGCTCGGCGCGACGCGGAGCTTCCTCGGGTTCAAGTTCAAAACTGAATTCTTCTTCTATTAATTCATCTTCTTGCATAATGTGGTATGGGGGGTGCGAATAACGAATCGATTATCCCGCCGACGGAGGCCTTTGGCGGGATCCCGCTCCGAGGCCTACGAGGCGGGACGAATTTACGAATCTACAAAT
>JAGVPA010000082.1 GCA_020052445.1 bacterium
GTTCGCGAAAGATTGATTTTATACACAGGGGTCGATTTGGTTAAGATTATTCTGCCCCTATTATATCAAGTCCTGATTAGGTTGGCAAATGAGTATAATAAAAAAGTTTGATATTTTTTGTCACCCAGCCTTATCATTCTGAACCCTCGCCTGCCCATCCGTAGCCCAGCGAAGGCGGGTGAAGAATCTCGCCGCGTAACCTTAAATCAATACCACGAGGCGAGATCCTTCTCTGACTCAGGATGACAGTTGGTGTTTTACAATAAACGTGTTTGGGTCGCTTTTTTTCTATCGCTGTCCGAAAAAATCTTTATTTCGCCGAAAATTCCGTCATAGCCTGGTTTTATATTTATTTTTCCAGCGCGCATTCGTTCGATGGCTTCGCTTATCAGTGAATTGTTGGCAGCTTTTTTAATTTTTTCTATTGGCACATCAAGTAAAATAGAAAATTCGTTGCCTAAAGAATCAATAAGCTGATTATATTCGGCAATAACTTTTTTTGAAGAAACTCCGACCCCAAAAGCCTCGGCGACAATTTCTTGAAGAGGAATGATTGATTTAAAAGGTATTTTTTTGCTCGCAATCACCTCAACCTTGCGATCAGCTAGCATCTCGACTCGATTTTCTACACCAAGTGTCATGAGTTTTTTACATTTTGGGCAGCGACCGCCATATTTTTTTGATTCTTTTGGCAAACAGGAGAAAGTGCAAGCCGCGCAGCCGTCTAAATGGTACTTCCCTTCCTCGGGGAAAAATTCGATGGTGTGCAAAAAACTTTTTTTGTCCTGTTCTTTTAAAATTCGCACAAATTCATCGTAACTTGGTTTTTTTATTTCAAAAACATTGGCTTCGCGACCAAGTTTGGCAAGTGAATGAGCGTCGGAATTTGAGATCATGACCACCGAATCGAGGGCTGATAATTGCCAATTCATTTTTGGATCGGATGACAAACCGGTTTCAATGGCAAAAACCTCTTTGGTGAGACGACCAAAACACTCTTCCAGCGAATCAAAACCTGATTTGCTGCCAAAGACCGAAAACCACGGCGTCCAAGCATGAGCCGGCACCACAATAACCCTCTCGTCGATTTCCTTAACCAGGGAATAATAATCTTCAACATCAAAACCAAGAATCGGCCGACCGTCAGCTTTCAGGTTAAATTTTCTTTTGGTCAGCTCAGCATTAATTTTTTCCACCGTTTCAATTGATGGCGCAAAAGTCAAAACATGAACTCGTCGCGCTTGGCCACCGCGTTTGTAAATGTGACTGGTTTCGGTCACCAAAATAAATCTCGTGGTCGAAGAACCGTCTTTTAAAACAAAAAGACCCGGTTCTTGCTCGACCAAAGTCTCTTTAATATGTTTAAACCAAGCCGGATGCGTCCAATCCCCAGTCGCGACGACATCGATACCCTTACGTTCACAAACCTTGGCAATCTTTGGCAACTCCAAATCCTTCGAGCAAGCTCGGGAGTATTTGGAGTGGATATGAAAGTCGGTGATGAGGCGCATACTAATTTATTTCCTTTAACTGTAACTCGTAAAGCTCTCTATATAAGCCGTTTTTCTTTATTAATTCTTCGTGAGTTCCGGATTCTATCAATTTGCCTTTTTGCAACACCAAAATTCTATCAGCCACTCGAACCGAAGAAAAACGATGTGAAATAAGAAATAAGGAAATATTTCCCTCACGATTAAATAACTCTTGGAAAAAATTAAATTCACTCCGAGCATCAAGAGCGGCTGTTGGTTCGTCAAGAACCAAAAGTGAGGCGTCTTTGATTAACGAACGCGCTAAAGCGACCTTTTGCCATTCACCGCCGGAAAGTTCGACCCCGTCATCTTCCCAACCGCGACCAAGACATGTTTCATAACCTTTTGGCAAACTGGAAATTTTATCATCTGCCCCAGAACGAATAGCGGCAGCTCGAGCTTCTTCAAGTCCGATTTCAATTCCACCGACTCCGAGAGCGATATTCTCTCTTGCTGTCAAAGCCAATTTTAAAAAATCTTGAAAAGTTACGGCAATCCGCTTTCGCAGTGACTCCAAAGTATAACTTTGAATATCTTTTCCGTTAATTAATATTTGTCCGGAAGTTGGCTCATAAAGCCGCAAAAGTAATTTGATTAAAGTCGTCTTGCCGGCACCATTTTCACCAACCAAAGCTACTCGTTCCCCGGGTTTCAAAACAAAAGAAATGTTTTGCAAAACTTTTTGATCTGAATCAGAATAATTATACGAGACATTTTTGAATTCTATTTCTAAATCTTTATCAACCAGTTCCGTGGCGCCGGAAATATTTTTAATTGTCGATTCCATGGCTTCGAGTTCATAAAACTTTTCTAAATAACTTACATTTTCAAAAAGTAAAACAAACTGCCAAACTTGACTAACTAAAAATCTTTCAGCGTTAACAAAAGCTCCGGCATACAAAGTAAAATCGCCAACTGAAAAAGCGCCGGTAATCGCTTGAGTTACCAAACTGATATAAGCCCAAACATAAGCGGCAAAAGCCAAAAGATTGGTCAACAGTCCGGAAAATAACTTTTTGGCGCTTATTTGTCTTTCTTTTTCTACAATATCTCCGTAAAAAACTCGATATTTTTCCGTCATTTTTTTGACTGCTCCGTGAACCAAAAGTTCGGTAATCGAAGTAATGCCAGAAAAAAGATTTTGCAAATACCAAGTGCGCTTCATGATAAATGTTTTACCCCAAGTTAAATGTTGCGAATCCAGAACCGCTTTAACTGCCGCAATTAAACCAGGAATCAAAGCGAGAACAAAAATCGTTATCAAAAGTGGCGAAAATCTCCAAGCGATAACAATAAAAGAAATTGACGAAACAATGTTGCCAAAAAAATTAAAAACTGATCTGACCATGTTATAAGGCCGGTAATTTTGATCACGAAAAAAAGTTATCATGGTTTGGGTCTCACTTTTTTCCAAAGTTGGCAAATCTAAAGTAATGATCTTTTGATGAATTCGATTACTGACCGAAAGATATAAAAGATTCATCAAACGATCCTGAAAATAATCAAAAAATTGAAAAGCGATTCTTTGAACCAAAAGAAGAATTAACAAAACAACCAAATCTCTCACCAAATCTTGACTCCACTCACCTTCTTGTTTGGCCACAATCGAAACAATATCAGCAGTAAAAAACAAAACCGCGGCCGGCATTAAACCAATAATTAATTGGGTTACTGCCAAAGCCGAAGCTGTTCCGGGGTGAAAACGAAAAACCAAACCAATCTCGCGCACAAAAGTTCGTGCGAGGGTAGAAATACTCTTTTTGATTTCCAAAAACTTCATAATTTTTTACGTTTTTAACAACCTTTCCGGTCCAGCACGAACACTTGAACAAGCCGGCCACCACTCCAAATCCGTAATCACCCCGTAGAAACCATGGCATCTTCCGCCAACTTCAACTGATCAAACGTATTCACGCCCAATCCTTCTCTAGGATCATCAACAAGAACTGCCTCAACCATCTCGCCTTGCGAGATAGCCAAACCAATTAAATCAGTTAAATAATATTCATTCTGAGTATTTTGATTTTTAATTTTTTCAATATTTTGTTTGACCCAAGCAATATCAAAACAATAATATCCGGGGTTAACTTCGGTTAGAGCAAGATCAGCTTCCGATGCATCACGTTTTTCGACAATCTTTTTGACCAAACCATTTTCATCGCGAACAATCCGACCAAAATCATAGAAAGCTTTGCGCCAATCATTAAAATCATCGACTTTGACAGTCATCAGAACTACTGGAGCATTAGAATCAGAACAATGATCAATCAGTTTTTTAATTGTCTTGACCGAAACAAAAGCGTGATCACCATATAAAACCAAAACTCGCCCAGTCTCGCCGATAAATGGTAAAGCGCATTGGAGAGCGTGAGCGGTTCCAAGTTGTTCTGGCTGAAAGGCAAACTTACAGCGACCGTTCAGGTGTTGTTTGATTAAATCAGCCCCGTGACCGACAACCACAACGGGTTCATTTTCAATGCCTGAGCCAACCACAGAATCCAAAAGATGATCAATCATCGGTCGGCCGTTCACCGGTATCAAAGCCTTGGGGATTTCTGCTCCCATACGTTTGCCTTGTCCGGCGGCGAGAATAACGGTGTAAAAATTTTGCGTCATAGTTAGATATTTATCAACTTTTTAGCTTCGTTCAAAAAAGTCATTTCTCTTTGTTTGATAAACTTCGGCACATAATCACTCGGTTCTTTCTCAAACATTTTCAAAACTTCATCGATTGGTAACCATTTGATCTCAACACCTTCGCTGATTTCTTTTTCGGTAAAATTTGATGATCCTTTTTCTCCGACCACTCGAGCCAGATAACAATAAGCATTCTGAACCATCTTTTTATCTCCTTCGTCGCGATATTCAATAATCTCGCCAATTTCCTGAACAATTTCAATCTCACAACCAATCTCCTCCAAACATTCTCTTTTTAAAGTCTGTTCCAAATTCTCGCCTTCTTCCACACCGCCACCAGGCAATTTTGGAAAATCATAATTTTTGACATAAAGAACCGCTATATTGTCTTCATTATCAAAAACCACGACCCGAGAAGATTGGCGATGATCCCAACTTTCGGTGTTTATTGGTTTCTCACCAAAATAAATTTCTTTCAAAAGATTCATAAAATACTCAATATCTTCTCCAACAAAATACCAAAAAAACCGACATTTGCCCATAAGGTTTGCCAAACGGCATAAACCGTCAAAAAAACCACCCAAAAACGATATTTTTTACTTTCAAATAAAAGCAGCGCCAAAGGTAGAGGCAGCATTAAATACCAAGGTGTAAGCCAGCGAAGATAAATAAAACAAAAAGCCATTAATGACCAAAAGATAAATTGGACGGGCTTGAAAGAACGAAAGAGAAATAACCAAAAAATTAATGAATAACTAAAAAGGAAAAAGGCCAAACTTGTCGATAAAGAAGCGGAAAAAACATTGAACAAAATTTGTGGTGGCGAACAAATATACAAACAAGACAGACTGCTTTGATTGGCGATGGTTTTAAGAAGCGAAGGAAAAGTCGAAAAACCAAAAGCTAAAGAAGTTAAGAAAAAAAAGCCCAGAATCACCAGCAGACTAAAAAAAACTTTTCGCCAACGGAAAAAACCGTGTTCAAACCAAAAAATCGGTGCCAAAATAATCGGAAATAATTTTATGGCCGTAATCGCTGCCAAAGCCAAATTGCCATGAAAAAATTTTTTGTTTAAAACAAACCAAACGGCAGCTAAAATCAAGGCTACTAAAATCAGATCATTGTGTCCTTCTAATAAGCCGAAAACTAAAAGCAGTGGATTAAGAGCAAAAAGTACGGTGACAAAAGGCGGGGTTTTGAAGTGTGCACGTAAACGATCAAAAATGACGACGGAAAAAATATAGGGGATCAGAAGAAGCGCTTTATAAATGGCAATGGCAGTGGTTAATCCAGTAGATAAAAAAGCTAAAGGCGCGAGAAGCAACAAAAAGAAAGGACCATAAGGGGTGATGAGATCAGATCGCCACGGATGACCAATTTGAGCGACCCAGGAATTTTCGACGACTTGCTGAAAAGGTACCGTGTAAGGATTGAAACCAAAAATAAAATAATTTTTCACGGGTATTAAATAAGCGACCGTGTCCACACTCAAAAAAGGCGGCGAAACGACTAACAACAAAAACAAGGGTGATAAAAAAATAAACAACTTTTTAAAAGAAATCTCTTCGTTTCGCCACTCCTTCTTTAAAAAAATAGACAAATAAACAAGTGTCACCAAAATCAGCGATAAACAGGCCAAGAAAAATTTAGCTTGAGTAAAATTTTCAACTTGCTCAACATAAAAAGATTCCCGATTCCAAGCCAAAAATGCTAATGGAACAAAAGACAGTTCCAAAGCAAAAATCCAAAACCAAATTTTAGTTCGTGACAACATAAGCCACCTTACCAACTACCCCAAATCAAACCCACAAAAACTCCCAACACAAAAAAAATCAGGTAACGCCCCAAAGTACACAAAAAACAAAACTTTTTAACCTTTTTCCCTTCAATTTTTGGCAAAGAATCGGCATTTTCTTCATTCATAGTGTTATTAGAGTAACAAAAAAGCAGTCTTTCGGCAAACTGCTTTTCTGTCATGCTTTTCTGTCAAAAAAATTATTTTACTTTCCATTTGGCGATTACCTGACCGTTTTCCAACGTTCTAACTTCCAAGAGCCTTGTTCGCTCTTCTTCTAATCGTTTTCTTTCTTTAGGTCTCCAATCCTCCCAAACTCTTTTCAATTTTTCCTCCATATGAGCATCGGTACTTGGATCCTCCTCCTGTAAATTCCAATAAACTTCAACACCATTTTCCATATAGCGTTGACCATTGTGCGGAACGTTCTCATACCTCTTGTCCTCTTCTTGCCCCATTCTACCACCAAACATCTCATTTTGACTCATAAAATTGTAATTAAATTTTTATACCTATAATTTACCACCCCCCCCCACTTTTGCAAGTTTTTACCACCATTTTATCCACAAACAAAAAAAGATGTCTGTATAACATCTCTTTTTAAAATCACAAAAAATAAATCGAAGTCGTTTTAATAACACCAGTATTTTTCCCCCAAAAGATTTTTCATCGCGTTATTAAATAATTTTGTAGTTAAACGAAATTTTCTTCCTTGCATAACTACTTGGACATTAGGTTTTATCATCATCACTTCTAGAAGCTTTTTTAAGGATTCCAAACTTCGATCCTCAACTCTAACTTCTAATTTATCCTCTGAAGTTGTTGATCCGCTAGGAATTTTAAACCGCTCGTCTCCTGGTAACAAAGTTATAACATTAAATTCACCAGGATCTGATAATAGTCCATCAAAAAATAACAAAAGTTTTTCTCTGTTTATTTCTTCTCTTCTGCCTTCGTGACCGACAAGAGAAGCATTTTGGCCAGAACTAATTAAATCACAAAATTTAACAAAAATTTCTCTTAAATCATCGCCTGGCAATATTTCGACGTCTTGATTAAAACCTGGAGATCTTTCTCTGACCATAATGATAAAGATTAAAATTCACCTTAAATTACAAAAATAGTTTACCACCCCCCCCACTTTTGCAAGTTTTTGTTCACAAACAAAAAAGAGATGTCTACATAACATCTCTTTAAAAAAACTTAGTCAAATATATTTGTTAATCTAGTAAGATCTCTCGCTCTTCTGTCTTTTAATAAATCGTGACCAAAAACTTTATTAAAATAATCAGTTATTTTAATCTGTCGAGAATCTGCCAAACGTCCCTCGGCGGCTATTAATGGCAAACGATAAACTTTTGTGTCAGCTGTAATCCCTGTAAGATGTCCCATAATCTGTAAACCCAATACCGTTCCGGCCTCAAGAGTTCTGGCAGCTCTTATTCTATCATCTAAATCCACCAATAATTGTTTTAACAGAACCGCTTTAACCTCTGGTGTAACCAATCTTCTCGCGTCTTCGACGGGATTTTTAATTTCTGCACTATTTAACATTTGACGCACTTCTTCAAAAGACAGAGTCGACTCTTTTTTCTCACTCATTGGCAAAACTGTGGCTTCGCTCGTTGCTTGAGTGGCCGCTTCTTTAGCGTAAATCTCGGCATTTCTAATCGCAATAATTTCCTCTGGGGTTATATCGGTACCAAACTTTCGAAAACATAAATTTGCTCTTAACAAATCTATTTTTTTTAAAAATGGTGCTGCTTGGCTTCTGTCTTTTTGATTAGTTCCTTCTTGACCCTCCCAAATATTTTCATCGTAAAGTCTCTTTGAAAAACCGTCTAAAATAAAATCTACTAACTGAATTTTAGTTATATCTGTAAAATTTGGATCCAAAACCGAAGCAAGGTGGGTTCCAAAATCGGCAAAAGTAGGAATTTTTTTTAAATCTCGAATCAAATCTTCTACTGATTTTTTAAGTTTTTCAGGGGATGAAAAATCGCTACCTGGATATCGTTCAAACAAAATCCGCAAGGCAGCTCTAGATTGTTCTCTATTTCTCAAAGCATCTACAAGAAGATCAGAGGACATGTTTTCCGACGAATAAAAAACATTAAACGCCCGTCCTGCTAATACCGACACTGGTTCTAAAAGTTCTTCTCTTTCTTCTGTAATCGATCCTTTTGGATCTTTAAAGGCATCACTCAACGGTTTAGACCATTGATCCTTCCTCCCTCCACCGTCACCAAAATCAAAAGTATCAAGGGCGGTGTTTATAACTCCCGTTTTTTCATGCCTCTTTTGTTGTTCAGTTTTTTCAGCGGGACGACTTTGTAATTTTTCTGCTCTTGGAACTGCCAGTTTGGTATCAACAGCTTCCAGAGGAACCCCTTGTTCTTGTTGTGCCATAAAAATTAGTTCAAGAATATTTATCAACCCAAACATAATATCACCCCCCCCCAACTTTTACAAAACAAAAAAGAGATGTCTACATAACATCTCTTTTTTAAAATCAAATCATTTTTTGATCAAAAAGTTCCGCTGTTCTGGCGCCGATCTACTCTCGCTCTAACGAACTACCATCGACCCGCGAGGGCTTAACGGCCGTGTTCGGGATGGGAACGGGTGTTGCCCCTCTGGAAATGGCACCAGAACGGCGGAACCTTTTGTTGTAACTGTTGATCAAGAGAACTGAGCACGACTGAAATTTATAATCTTTCAGTGATTGTAGAGCTCGACTTATTAGTACTGCTCCGCTACACGCATTACTGCGCTTCCACGTACAGCCTATCAACCTGCTAGTCTCGCAGGAGTCTATTAATGAAAGCTAATCTTAAGGTCGACTTCACGCTTAGATGCTTTCAGCGTTTATCCGAACCGAACGTAGCTACCCGGCACTGCCCTTGGCAGGACAACCGGTACACTAGAGGTTCGTCCATCTCGGTCCTCTCGTACTAGAGATGAATCCTTTCAACTTTCGGCGCCCATGGTAGATAGGAGACCGACATTATGTTACTACCGCGTTAAACGCAGCGATCTGTAATTTCTCACAGATTCTGCATGTCGCCATGCAGTTCGGACTATATCATCACTTTTTTAAGGTGTTCGACGTGTAGTCTCTGAGGGTTTCAATTCGTCTAATGTTTGTTTTCTGTAACGACCGCTACCATTCATTTGATATGCAATTTTAATTATCTTTTGGATTCCTTTTGAATCCTGATGTTTTTTCTCTATCATCATTAAAACAATTTTCTTAAACAGTTTAAAATCTTTTTGTTTTTCTGTTTGGAGAGAATATTTATCAAAGAAAGGTATGATCTTTCTTAAAAGTTCGTCACGATTTCTGACCACGAAAACGTAAGTCAAATCTCGAGGATTTGTTTTATGGTTCGGTTTCACATAGCCGCATTGAAAAAATCTTGCCAATCGGTCTAAAACCGATCGACTGGAACTTCTTTGCGAAACGTGAAATTCTGGAATAACTTTCCAACCGGTCTTCATTCGCGAATCGCGATATAAAGCCACATGAAAACTTCCTTCACCATCAACAAAACCAACCACAAACCAAGGCATTAAACTTTTTGATCTTCCCTGCTGATTGTCTGCACTCAACACATTTTCACTTGGCATATATTTTATTATACTAAGTAGTGTGAGATTCTTCAAACTCCTATTTTTTTATAGAAGTTTAATCAGGGTTTCCAGCATTTGGTCGAATTTATAGACAGCGCGTATGTCCACTGTCTCACGACGTTCTGAACCCAGCTCGCGTGCCGCTTTAATTGGCGAACAGCCAAACCCTTGGGACCTTCTCCAGCCCCAGGATGCGACGGGCCGACATCGAGGTGCCAAACCGTTCCGTCTATGTGGACTATTGGGAACGATCAGCCTGTTATCCCCGGAGTAGCTTTTATCCGTTGAGCTTCCGCCGTCCTATTTCGTACGGTCGGATCACTAACTTCCGCTTTCGCGACTGCGCGA
This sequence comes from bacterium, assembly GCA_020052445.1. Taxonomy (GTDB): domain Bacteria; phylum Patescibacteriota; class Patescibacteriia; order UBA9934; family GWF2-40-263; genus UBA12403. The sequence goes on from JAGVPA010000082.1 coordinate 9,946, forward strand.
CTTGTCGGTCTTGCAGTAAAGCCAGCTTCTGCGTTTGCACGTCCAGCGCGATTTCCATCCGCGCTAAGCTGACCTTTGTAAACGCCTCCGTTACTTTTTGGGAGGCACCCGCCCCAGGTAAACTACCCACCAGCTACTGTCCCAACTACCGGATAACGGTAATCGGTTAGAATTCACGCAACGCAAGGGTGGTGTCTCATTGGCGCCTTACGGCTCCCACCTACGCTGAACATACGAAGCATGAACCCAATAACAAGTTGTAGTAAAGCTTCACGGGGTCTTTTCGTCTAACCACGGGCAATGAGCATCTTCACTCATCTTGCAATTTCACCGAGTCCCTTGTTGAGACAGTCATCAACTCGTTATGCCATTCGTGCAGGTCGGAACTTACCCGACAAGGAATTTCGCTACCTTAGGACGATTATAGTTATCGCCGGCGTTCATCAGCGCTTCAGTCGGAGGCTGCCCCCCGCACCTTTACCACCAGCAATCCGTCGTTAAACAACGGACTGATGAAAAAGGTGCGGGGATGACCCCCTCCCTTAACGTTCTGACACTGGCCAGGCATCAGCCCCTATATTTCAGCTTGCGCTTTAGCAGGGACCTGTGTTTTTGGTAAACAGTCGGTTGATGTCTTTCGCTGCGGGTCGTCCCCTCCCGGGGACAACCAGGCCTTATCCCGAAGTTACGGCCACTTTTTTGCCGAGTTCCTTAACAAAGGGTTCTCTCGTACGCCTTGGCATATTCACATGCCCACTCACCTGTGTCGGTTTACGGTACGGGTCCATTTTGCCTAACCTTAGAGGCTTTTCTTGGCCCTCTTTCCCTTCCCCTTGCTCATCTTGCGACAAGCTTGCGATCACGCCAAGATTTAATGACTGACGGATTTGCCTATCAGTCATCCCAGCGTGCCCAACGTTATAGCCATATGACGCGGGAAGGTACGGAAAGCGTCCCCCCATCGAAACAAAACGGAGTGCAGTAATATTAAACTGCTGTGCATCGGTTACGCCTTTCGGCCTCACCTTAGCTCCCGACTCACCCTAGGACGATTCTCGTTGCCCAGGAAACCTTGAGTTTACGGCGGACAGGATTCTCACCTGTCTTTTTGCTACTCATGCCAACATTCTCTCTTCGCAACGCTCCACCGCGCCTCACGACGCGACTTCTGTGCAGATGCGAATGCTCCCCTACCGCTCCCCGCACCTTTCTTACCAACCAAAAGGATGATTCTATCCTCATGATTTTCAAGAAAGGTGCGGGAAACCCTCAACTTCGGTACATCATTTAGCCCCGGTACATTTTCGGCGCAGAAAGGCTTGACCAGTGAGCTATTACGCTATCTTTAAAGGATGGCTGCTTCTAAGCCAACCTCCTGGTTGTGTGAGCCTCTCCACCACCTTCTACACTTAATGATGATTTAGGGACCTTAGTTTGAGATCTGGACTGTTTTCCTTTTGACGTATGGAGCTTAGCCCCCATCGTCTGACTGCCGGGAACACTTATTGGTATTCGGAGTTTGGTTAGGAGTTCTATCTTGCGACGAACGTCCCATTCAGTGCTCTACCCCCAATAAGTTATTTACCGACGCTAGCCCAAAAGCTATCTCGGGGAGAACCAGCTATTACCGAGTTCGATTGGAATTTCTCCGCTAACCACAACTCATCCCCGTGTGTTGTACGGCACGTGGGTTCGGGCCTCCACGAGCTGTTACGCTCGCTTCACCCTGGTCATGGTTAGGTCACCCGGTTTCGGGTCGTATGCGTGTCACCTTCTGACCATGTTCAAGACGGGAGAATTGCTTCCCCCGCTTGAACAAAGTCAGATTACGCGCTTGAACGCTCGCTTTCACTATGGCTTCGCCCCTTGGGGCTTAACCGAGCGACACACATTACACTCGTTGGCTCATTCTTCAATAGGAACGCCATGACCCCGCACCTTTCTTGACACAAAACATTGGATAACTTGAAAACTGATAATATTTTACTATCAGACTGAAGCTAACCAAACCTTCTGTTAAGAAAGGTGCGGGGCGCTGACTCCTTGTAAGCATACGGTTTCAGATACTATTTCATTCCCCTTCCGGGGTGCTTTTCAGCTTTCCCTCACGGTACTGGTGCACTATCGATCAGAATACGTATTTAGTCTTGCCACATAGTCGCGGCAGGTTCCCACAAGATTTCGCGAGTCTCGTGGTACTCAAGAATATTTATAACCGTAACGAAATATATTTCACGTACAGGACTATCACCTTCTGTGGTTCCACTTTCCAGTGGATTCCATTATATATAACGCTATAGCCGATTTTCGGCAGAAAATCACATAAACATCTTACAACACCTTATTAACAACGGCTGCCACCTTTCATTGCCTCTTGCAACATAGATTTGCATCCATACTACTTAAAACAACTTCATAGATAAGGTTTGGACTGTTCCCTTTTCGTTCGCCACTACTAAGGGAATGGACTCACTGATATGTTCAAAATGTTCAAATGTTCAAGTTATTCAATAATGAACCGCTTGAACAAGGCCGTAAGGCCGATCGAACAGTTTGAACACTCAATGAGTTTAATCTTTTTCTTTTCCTCTGGGTACTGAGATGTTTCACTTCCCCAGGTGCCCTTCCGGCGCCTATATATTCAGCGTCGGATAATACGTCTTCAACGTACTGGGTTGCCCCATTCGGAGATCTCCGGATCAAAGGTTGCTTGCCACCTCCCCGAAGCTTATCGCAGGCTGCTACGTCCTTCATCGGCGTTTTCTGTCGAGCCATCCACCGTATGCCCTTAATGCTCTACAACCACTGAAAAGTTAGAATTTTTCAGGACTTCCACGTTTGGCGCATAACTTCGTCAAGATCTGAATTTTTCGTTCAACGTATCTTTTATACGTTTCACAAAAATTCAGATCTTTCCTCGTTCTGCATCCAAACGTGAAAGTCCTGCCTTTTCAGCAGTTAATTTACTTCATTGCCCAAATATATACTTTATACTTGTTGGTTCTCTTGATCTTCAGTTGTGAATGATCTGAAATCCTGTACTTCAACTTCTTCGCTGAACCAGGTTGCAAGAACGAAAACTTTTTCGTTACTACAATCTGGATACGACTGTTCATCCCCCTTCGCCAGGCAGCTTCGGAGGGATTGATCTTTGGAAGATCAAAAATCCGCGCTTGGCCGCGCGGACTATATAAAATCCATTTAGAGAGCTTAGCTCTCGGCGAGGCCTTGAAGAATAGTTGGGACGAAATTTGTCACAATTTGTGTACCTATCTTCACTGCCTTCCCTCTATCCCATCCAGTGCTGCGAGCCATCCCTGATCGAAGCTTAAATTTCTTGGGACAAAGAAGGTGTGACTACCTTTTTTGATAGAACTTCCTAATTTGGCGCATAACTTCGTCAAGAATTACATTTTTCGTTCAACGTATGTCGCATACGTTTCACAAAAAATGTAATTTTTTCCTCGTTCTGCATCCAAATTAGAAAGTTCTATTTAAATTTTTAGTGCGCGAAAATCTTACACAATCCCCGAGAGGCTGTCAAGGGTTTTATCCACGAGGTGTCCACAGGGTGATAATTTGGCTGAGTTTATTGGTTTTTATGAAATCAACGGATTATAGTATTATGATCCAAATCAATTTTTAATTTTAACAAAGACGTGGCCAACCTTTGACAATTTTATCTTATTATGATACTTATAAAGTATTCCATATGAATAAGAAAAACTTTTTTCAATCCCCAACAAACACTACCACCTTCTTTGATTCGAGGTAGTGATTTTATTGTTTTAAAAAATAAGATCCACGACCCTCGAATCGAGGGTCGTTTTTAATTCCAATTATTTTGTCAGTTGACGGGCCAAACAGACGTACAGGACGTCGGTTGGGGCCGCACCACCGATAAAAAAAGGGGTACGAATGAATATCCAAGAATGGGCAGAAACCGAAAAAAAACGATTGGCTGAAGGCCGGCGTGTACAGGTTCCGCACAAAGTAGCTCTAACCACTAAATGTGGTTGCGGGGTCGGTTCTCCAGAAAGAATTCACAACGGATGGAACGCTGGCCAAGGAAACTGGCGTTGGGAAGACCCTGAATTTGAAGTACAGATTCGCCAAGATGACGGCCTGCTTGTACACGTAGCATGTAACCGCCCAGTGTAAAAACCTCGTAAGCCCGGAGGGTATCTTTTGCTCAGCAAAAAAAATTGCTGGGCAATTATTTTTACAAAACACAAAACAAACTTTCTGGTATAATAATTTGGTATGGAAATAAATGAACAAATAAAATCCGAACTCGATAGTGTTTTAAAACAATCAAATACAAACCCGCGGGCTGGGGCCTTAATTGTGCTCGACGGAAAAATAATTAGTTCGGGTTTTGCTTACCAAGCAGCCGAACAATCGTCTGTCGGCGACAAAGATCCGCTTTTAATTCACGCCGAGGAGTCTGCTTTGATGCAAGCCTTAAAAAATGGTGTAAATATCGATGGGGCCGACATTTATGTTTTATTGGTCAAAGATAATGATGAAATTCGATATACCGAGGGATCGTATTGTTGTGTGGTTTGCAGTCGTCTTCTCATTCAAACAGACATAAAGAATATCTTTTATCCGACACCGGCCGGTTGGGTTAAAGAATCGGTTAAAGAAATGTTTAAAAAGGCAATAAAAAGAGTTGAGGAGAACGTATGATGAAAATCTCTCTAATAATCATTGGCAAACAAAAGGCCGGACCACATAAGGAACTTTGTGAGGAATATTTTAAACGTCTAAAATCGGATATTTCTTTTAAAATAATCGAACTAATCGAAACCCCATTCCACTCAACAGCAGAAAAAGATAAAGTTTTAAAAACTGAAACGGAAAAAATCAAAAAAACTATTCCAGCCGGTTCTTTTCTAATCGTCCTCGATGCGGCCGGAAAAACTTTCACTTCAGAAAAATTCGCTGAGCAAATCGATCGTTTATCAGAAGGCGGCGCTCGACCACTTACTATCATTATAGGTGGACCACTCGGCCTCTCGGATGAAATTAAAAAAGAAGCCGACCTCCTCCTTTCACTTTCACTAATGACTATGCCCCACGATTTGGCTCGAGTGGTTTTGTTGGAACAGTTGTATCGGGCGGGGACGATTTTGAAGGGGAAGGTTTATAACTATTGAGGGGCTGCAGGAACTACATGGGCTTCAGGGGCTGGAGGGGCTTTGGTGTTGGTTGTCTGAACTGGGATTTATGGGATTATAGGATTTACAGGATTGTTTATTGTGAAGATGAAAAAATATGATCATCGTTTCCAAAAAACCGTGGATCAATCCGAAAATTGAAATCAGAAATTCGTCGATTGGTGGGCGGGGGATGTTTGCTTTGGAGAAAATCAATGTCGGAGAAGATATTTTGACTTTTGGTGGGGATTACATCGACGAGGCTGAGGTTAAAAAAATCAGTGGTAAACTCGTCATGCAATGGGACGAAAATCTTTTTACTGCCGAAGACCGCGGTGATGATGAAACTTATTTTGTTAATCATTCATGCGACGGTAATACCTGGATGAAGGATGCTTTTACCCTCACGGCTCGTCGTGATATTTTGCCAGGCGAAGAAGTTACGGCTGATTATGCTCTTTGGGAGGCGAACGAAAATTATGTTTCCAAATGGTCGTGCAAATGTGGTTCATCGAAGTGTCGTGGTCGAGTGACTGGTCAGGATTGGCGACGGCCGGATTTGCAAAAGATGTATCAGGGTCATTTTTCACCGTTGATTAATAAAAAAATAATTGAAAAATAAAAATATGAATAAAGAGTCACAAATCCAAATCTCTGAAACAGAACCGGCAAAAACAAAAAAAGACCTTCCTTCAACTTTAAGCCTGGAAAAAACCGATGAAGAAATTATTTTCGGCGAACTAGTTAAACCAACCACGGAAAAAGAACAGAAAAACAGAGAAACAAACGAAGAAGGAGAAGAAATGGAATTCAATCAAGAAACTGAACAAAAACTTCTGGAAACAGCCAGGGAAATAGGCCGACGTTTTGAAATTGTTGCTCGAGGACAAGAAAAGGAACTTCTTGATCCTCAAATCAGTTATGTTGTCAGGGTCCGTTCTTTTGCTGCGGCCTTAAAAAAAATCTGGCCAGAAAACGATGGAAATCCTCGGGCTCCAAGTTTTGAACTATCTTCTGTAAACCGAGAATTGGCAGATATTCAATTTGTCTTCAACCCAAATTCAGATGAAGGCGAAACGGCCGACATAGACGGGGTGGTTAAAGAGGTAAAAATCGGTGTTAAAAACTTATTAACCGCAAAAACCTTGGAACAGTTCGAAACAGCTTTAGAGACGGCTTTAATAAAAATTCACCACGAAATTGAGCACATAAAATATCCGGGAATCGACGAAGGTGAAGGAATAGAAGGAACAATAAACTATCTTACAAACCCAGGAGAAATAAGAGCCCACGCCGTACAATTTGCTTTCAAATATCAAAGACGCTTCCCGAATAAATCCTTCACTTTAGAAAGAATGCAAAGTATTTGTGAAAGCAATAAAGAAATAAATTATTTTATCGGTTTCAATAATCCAATTAAACAAGAACAATACGGGTCATTTGGCGACCTAGCTAAAGCCCACCGTCAAGTAGTCTGGCTAACAAAAAAATTCTTAGATTTAATGCACACTAATTGAAAATTTTTATTTAACCTATGAGCAAACCCTTGGTCTTCGACCCAAAAAAATGGCATGCTTGCCAGGATCACGACTGGCAAAAGTGTGCTTTGAATGCCAATTGTTATTCTTACGTTTTGAATCGGCCGGATTATTTTTGGGCGGTGCCGGGGATGGGTTTTGTGAAGGCCGAGGCTAAAAAATATGTCGAGGGTTTTAATAATTATTTCAAAGATGTTTCTTTGACTGAATATCGCAACGAAATAATCCAGGGCGCGGTTCGCGATGGATTGGTGCAAACCCACGAACTCATCGATCGAGATGGTTTTTATCTGGTAGCCTTATTTTTTGCTCACAACGCCCATGATTTTCATTGGTACCGAAAGGATGATGATGGTTCCTGGTCGCACAAAGACGGTTGGCACATGGCCAGTAATCAAGATAACGATGGCAATCTTTTAAAAGAGCCGCCCAAAGAAACTCTCTCTCCTTATTCCATCTTCGGCGGTTTTTTTCTGGTGCCGTGCGAAGGAGTTGAACTCAAACAGAATTTTGATTTATAATTTCTAAAAAACATACCCTTTTATTTTTTGGTATGATAAAATTTTATTACTTTTAAACAAACATTATGTCTGAATTTTTAAGGTCAATTCCCCCACCCGAAAAAACTCGGCAACCAAAAGGAAGAACGGGAAGAATCAGTCAAACTATCCAAGAAGAACGGGTCGAAAATACGGTAGCAGAAGCCAAAAAAATAATTAGACAAAACGAATCATCTTCTGAAGAAATAGAACGAGAGGCTTTGTACAAGTCTTTCATTGAACTGGTTGATATTGAACTACAGGCCGGGCAGCTTCCAAATATGGAAGAAATGATTAACCGTATTTTTACAGACCTTGTTGAAGATCTTTCAAATTTAACCGGCAGAAAAGATTTTAAAAGAAACTTAAAAGCTGTGACGGAAACCCAAAAATTCAAACAAGAAATCAAATCAAAATTTGAGCAAACTTACACGACAAGACTGCGTCTTATTGACTCACCTTACGCACTCCACCCATGACTCTGTCTCAATCGCGTGAGTTCGTTCATACTGGATCTGATGGCACAGAGATACAATTTGGACTTTA
>JAGVPA010000077.1 GCA_020052445.1 bacterium
TGACGAATCTTTCAAGGGTGGAAGGATGAACTCGGAAATATCTGTGCAAAATAAAAAATACGACTCCCGAGAGTCGTGTTTTTTATTTTGCTATGTTCCCCTCACTCTCCCCTTCGCTGGGCTTCGGCGGAGCAGGCCAACCCTCTCCCGCCGGAGAGGGAGAATCAATTGTTCTACAAAAACAAAAAGACGCACCTAATAATTTAGATGCGTCTTTTTTTATTTTATTCTTCAACTCTTCGAATATCCGCACCAAGACCTTTTATTTTTTTGTAACCAGCAATTAAAATAATTAACTTTCTCTCGCTTTTTTTATGCAGTCGGCCTTAAAACAAATTTTTCTGCCATAAAGCATGCTTTCGCCTTCTATTTCAGCTCCACAAAATTCACAACTACCTTTACGCACTGGCTCGAAAAATAATGTCAAAATTCTTATCAATTCCGGTACATCAACTTTTTTTTCATGAAAAATTTCCGTTCCACTACCTTTAATTGACAAAACCTTTCCAGACTCATTCGCCTCGATAATTATTCCATCTTTTATATGATAGGCGTTCCGTCGATTTACTCCAGCGAAAGTTCTGTATTCGATATATAATTTACAAGTATCTCCTTCTGGCGTTAAAACAACTTTAGGCGGATAGGCATTGTAAACTGGTTCATTAGACAAATACCTTTCTTTGGGTTCTTTCAAACTTTCGCATCTTTTAAGAAGATTGTGTAACTCTTCTTGTTCTAAAATCTCTGGATTATCTAATGACTCTGTCATAAAAATCTTGAATCAATTTTTAAAAATTAATCTCATTTTACCCCCCCCACTATTTTGTCAAAATCTTTATTCTTCAACCCTCCGAATATCGGCGCCGAGACCTTTTAATTTTTCTTCCAGTTTCTCGTAGCCGCGATCTAAATGTTCAATACCGGTCAGAACCGATTCGCCTTTGGCGACCAGGGCGGCGATGACGAAGGCTAAACCGGCGCGGATGTCTGGGACGACGATTGAGGTGGCTTTGAGAGGCGTTGGACCATTGATGACCACGGCGTGTTTGTAATTCATGCCTTTGAAACGACAATTAATTTCGCCGAGACAGTTAGAAAATAAAGTGATGTCGGCACCCATGGTTTTAAGTGTTTCAGTATAACCGAAGCGGCCTTCGTAAACTGTTTCATGAACTACACTCGTGCCTTCAGCTTGAGTTAAGACGACAGTAAACGGCTGTTGCCAATCGGTCATAAAACCAGGATGAGTGTCGGTTTCAAGTTCAAGTCCTTTCAAGCCATTAATGGTCTTAAAAAGAATGCCGTCTTTTCTAATTTCGTAAGCCCCGCCGATTTTTCTGACCGCGTTTAAAAAAGTAATCAAGTGATCGTGAAGCGCGCCTTTAACAAAAATTTCACCACGAGTACCCAAAGCCATGCAAGCATAACTAACGGCTTCGTTTCTGTCCGGCATGACTCGGGCGGTGCAACCATTCAATTTTTCCACACCAACAATTTCAAAACGACGACCAACCCCAACTTCGATAATCGCGCCCATTTTTTGGAGCATTTTAACCAGCTCCATAATTTCCGGTTCGATGGCGGCATTTTTGATAACCGTGCGGCCACTGGCTAAGACACCAGCCAAAATAACCGTCTCGGTCGCACCAACTGATGGATAAGGCAATTCGATCATGGTGCCTTGAAGTCGACCACTCACTGAAGCGCGATAACCATCTGGTGTTTCTTCGACAGTCGCACCCATTTGTTTTAAAGCATCCAGATGGAAATTAACCGGCCGAGGTCCGATTTTGTCGCCACCAACAACTGGCACAAAAGCCTCACCGACCCGATGAAGAAGTGGTGCCAAAGTCAAAATTGAAATCCGATTTTTTCGAGACAAACCAGAAACCGAAGGCGAAGAAATATCTGAAGCCTCGATTTCAACCACATGCTCCTCCAACCAATTAGTTTTAGCCCCGACACCAAAAAGAATCTCTTCGGTAATTTTAGATTCCTGTTGACGCGGCACGTTTTCCAAAACCACCTTCTCTTTAGTTAAAAGAGCGGCAATAAACATTTTGGAAGCGGCGTTTTTGGCACCGGCGATTTCAACCGTGCCGTTTAATGGTTTGCCGCCAGTGATGTGATAAGTAGACATAAGGTTAGGCCCCCACCCCTTACCCTCCCCCACCGTGGCGGTGAAGGAGGGAGAGCGAGTTTGTTTGGAATCATTTTTTAAATTTTATATTATTCCGATTGGTAAAATTTAGATTACCTTCTTTGACGAAAAAAATCAAAAAAACAACCTTTTGTTTTAACAAGGTTGTTTTTTTAACTGACTAACAATTTATACTTCTTAATTTTTGTTGAGCGTCCCCAAATAAACACGCGCCTTATATAGCAGCCTGCCGGCAACCAAATCAAGAGTTTCTTCGGAGATTGGTGGCTGAGAAAGATTTTCAGAAGTAGATTTCTTTGGAAAAATTTCTTGTGTGTACTGTCCAGAAGTTATGTATTGTTGGTCGTGAGAATTATTAAGTGATCCGCCCATTTCATTCAAACCCCGCGAAAGCAAATGGACAACCGGCATGTTTAGGCGTCGAGTTTTTTCCTTATCGTTGGGATAAAGTGTGACGTCGTAATTAACAGCAAAATGAAAACCGGAATCAAGAAAGGGTGATGGTGCGTCGCTCAATTTTCCAAATCTAAACGAAGAGGCGTCAATAGGTATTCCTCTGACAAAAACCAAGTCTACACCCAAAAGGCATCCTTGTATCATAAAATTAAGCACTTGATTTCCTGCTTGTCGATCTTTTAATAGTTCTCCAAAAAAATCTTTCAGAATTGGAATATCTTGCAAATATTTTGGATCACTAAGAATTTTTCGTTGAACAGCACTAAAGGCGGTTAAAAGTTTATTTCTTATATCTCCGGCTTCTCTCACAGATTCCTCCAAAAACATTATCATGTCTCTTCTAAGTTCTTCGGTCTCGATTCCATTAGTTCCAAATTCTTCGGCTCGCTGTTGTTGATAATTTATCACCGCATCGAATTCCTCTCGATTAAGTAAAACTCTACTACCGATATCCAACGATTGTTCATCTCCCGACTTACCATAAGGTATTACGGCATTTAAAATTGGCTTTTCTCCGGCACCCAATCTGTTCAAAAAAACATATCCGGCGTCAAGCAATTCACCTCGAGTTACTCTGCCTTCTTCTAAAGCAGCTGGATCCACACCAGCGGTTTGAAGACGAGAAAATTCAGGCGAATCTTTTTTTAGTCCAACAATAAAAATAACCTCGCTTCGGTCAGCTTCTTGCGACTCGTTTTTCTTCAACAAATCATACGGAGACAGGGGCGTTTCTCTTCCTTCGGATCTTTCAGACATATCAACTAAAATTTACTTTCAAAAATTCCTTTAATCGAGCAAAGGCTTGGCCGCGGTGACTCAATTTGTGTTTTTCTTCGGCTGGCATTTCGGCAAAAGTTTGTTCGTAACCGGTTGGAATAAAAATCTGATCATAAGGTAATTTGGGACGAGCCAAACCACGACGCTCTTTTATAACTCGACCGTCGGCTCGACCTTCGAAAAGATGTTCTTGGCCATCCGGCGAAACCAAAGCAACACAGCAAGAAAAATGGGCGCCGAGATTTTCCTCGGGCACGTCTTTTATTTGAGTAAAGGTAAAATCAATAAGATCGTTCCCTTCACCGGCCCAACGGGCGGTAAAAATTCCCGGCGCGCCATTCAAAGCATCAAGACAAATTCCTGAATCGTCAGCCACCGCCCACTCGCCAGATTTCTGACAAACAAAACGAGCTTTCTTCAAAGCATTCTCTTCGAAAGTCAAACCGTCTTCCAGAGGATCTTCGGCCACCCCGGCATCCTCGGCACTTAAAACCTCGATTCCGGTCCCCGAAAGCAGTTCCTGCATTTCCTTTATTTTTCCCGGGTTATGAGTCGCGAAAATTAGTTTCATAAAATTGGAGGGTTCAAAGGGATCAACTGGGGCAATTGAGGCATTGGGCAAATGATACCTTTGCCACCCTTTGCGCCCAAATAATTAATTTTTCTTTTCGTCTTTTTTAGCAGACAATTTAATTAAAA
>JAGVPA010000023.1 GCA_020052445.1 bacterium
ATCTTTGATCGTCTTTTTTCATAATGAAAAACTTTTAACTTTTGTAATATCGCCAATAAAATTTCCAGAATCAAACATTTCGGGAGAAATTTTATAAAGGTTATGCCTGTATGTTTTTTGAGCAGGTTCATCCCATTCCGACACAAAGACACATTCCGCTCCCGCGTTATGAAATGCGATATGGAAACCGCCGATTCCGGCAAATAAATCTATAAATCGCAAATTATCATTTTCTTTTTTGTTTTTTGGCGAATCTTGACTCAAACCTTTTTCATAAAAATATGCTTGATTGGCGTCAACTAGCAAATCAAACAAAGAAGATTGAGAACCCTCGGCAACATATTCCGTATTCATCAGTTCCGTTTTTTTGATTTCTCCTAGTATGCTATGTACCCCGTTTTTCGCAATGATAAGAAAATCAACAACATTGATACCCATTAATTGTCCCGCCTCGATTATTCTTTTGGCCACTTGCTTATCTTGTTCGCTTGGTCTCGGATCACCAGAGGGATGGTTATGGACAAGAATCACGGCCGCGGCACGCATTTCAAGCGCGGGTGCGAAAATATCGCGCGGATGGATAATACTTTTATCAAGTGTTCCGATTGAAACCGTTTCTTTTTTTAATAACGCGTTTCGAGCGTTCACGTATAAACAAACAAGATGTTCTTGTTTTTTCTCTTTCAATTCGGAAACTTGAGCCGCCGCATCCTCTGCGGACAAAATAAGATTGTCTGGTGCATTTTGTTTGTCATATAAACGTCCGGCAAGTGCGAGAACAGAAACAATTTGCAATGCTTTGGCCGGACCAATGCCGTCAATTTGTTTTAAATCATCAACAGTAACATTCAAAAAATTATCGCCAAATTTTTTAAGAATCTTTTGCGCCAATACTTTAACATTCGTTCCTTTAATTCCGCTTCCAAGCAAAATCGCCAACAACTCGCTGTCAGAAAGCGCATCCGCGCCTTTCTCCAAAAATTTTTCTCTCGGACGATCAAATTTAGGAATATCTTTTAATTTTGCCATAGTTTTTTTAATTCTTTCTAAATAAACTGTATTTTCCGCAGCCTCTGTTATTCTGCCAAACCTAGTATACAAAAAAGCGGCCAAAGCCGCTAGTTTGTTTATTTGCGATGTGATTTGTTTTTCTTTTCTTCTTCTTCAGTTAAACGACCGGTTTTCAATAAGAATTCACGATGGGCGGCCGTTTCTAAACGACGAAGTGCGCTGTTTCTGAGGGAAGTTTTGTTTTTATCGCGAGCGTGGAAGCGGTGCTTTTTAGCTTCGATAAGACGGCCAGAAAGCTGAACGCGTTTGGTAAAACGACGCAACAGAGCGTCGAAGCTTTCGCCTTTACGGCGTTTTGTTTCCAACATACTTATCACCTTCCTTTCTTACGCAGAGTCTGTGAATTTGGCGCATAACTTCGTCAAGGCCTAAATTTTTTGTTCAACGTATCTTTTATACGTTTCACAAAAAATTCAGGTCTTTCCTCGTTCTGCATCCAAATTCACAAACTCTGCCGTTAATTTTAGAATTCTTTAAAATCCTAATTTAAAATTCGACGCTGGTTATAATGCCTCCTTTAGCGCTTGGTGTCAAGGCCTTTGGCTATTTCCAGTTTCTTTTTCATGATTTGAATGATTTTGCTGGCATCAACAATTTCTTGAGCGCCGGATTCCATATCACGAACTATGATTGTGCCATCAAGAACTTCCTTTTGTCCTAAGATCAAAGTAAAGAGCACGCCAAGCTTATTAGCTAATTCCAACTGAGTTTTCAAAGAGCCTTTACCAAAAGCCTCGCGGACACTAATACCAGACTGACGAAAATCCTCAAAAACCTTTAGGCCGACACGACGAGCCGAGTCACCTAACTGAGCAAAAAAGACATCGACTTTTTTGGCTGTTGGCTGAACTTTTAATTCTTTCAAAGCCAACACAATGCGCTCCATACCCAAGGCCACACCGCAACCCGGAGTTCCCTCTCGACCACCAAGAAGTTCGACCAAACCGTCGTAACGACCGCCGCCACCAATGGCGTTCTGGGCTCGTTCACCTTCATCGTTCACTGTCCAAATCTCAAAAACTGTGCGGTTGTAATAATCGAGTCCGCGAACCAAATGTGGATCAAGTGTGTAAGGTACACCAGCTTCGTCTAAAAATTCCAAAATGCGCATGAAGTGATTTTTTGATTCCTCGTCAAGCCAATCAAGAATTTGCGGGGCGTCAGCTTTCACAGCTACACAGCCTTCAACCTTACAATCCAAAAGACGCATAGGATTTTTTAAAAGGCGGCGTTTGCAATCTTCGCAAATCTGATTTTTTTTGGTGCGATAATAAGAAGCCAATTCTGTTTTATAAGCTTGACGCGAATCCTGAGTACCGATGGAATTCATGCGGATGTTGGTTTCCAAACCAATGGTTTTTAAAAGATTGTAGACCATGACAATAATCTGCGCGTCGATGATAGGTTCGGAACTACCAAAGGCCTCGAAACCGATTTGATAAAACTGACGATAACGACCGGCTTGTGGACGGTCGTATCTAAAGTTTGGACCTTCGTAAAAAAACTTAACTGGCTGAGGCAGGTTTAACATGCCGTGATTGATATAAGCTCGCGCCGCCGAAGCCGTCATTTCTGGACGCATAACCACTTTATCACCACCCTTATCCTCAAAACCGTAAATTTCTTTTTCAACAATATCGGTCTGTTTACCGACGGTACGAATAAATAATTCCTCCTTTTCCAAAATTGGAAAATCAATCCGATCAAAACTGTAAGTCTCGGCCATGCTTTTGGTCGCTTCGCGCAAAATCTCCCAATAGATTTGTTCGTCTGGCAGAATGTCACGAAAGCCTCGCAAAAGTTCAGGGGTTTTTCGACCCTTTGGTAGCGGTACGACTGGTTGCTCTGGATCTGAGCTTTTCTTTTTTAATTCTTCCGGCTCTTCGATTTTCTCTTCAACCTTAATCGGTTTTTCTATTTTTTTCACCGGGGCTTTTATTTTGTTGGGCATATCTGGTGGAAATTATTTCCCGCCGTCATAGGATTTTGGCGGGACCCCGTCAAAGGCCTCCGTCGGCGGGGGAATTTTCGAATTATTGAATTATCGAATTAAGGAAGCTCGATTTTTTAGAATAAGAAATTTCCTTCATTTAACATTCCAACATTGGTAATTCGTTTTCTAAATTATATAGGGCTTTTTCATTTGGATGCAGAACGAGGAAAAGCCTGAATTTTTTGTGAGACGTATGCCTTATACGTTGAACAAAAAATTCAGGTTTTGACGAAGTTATGCGCCAAATGAGAAAGTCCTATTACAAATTGTAAGATGGGGTTTCAAAAGTGCCGATTCTATCAAAAGGTAAACCGCGCACCCAGACCCGACCGATAATATCCTCTTTTGGCAAAACTCCCCAAACCCGCGAATCAGAACTGGCATCGCGATGATCGCCAAGAACAAAATATTCGTCGACTCCAAGTGTGACCTTTTTTGTCCCTGTCGTCACCGTACCTTCCGGCAAATAAACCGATTCGTCAAGCGCTAGGCCGTTTGGATGTTCATCGTTATAAATTATTACTCGACCGTTTGAGACCTCAACTGTCTCGCCTGGCAAACCAATAATTCGCTTAATGAAAAATTCCGATGGATCTTTTGGATAACGAAAAACAATAGTTTCGCCGCGAGCCGGCGCCTCAAATCGATAACTCAATTCGTCGATAATCAAATATTCACGATCGTAAAAATTCGGTTCCATGGACGCGCCTTTAACATAAAAAGGCTGAACCAAAAAATAACGAATAGGAATAATAATAGCCGCAGAAATAACAGCGATTTGAACAAACTCCAAAATCAAAACAATCACCGTTCCGGCCGGGATGCCGAATTTACGGTGCCAAAAAGTGTCATTTGAGTGTTCCTGGCGACAAAAAAGTTTCATAGTTCTTGTCTAAAATACTCCAAATAAAAAGAAAAAGCAAGAGGGGGCGCGAATTACGAATTGGTACGAATATACGAATTACGAATGTTGGCGAATATTACAAATACTGATTTTGAAATTAGCAAATTTGTATTCGTACCAATTCGCAATTCGTATATTCGCGTCGTATTCGTAATTCGCGCCCAAAAAAAAATCCCGGCAGAGATGCGCGGGATAGGACGTCTTGTTGAGAACCGATGGTTCACTTGTTGCGAGCGACTCGGCGAGGACTAGGGTCGCGGAGACTGGCCTGGTCGCGCCTTCTCTGTTCCTCGTCTTCGGGAGACCCAACCACTACCAAATGAGGTTTCCGATCACGAGAAGGACCGCTGTGAGTACCATCTCCGTCACCAGGAGATGTTTTTTCTCTTTCTCTTTCTT
This sequence comes from bacterium, assembly GCA_020052445.1. Lineage (GTDB taxonomy): Bacteria > Patescibacteriota > Patescibacteriia > UBA9934 > GWF2-40-263 > UBA12403. Next base: position 4,368 of record JAGVPA010000023.1, read on the forward strand.
TTTCGGTAGAGGCGGCTTTCCGGACGGAATGAAGTCCCTGACAACTTCGGGTTCCTGTGCCTCGACCAGAACAAAATCCCCGGTCGGCCAGTGGCCTGTTTCTGATTGGTGATCACTTCTTGCGAGTGACTCAATCTCATCAGTTCTTCCCTATCTCGTCTCTCCTGTCATGAGGGTCGGTAGCTGGATTACCTAGTATTTCTCGACCACGGACTCCACATATAATCTTCGCTCTAACCAACATTTATTCTTTCCTCTTTTTTATCCGTTGATTGTTGAATCAGGTGTTTGGTAAGGCCTCCTATGAAGATTCTTGCTTTCGTCTCTCGGCTCCTCGTTCCATAATAAAAGTTCTGAGAGCCGCGAGATCCTTCATGGTAAAGGTTTGACCTGATAGAAAAACAATTCCGATGAAGACCACGGCCTCCAACGGTGTCAAAAGATCAAAGATATGATGCCACGCTTCATGAATGGAGCGAGGCAGCGTAACCAGATTATTTCCATCTCGGCCGCCACGAGCCCAGGGAAGAATATGATGAATAGAAGGACCGTGCCGTTCTTCTCCACCATTCTTCCTTTTGAGCAATTTAGCCTTGACAGCCCGTCTTCTGGCTCGCTTCCGCTGTTTTCGTTCCTTACGAGTTGTGGTTCTCTTCACTCTTTTTCCTTCCGAAGATTGATTAGGTTAGAAAACAGAGCACCTTAACAACTTCCCACCTCCGACAGTTATTTTTTTAAAAAAATAACTGTCGGAAATGACAATTTATTTTGGTGGTTCAAGTTTCTTTTTTGCGGCTGTGAAAGCAGCGTAAATTAAAGAAGAATCACCTTCCTCGAAAGCTCTTCTGACTGGTTCAACAAGTTCCGGACAAACGGCACTAATTGCCTCTATTAAAAATAACCTATCACTCTTCGGATAATTTTTTATTAACGCGTCGATATTTGGCCCCGGTTTCCCCATTTCATCGTCCAGAGCTTTATCAAATTTCTGTTCTAATAAAATTAATCTATCTAAATTAATTCTTCTTTCGGCATCAAAATCTAAAAAAACTTGTCCTGTTCCATCACCAGATTCTGAAAAGTTTTTTCGAACCATATAAAATCTAAATTATATGAACCGGCCAACCACGTCGCTCGCGAGCGACGTGGTGGACGTTACTGGATTCGAACCAGTGACCTTTGCAATGTGAATGCAACGCTCTAACCAGCTGAGCTAAACGTCCTTTTTTGAAATCTGAATTTCAAAAACCAGATTAACATAGTTTGCCGAAAAAAATCAAGAAAATGGCAAAATTATCCTCTTTACTTTTTCATTGTTTTGTGATAATTTTAGGGCACTCCCCGCGTCGAAGACCCTGAGTCCAATCGAAGGGTTTAATTCATCCGAATGTTTTCAACTATGGGAAAACAGTTAACCAAACAAGATCTTTTTGAAGTTGTTAACACAATTGTTAATAAGTCCAACCAAGATCTGCTCGAGGTTATCAGTGAGTCATTCTCCGAACTTGAAGGAAGAATGGCCACCAAAACCGATCTGCTAAGTCTGGCCACAAAAATTGACTTGATCGAACAAAGAATGGCCACCAAGGCTGATTTGGCCGCCCTGGAAACCAGAATGGTTTCTAAGGATTATCTTGATAAAAAACTGTCTGATCTTCACGGCAATCTTTTGGAGACTATTCGCAAAGAAGATGCTAAGCTTGGGTCTCTAGCCAGCAAACTAGCCGATCATAAGGTTCTGCCAGTCAAAGAAGTTCGTGAAATTTTGGCCATGGAACCGTTCGCCAAATTATCTTAACTTTTTAATAAAACCGTCATTAATCGACGGTTTTATGTTGCAAAATTTTTCAAAATTCACTTAAGACCCAAAAGTTGCCAAAACTGTTTTTTTTCTTTATAATAAGGCCGTCAAAAGCCATTTGCTATGGAACAACACAAAATCGACTTTTTAAAGGAAAAACACAGCCTTAACGTTGACCGGCGTCGACCTTTTGTTTTTTTTGGTAAAATTTTTGCGGCAGTCCTAATTGTTACAGCTGGTCTAGGTGCCGCCTTTTCCTTCAATATAAAAACCGGTGGTGATGTCTCCTTGGCCGATGTGCCACGTTTTTCTTTGTTTGATACCTTACGCAGTCTTCTCTCTTCAGACGATGACGCTTTAAGTGGTGCAGAAAACGATCGTATCAATCTTTTACTCCTCGGTGTCGGTGGCGATGGCCACGATGGCGCACAACTTACCGATACAATTATCTTTACCAGTCTTAGACCGTCGGACAAAGCCGTGGGCATGATGTCAATTCCCCGCGACCTAACAGTTCCAGTATCAAACGAAGGCTGGAGAAAAATTAATGCTGTGAATGCTTTGGCCGAAGCTAAGGAAAAAGGCAGTGGTCCAGTCGCCACCAGTCAAATTCTTTCTTCCCTTCTTGACCAAGAAGTAAATTATTATGTCAAAGTAGATTTCGACGGTTTTGCCGAACTCATAGACGAACTGGACGGTCTAAATATTTACGTGGAAAAAACTTTTTCTGATTACGAGTATCCAATTCACGGTATGGAAGATGCTAACTGTGGTAGCACAACTCAAACCGACGAAGCCGGCGAAACCATCGAGGTGCCTTTTTACAGTTGTCGCTATGAAACACTCTCCTTTCAAGAAGGCTGGACGCAAATGGATGGCGAGACGGCTCTCAAATATGTCCGCTCACGCCACGGCAATAACGGCGAGGCTTCTGATTTTGCTCGCAGTCGTCGACAACAAAATCTACTCATTGCCCTTAAAGAAAAAATTCTTGATTTAAACACCTTAAGTCACCCTTCAAGAATCACGGCTATCCTCAAGGCACTCGAGGAACACATTCAAACCAACTTAACCATCGGCGAACTTTTAATTCTTGGTCGTGAATACGGAAATATTGATCGTGGACAAATTGCTAACCAGGTTCTCGACACCGCGGAAGACGGCCCGCTTTACGCCACTTCCATGAACGGCGCTTATGTCATTCTACCAAAAAATGATGACTGGACACCGATTCAAAATTTGGCCGCTAATATTTTTTCGCAAACTACCTCGACCGATTCTGTGGCCATAAATTCTCAGTTTGTCCCTCAATTTATTAAAGTGGAAATTCAAAACGGTACAACAATTTCCGGACTGGCTTTTCAAGCTTCACAACTTCTCTCGGCTCAGGGTTTTGAAATAGTAAAAATCGGCAATGCCGAAGATCGCAGTTTTGAACACACAATTATTTACGATTTAACCAATGGCGAAAAAGCTGATGAATTAAAAAATCTGCAAAAAACCTTGGAGGCCGAAGTTGCCATGTCAACCACCGGCTGGATTTTTTCCGGCGAAATCGTCCCAAAAGAAATCACCGTCACCGATGAAGGCTATTCTTCAAAGGCCACGACCGACGATTTGGATTTTTTAATTATTCTAGGTGAAAACAGTGCCAATTTAGTCCGAAGATAATTCCAAAACTTTTATGTCAAAAATACCTACCGTCGCTATTATCGGTCGAACCAATGTCGGTAAATCGACCTTGTTTAATCGCATGATCGAACAACCTAAAGCCTTAATTTCTAGCGTGCCAGGCACAACTCGCGATCGTAATGAAGCCGAGGTTCTTTGGCGAGCCAAAATTTTTCGAGTTGTCGACACTGGCGGCACCGATAGTGAATTTGGTAAGGAAATCGAAAAGGCGACGGTTGACCAGGTTTGGCGAGCCGCTAATGAAGCCGATATAATTCTTTTTGTCGTTGATTTAAAAACCGGTCCCATGCCTCAGGAACGAGCTTTGGCCAAAAAACTTAAAACCATAAACAAACCGGTTATTGTCGTCGGCAACAAAGCCGAAACACCCAACCTGGTCGCTTCAGTTCACAATCCGGAATGGCGTTTAGCCGGTCTGCGTTCACCTATGGCCGTCTCGGCCCTGCGCGGCACCGGTGTCGGAGATTTACTTGATTTGATTCACAAAGAACTCAGAAAAATAAAACGTCCATCAACCGAAAGAAACGAAGATCCAATAGTTCGGGTTGCCATTATTGGCAAACCTAATGTCGGAAAATCTTCCATTGTCAATGCCATTCTTGGTGAAGAAAGAGTTATCACCAGTCCAATGACCCACACCACTCGTGAACCGATCGATACTAAAATTGAATTGAATGGCAAAAAATATCTTTTCATCGATACAGCCGGCATGAGAAAAAGCGGTAAGGTTAAACGAGCTGGCGGACTCGAAGCAGCCGGGGTGGCTCGTTCCAAAAAAGCCGCCGAAACAGCCGACGTGGTTCTTATGGTTATGGAAGCTAATGAACAAATCGGCACTCAAGATAAAGCCATTGCCGGAATTTTGGATTCCTCAAACGCTGGCGTGATTATCGTTGCCAACAAATGGGATTTGGTGGCCAACAAAACTCCGACCACTATTAATGATTACGAAAAATACGTGGCCGGCATGATGCCCTTCATTTCTTACGCCCCAATTGTTTTCACTTCAGCCAAAACCGGCCAACGTATCGAAAACATTTTTACTTTAATCGACCAAGTCCAAGCCGCTCGCACACGTGAATTGACTGAAGAAGAATTGGAAAAATTCTTGCGTCAAGCCGTCTCTCATCGCGCCCCAATCAGAGGTAAGGTTGTTAAACCACCAAAGGCTCTCGGTCTACGCCAAACCGGCACCTGCCCACCATCTTTTGCCGTCACCATCAAAGCCAAACGCGAAGACGCCATCAGCCAAAGTTATTTGCGCTATATCGAAAACCGTCTGCACGAAGAATTCGATTTCACCGGCACACCGGTGGTGGTCAAGGCTCGGTTGCCACGTATTACTGCGGTTTAGATTGGAGGAATTTAAGGGGGCGAAGGGGTTGGAGGGAATTTTGAGACACCATAATCTGTCATTCTGAACCCTAGTGAAGAATCTCGCCACGTTACTTCCCCCACCCCGCCCCCCACTGTGACAGTGAAGGGAGAGTAATTTTAAAAACATTTTAAAATCACGCGACGAGATCCTTCTCTGGCTCAGGATGACAGGACACCCTCAACCCTTCCATCCCCTAACCCCACCCAATATGTGCCTAATCGTCGGTCTCGGTAATCCGGGAAAAAAATATGAACGAACTCGTCACAATGTCGGGTTCTTGGTTTTAGATGAATTAGCTAATTTGACCGAAGGAAAATTTAAAACCAAAAAAGATCTTGCTTGTTCCGCGGCTGAAGTTAAAATCACTAATCGCAAAGCCGAGCTCATCAAACCAACAACCTTCATGAATCTTTCGGGTGAAGCAGTAATCCGAGCCGCTAAATTCTGGCACGTTTCAAAAAACAAAATCACCATTATCGTCGATGACGTTAATTTACCACTTGGACAAATTCGCGTACGCGAAAGCGGCTCAGCCGGTGGTCATAACGGTTTAAAATCAATTATTGAAAGATTGGGTACAGAAAATATCCGCCGCGTTCGCATTGGTGTCGGTCGAGCAGAAAATCCAGAAGTTCCTTTGGATAAATGGGTGCTTGGCGAATGGAATAAAACGGAGTGGAAGGCCATTGTTGAAGCAACTCGCGAAGTGGCAAAAAAGATTTTTAATGGCGAAATTAAAATTGGTTAATATGACTGAAAAAGATCTCGGTTTTTTGCTGGCCTTGATCAGATTTCCAAAATTCGGACCAATACGCCTCGCCAAAATGCGAGGATTTTTTGACTCAATGGAAGCGGCGTTTCTGGCTGGACGTGAAGATTTGCTCGCCGCCGAATTAGAGCCAAAAATTGTCGAGGAATTTTTATCAATTCGCACCAAACTTTCGCCGGAAGCCGAATTGGAAAAGCTGAAACAAAGTGGAGCCGTAGCTATTCCCTTCACTGACCCTGAATACCCGCCACTCCTAAAAAAAATTTATGATCCACCAGCTGTCCTTTTTGTTCGCGGACAACTTCCAAGTTCCGAACTTCTATCTTTGGCCGTCGTCGGCAGTCGCAAGATCACCGATTATGGAACCCGGATAATCGAATCGATTGTTGAACCGATTGCCACCTCAAACGTCGTGATCGTTTCCGGTCTGGCTTATGGAGTAGACAAACTGGCCCACGAAGCCGCGCTCAAAGTCGGCGGGAAAACAATTGCTGTGCTTGGTTCCGGCGTCGATAATGATAATATTTTTCCAACCGACAACCGCGAACTCGCTCATCGAATTATTGAATCCGGCAACGCTGTCGTCTCTGAGTTCCCCATCGGTTCGTCACCGCTCAAACAAAATTTCCCCATTCGCAATCGTGTCATTGCCGGTCTGGCCCACGGGACACTAATTGTCGAAGCGGCCAAAACCTCCGGTTCACTCATCACCGCCCGCGCCGCCCTCGAGGCTGGTCGCGAAGTTTTTGCTGTGCCAGGACAAATAAATTCCGAGAGCTCGGAAGGTACCAATCAACTTCTAAAATCCGGTGCCCACGTCGTCACCGAAGCCAATGATATTTTGTCAGTCCTTGGTCTCACCGCTCGGGCCGATGTTGATTTGAACACCAAAACCCCACAGGCAATTTCTCCAATAATTAAAGTGACAAAAACTCCACCGATTCCAGGCAGTCAAGCCGAAGCCGAAATCCTCAAACTCCTCGGCACCGAACCAATCCACGCCGATGACCTAGCTCGAAACACCGGCAAAAAAATCTCAGAGATTTCACACCTTCTAACTTTAATGGAAATGAAAGGTTCGGCGAGACATGTGGGTGGGCTTTATTATACAATTGGGTAAATTGGCATGGAGGGGCACGAATTATCCCGCCGACGGAGGCCTTTGGCGGGATCCCGTCCGAGGCCAACGAGGCGGGACGAATTTTGGACGAATATACGAATTACAACACCCATCCGTCATCCCGAGCCAGAGAGGGATCTCGCCGCGTGGCCCAAACAAATCCTCAATCAAAAAACATATGCCCTTAAATCTAAAAGAAGAAAAAATCTTAAATTCAATTATTGTCGCCTCAGAAAACGATCCTAACAAACCAGAATTTCCACCTGACGATCCGCGCTTCCCGGCTACTCCCACCTATCAAATCAAGGTGCCTGGTTTTAGTAATGTCTGGTTAAAAGATGAGAGTATCAATCCAACCGGCACGCACAAAGATAGAATGGCCTGGGAAATGGTGGTTACTTACAAACAACTATTGAAGGCCAAAGCCAACGGTTCCATTAAAAAACTACCTCAATTCTCCATCATTAGTTCTGGTTCGGCTGCCAATGCTATACAACAAATGTTTAAAAAATATAACTTACCTAACCTCAAAGCCCTCTTGGATTTTAGAGTTGATAAAAGAATTAAAAACTCTTTAGAAAAAATTGGCTGTGAAATTTTTGAAACCGATTTATCCAAACAAATGTTATCAGCCGAGGATATTTTAAAACTAACCAACAACTCTGACGGTATCGATATCACTTCCGACGATTCTCTTGGTCCTTACAGTATTTTTTACGATTGGCTGAGTTATGAAATTTTAAATCAAAATGCCGATTATGTTTTTGTGCCTTACGGAACAGGCAATCTTTATGAAAATATCGTTAACATCGCCGTCAAAGAAAGCAAAAATTTATTATTTCACGACAAACGTCTAAAAGTTCCAGCTGCCAGCATAAAAAAATCTCATTTCTTGGGAGCGACTACAAACAATCCGTTAACCGAAGCTGATAAACTTTATTCATCGCATTTACCTTTTGTTCATTTTGATACTCACTGGATAAAATTGGCTGTCAAAAATGGTTATATTGGAAACGAATCAAATGTTTATAACACCCAAGAAAAATTCTTTGAAAAAGCGATGATTGTAGCTAAAGAAATCAACATAACCTGCGAACCATCCGGTATTGCCGGCTTAGCTCTTATGCTCCAAATGAGCGAACATTTGCCTAAAAATAAAAAGATGCTGATTATAAATACCGGCCAGACAAAATTATCTTAACAATCCGCAAAACTTGACTAAAACCCAAAAAACGACCATTATCTAAACCACAATCGTAATTCACAAATTTCCAAATTTTCCAATTTCCAAATTATTGAACAAAATTTCCTCCATAATTCAAAAATTCCCCCGCCGACGGAGGCCTTTGACGGGGTCCCGCCAAAATCCTATGACGGCGGGAAATAATTAAATAATTAAATAATTCAATAATTTCAACCACATGTCCTACTCACTTGTCATCGTTGAGTCTCCGGCCAAGGCTCGAACTATTTCTAAATTTTTAGGGAACAAATATAAAGTTCTCTCGTCTTTTGGTCATGTCCGCGATTTACCAAAAAAGGAACTTGGAGTTGATGTTGAGCACGGTTTTTTGCCGAAATACGTTGTCTCGCGTGACAAAGCCAAACAAGTCAAAGCGCTTAAGGACGCGGCCGCCAAAGCTGATGAAATTTTATTCGCGACTGACGAAGACCGTGAAGGTGAAGCTATCTCTTGGCACTTGGCTCAGATTTTAAAAGTTGAACCAGAAAAATTAAAACGCATCACTTTTCATGAAATCACCAAACGGGCCATCGACGAGGCCATCGAACATCCGCGAACGCTTGATTTAAATTTGGTTAACGCTCAGCAAGCGCGTCGGGTTTTGGATCGCTTGGTTGGTTATGAACTCTCGCCGTTCCTTTGGCGCAAGGTTCAAAAGGGTCTTTCAGCCGGTCGGGTTCAATCCGTCTCAGTTCGTTTAGTTGTTGATCGCGAACGCGAACGCGATGCTTTCAAACCTCAGGATTTTTGGACCGTTGATACAATTTTCAATAAAAATAAAATTTCTTTTCCCGGCAAACTCCATGCCATCGGCGATAAAAAATTGGAAAAACTCGGCATCACATCAGAAACCGAGGCGACAAAAATTCTCGAAGCGCTAAAAAATGGTAAATACAATGTTACCGATGTCACCAAAAAAACCGTTAAACGCTCACCAGCTCCACCTTTCACTACTTCGACTCTGCAACAAGAAGGCAACAACAAATTAAATTTCTCGGCCAAAGAAACCATGTCCTTGGCTCAACGTCTTTACGAAGGTGTAGAAATTCCCGGTGAAGGTTCAATCGCCCTCGTTACCTACATGCGTACCGACTCGGTTAACTTGTCAGATCTTTTTATAAACGAAGCGCGGAATTTTATTTCCGGCAACTTCGGAGCCGATTATCTTTTGGCCGAACCACGTCGTTTTAAAACCAAAGCCAAAGGCGCCCAAGAAGCGCACGAAGCCATTCGGCCAACCGATGTCTCTCGAACCCCCGAATCTCTCAAATCAGTTCTTGATCGCGATCTCTGGCGTCTGTACGACCTGGTCTGGCGTCGCGCCGTGGCCACTCAACTCCCAGAAGCTATCTTTAATGCCACCTCGGCCGATATCACAACCGGCGAATATATTTTCCGTTCGACCGGTTCAATCATCAAATTTGAAGGTTATCTAAAAGTCTATGAAGAAAAACGCAACGAATCAATTTTGCCGGATTTAACAAAAGGTGATGAGGTGGCTTTGGAAAATCTCGAATCAAAAAAACATACCACTGAACCGCCGGCTCGCTATTCAGATGCCACGCTCATCAAAGCGCTCGAGGAACACGGCATCGGTCGTCCATCAACTTACGCGCCGACCGTTAACACTATTGTCGAGCGTGGTTATGTCGAGCGCGATGAAGCTAAAAAACTCAAACCTTGTGCTGTGGCTTACACAGTCAACGATCTTTTGGTCGAACACTTCCCCAACATTGTCGACTTGGCTTTCACGGCCAACATGGAAGAAAATCTCGATAAAGTGGCTGAAGGTGAAAAAGAATGGATACCGGTTCTCAAAGATTTTTACGGACCGTTCCACGAAAATCTGGTGGCTAAAGAAAAAGATGTTAAAAAATTAAAACCCGATGACAAGGCGACGGATATTGTTTGTGAAAAATGTGGCCAACCGATGGTCATTCGTTCCGGACGTTTCGGTGAATTCATGGCCTGCTCGGCTTATCCGGCCTGCAAAAACACCAAACCGGTCACCCAAAACGAAAAAGGCGAGACCGTCGTGGCCGTGCCAGAAGATACCGGTGAAGTTTGTCCCACCTGCGGCGCCCCAATGGTTCTTAAACGCGGCCGTTTTGGTCCATTCCTCTCCTGTTCCAAATATCCTGACTGCAAAACCATTAAAAACATCGAAAAGAAAACCGGCCTGGCCTGCCCGGAATGTAGTCAAGGTGACTTGGTCGAAAGACGCGGTCGTTCCGGCAAACCATTTTACAGCTGCAACAAATACCCCGATTGCAAATTCGCCCTTTGGCAAAAACCAACCGGCGAAAAATGTCCGCAATGCCAATCACTCATGACCTTCGCGGCCAAGGGTATGACTCAGTGTTCAAAGAAAGAATGCGGATTTAAGAAGGCTTTGGAAGTTGAGGAAGTAAAAACGTAAAAGCGTAAAAATGTAAAACCGTCGGATCAATTTAATCCGACGGTTTTACATTTTACAATTTTTACCTATTTACATTTTTACACTTTTACTCCGCCGCCCTATGCCATTTTACCCATAGCTTTGTCTTTTAATTTTGCAAACATTTTTTCTTTTTCTTCATCTAGTTTAGCTTCTGTTTTCCACTTAGGCTCCCATTTTTTTCCTAGCATTAACTGTCCGGTTAACTTATTCAAATCAAATAGCCCTTGGCTTAACCAATGTCTGGCTTTTTTTTGGGCAAAACGAAAGGGTTTAAGGCTAAGCTCCGTGGCTATTAAAGCTGGCACAAACCCGGCTTTCCAATGTTCGGTTATCATTTTTTTAAGAACTCTACTGTTATCTAGTGACCCAGAATCTTTTGGAACATCATGAATTTTTCTTAATAATTCTAAATCTGTCGCCACTTCCGAATCACGAATTGCCGCACCAATTCTGCCTTTAACAATTGGAATGTCCCAGCCCTTACCATGATAAAGTCTTTCCAGACCATAATAACCGGAAAAAAACTTTAAAGCGGTAATCGGCTGAATTTTATTGACATCAACTGCCGGCCGACCCAAAAGAACCAAATTACCATCTTTATCAAACTGATGAACCAATTCACTTTGTCGAACCATTGTTTTGTGTAATTGGTCTTTTTTAAAACCTTCTCGACCGCCATAATCAACAAAAATACTTTTACCTATTGTTTGTTCAAAATCTAAAAACCTTTTTTCGGCTAATTCGTCAATCACCCGTTCAGCCGAACGCGAAGCCAAAGAATGAGTCATTTCTAAATCCGAATAAACTTCTCTAGTAATTCGGAAATCTGCATCTTCGTATTCGCTCTTAATTTTTTCCAAACCTTCTTCTTTTTTTTGTCTGGCGACTAATTCTTTATGAATAATTGTACCATTGGTAGTTTGGTAGGTTTGATTGGTTGCATTTTTACCGCGTCTTATCTCAGTTTCATTATCATAAATGGCCCGAGTTATTTCGCGCACCAAATACGGCAAATCTCTGGAACTAAAATCAACCGGAATGGTAATTCTTCTTGGTTCGTTGCCCTTGACGTCAGCGCTATCGGCCGCCAATTCTAATTTTCGACCATAAACGAGTTGAATAGGTCTTCGCTCGGCGGTCTCGGGAAAAATGGAAAGAATATTAACCTCTTCACCAACTGAATTTTTAATCAAAATTTTTGCTTCCTGTCCTTCAATTGGTTCACCGCCGTCCGTCGCTTCGACTTTAATTTCATGAGTCAGTTTTTCTGCCTCAGCTGTCTCATTGGCTTCGGAAACGGCCGTGTCTCGCACAGCTGGTTCTGAATCTCGGGCTGCGGCGTCGCGAACTCGAGCTTCTTCTACAGAAGCCGCTCTTTCTTGTGCTTCTCTTTCTTCTCGTTCAATTCTAAGATCGCGAATTCTCTCAGCTGGTTCCGCAGCCGTATCGGGTGGGGCGGAATCTCTAGCTTCTGACCGTTTTCTTATATTATATTTTGCCATATTTTTTTCCATTTAAAATCAAAATAATCATAACAAAAAAACTCCGGTTTGTCATCTCGGGGGCTAAGTGATAATGTAAGAAATACAGTTATGATCGATATAATTCATACCTACGGAGATCTGGAACGGCTCATAAAAAAAAATTATGTGACGCCGGATTTAACTTTGGTGCGCCGAGCCTACGAAATGGCTGAACGGGCTCATAAGGATGAAATTCGCTACACCGGTCACCCTTACATTACTCATCCACTCGCTGTCGCCTTCAAACTGGCCGAAATGTGTTTCAATCTAAACATGATCGTGGCTGGTTTGCTTCACGATACTGTTGAGGATACAGAAATTACCCTCGAAGACATTAAACGTGAATTTGGGACCGACGTGGCCGACATGGTTGATGGGGTGACCAAACTCAAAAAAATTAAATATCAGGGGGTCGAACGTTACGTGGAAAACATGCGTCGTATGTTTATGGCCATGGCTTCGGATGTCCGCGTGGTTTTTATAAAATTTGCTGATCGTCTGCACAACTTGCAAACTTTATACGCTCGCCCCGGTCACAAACAAGAACGCATTGCCAGGGAAACTTTGGAAATTTATGCGCCAATCGCCAACCGCTTAGGTATGGGTGAAATGAAAGGCGAAATGGAAGACCTGTCTTTTAAATATCTTCAACCAAAAGAATACGATTGGGTTCAACAAATCATGGACACCAAAGTGCGGGAAAAAGGCGTTCAAATAACTCGCATTATGGACACGGCCGATGGAGTTTTGCGAGCCGCTGGCATTACCCCAATTCAAATCCACGGTCGGGTTAAACGCCTCTTCAGTCTTTTCCACAAACTTCAGCGTTATGGCAATGACATTAACAAAATTCACGATCTGGTAGCGGTTCGAATTGTTCTTTCCGATGTCGAAGATTGTTACGCGGCCCTTGGGGTCATTCACCAAAAATGGCACCCAGTACCTAATCGCATCAAAGATTATATTGCCCAACCAAAACCCAATGGCTACCAATCTTTGCACACCACGGTTTTTTGCGAGGGTGGTGAAACCGCCGAGTTTCAAATTCGCACCGAAGAAATGCACGAATTGGCCGAATACGGTGTGTCAGCTCACTGGCGATACAAGGAAACTGGCCGCACCCCGCCAAAAAGTCTCCGTTGGATGGAGGAACTGGTGACTATTCAAAAAGAGTTGGCTAACAAAAAAGATTTCATGGAACAAATGGAAGTCTTAAAAATCGATGTCTTCCGCGACCGGATTTTTGTTTTCACACCACAGGGCGATGTCATCGATTTACCGGAAGGCGCCACACCAGTTGATTTCGCTTTCATGGTCCACTCCGATGTCGGCAACAAATGTGTAGCCGCTCGCGTCAACGAACAAATGGTCAACCTAGACTCGCCGCTCAAATCAAACGATGTGGTCGAAATAATTATCGACAAAAATCGTCGCGGTCCTAATCCCGACTGGCTAAAATTTGTTAAAACCCACCATGCCCGCGAACACATTCGTGAAGCCACAAGACATGGTATGAAAAGTTGGTTAAATTTCATGATACCAAAACCGGGATCTAATAAAAAAAAGAAAGAAAGGGGAAGAAGTAGTTGATTGAAATTATTTAATTATTGAATTTTCGAATTAATGAATTAAGGAAGTTTATTGTTTAATTTTAATGGTGTCGGAATGGATGAAAAAAGAAATCAAAACGGAATGAGAGATAAAAAGTAAAAGTGTAAAATAAGATCCAAAAAAAATAGGCCGCCGATTTAAAATCGGCGGTCTTTTACTTTTTACATTTTTTACGTTTTTACTCCGTAAACCCTAATTTTCTAAACCTCCGACAGCCTCGCAAGCAACTCTACCAAATCTTCCTTCGAATAAAAATGCAGGGTTACAGTGCCTTTTCCGGCTCGTTCCTTAATTTCCACTTTTGTGCCAAGAATTTCCTGTAACTTTTTTTCATGTGCCACCAAATTCGGATCGACATGGCGGCCAACCGAAACTTTTGGCCGATGAATTGAGACAGCTTGCTCGGCCTCGCGAACTGTAACCTTACCAGTCAACATCGCTTCGAATAGTTCGTGTTGTTTTTTTGGATCGGTTTCGGCCAACAAGGTTCGGGCATGACTCTTAGTAATTTTTTCTTCACGAAGCGCCTCCTGAATTTCTTCTGGCAGTTCAAGTAAACGTAAAGTATTGGCGACCACCGAACGGCTCTTCCCTACCTGTTTGGCGGCTTCTTCCTGAGTAAAACTGAGTTCGTCCATTAAGGTGCGGTAAGCCAAGGCCTCCTCGAGCGGGTTCAAATCAGCCCGCTGCAAATTTTCAATCAAAGCCCATTCGAGCTTTTGCTGTTTTGTGGCGTCACGAACAATCGCCGGGACGGTTTTAAGACCCAGAGATTTTGAGGCCCGCCAACGTCGTTCGCCGGCGATCAATTCAAATTTATTATCAACCTCGCATTTACTGACAATCAAGGGCTGCAAAATTCCATGTTCTCTAATTGAACTGACAAGATCTTCCAAATCAACCTCGGAAAAATGATGACGCGGCTGGTGCGGGTTTGGTGTAATATCCTCAACCGGAATTTGCAAAATCTCCTGGTGACCAATAACCGAAGTCACCACCTGAGAAACTTTTTTGGTGGGAATTAGCGAACCAAGCCCGCGACCGAGTACTGGTTTCATGTTAGTGTTCATAGGTTTTTGTTCAAGTGTTCATTTGTTCAAATTGTTCAAATCGGTTTAATATCGATCCAACAAGTGAACAAGTTGAACAACTTGAACACCTGAACAAGCTTAATCCAAATTATAAATCGCCATTCTCCCTCAGCAAAAACTCATGAGCCAGACGTTCATAAGCCTTAGCGGCTTTTGATGATGGATCGTAATGTAAAATGGTTTTGCCAAAAGATGGCGCTTCGGCCAATCTGACGCTGCGTGGAATAACTGAACGGAAAATATTGTTAGGAAAATATTTATAAAGTTCTTCTAAAACTTCCTTGGCTAATTTAGTTCGCGAATCATACATGGTGATAACCGCACCCATCACCTTAAGATCAGGATTAAGTTGTTCGCGGATAAGATCAACTGTACCCAAAAGCTGTCCGAGTCCTTCGAGAGCGTAATACTCGGCCTGAACAGGAATCAGTACTGAATCAGAAGCGGTTAAACCGTTAATGGTGAGCAGACCGAGAGATGGCGGATTATCGATAAGAACGTAATCGAAATCATTTCGCACTTCAAGAATTCCTTTACGCAAACGATGTTCGCGTTCCTCCACCCCAACCAATTCAACGGCGGCCCCAGCCAAAGCCTGAGTAGCTGGAATGATTTTCAAACCGGCGTGATCGGTCGGCATAATCAAATCCCGCATACGGTGCGAGCCGATCATACCTTCATAAATTCCAGCCGGAATATTTCGATAATCAATGCCTAGACCAGAGGTAGCATTGGCCTGCGGATCAAGATCGATTAATAAAACAAACTTACCTAAATGAGTTAGGTAAGCGGCCAAACTTAAAGACGTGGTAGTTTTTCCCACCCCACCTTTTTGATTCACAATCGAAACCACGTGAGCCATAAGCGGTTGTATTATAGCATATCGGTTGGATGGGTTTAAGGGGTTGACGGGGACGAAGGGAATTTTTCCGTAGGGGTGAATGGTCGTTCGCCCTCTACTGGATGTTATTTGAAAATATTTTAAACAAAAACACCCGACGATGAAGTCGGATGTTTTTGGTTGCGGGGGTCGGATTTGAACCGACGACCTTCTGGTTATGAGCCAGACGAGCTGCCAGGCTGCTCTACCCCGCGATGTTTTATTTCTGGGCTAAGAATAAACCTTTTTTCTTGGCCTGTCAACGATTTGGTAGCGGGAGCCGGAATCGAACCGGCGACCTAAGGCTTATGAGTCCTTCGCTCTAACCGACTGAGCTATCCCGCCATATTTTATCGAAAATTCCAAATCCCAAATTACAAATTCCAAAATGGTTTTATTCTTAAAAAACAGCTTTGTTTTTTGTAATTTAGTGTTTTTAGTTTGGAATTTTCCTCAAAGGTGGATGAATAATATCAAAGACTTGAACATTTGGCAAGGTTTTGATAATATACCTTCGCTAACAATTTGAAATGGGCGAGTGGCGGAACTGGTATACGCGCAGGACTCAAAATCCTGTGTTCGCAAGAGCATGAGAGTTCGATTCTCTCCTCGCCCACCAAAATTCCTCGAATTTTTCGAGGAATTTTGTTTTATCCACTTAATCTTCCCAAAAGGACAAAAAAATGCTATTCTATATCCAGTTAAACTATGACACTAACAGCTCATGCGGCCATGGGAGCAGTTATCGGTGAAGCCATCGGCAATCCCCTTCTGGGTTTTGTCCTGGCAATCATTATTCATTTTCTGGTTGATATAATTCCCCACGGTGACACTTTCATTTCCAACAACTACCGAATTCTAAAACGCCGGCGCAAACAAGCTTTGGCTTATGTGACGGTCGATGCCATCTGTGCCATTCTCTTCATCTTGTTCATCGTCAACATTCGCGATGTAGCGCTTATCCGACCAATCAGTTTAGGTATTCTTGGTTCGGTTTTACCCGATCTCCTCGTCGGCCTTTATGACATTACCAAATCCAAATATCTCCGCTGGATCTTCAAACTGCATTTTTACTTTCACGACATTATTATCAAACGTCGTGGTGATGTGCCATTGAAATATGCTTTGGCGGCTCAGGCAGTTCTGGTTCTTCTATTGCAAGCAAGATTATAAAAAAAATATTATTAACCTAAAAATTTATGTTTAGAGGATTTTTTGGAGGAAGCGAAAGAGGAGGAAATGAAACACCAGTGGAGTCGCTTTCAAAACCGAGCTTATCAAAAGAGGCGAGAAGATTAATAAGTGAATTGGAACAATTAGAAAAGTTGGATCAGCCGACAGACATGACTGGATCAGAATTAATAGAAAAGATTCAAGCGGTAGTAAAAAAAGATCTTGAGGCAACAGAACAAACCGCAAAAGACGGTTTAAGAGAAATTTCCGAAGGCGAAAAAAAAGCTATTTTAATGTTAAAAAATCGCTTGAAAGTTTTGGACGAAGTTGCAGAAGACAGATCGTTTGCCACAAAACAAATCAGAGTTCAGCCAACAGCTTTTACAAATTTAACCGGTCCTCTTTTTCGTAGCGGCGAGGAAACAATTAGGGCCGACTATTATTTAAGTCAGTTAATCGAAGAAACAAAAAGTCCAAAGGAAAAACAACTGGAAAGAAATGATTCTTCATTCCATCGTATTAATCAAGAAATAAAACGGGTTTGTGGTGCAGCAAGACATATTTTATATGCCAGTTCGAGTAATGAACCTACGGAAATTAATGAACCTACGGAAATTCATGACATCTTACTTGAAGCTAGAGAAATCGCCCTCGCTAGAATTATAAAAAAAATAAAACCAAAAGACGGTGTTGTACCTGACGAAAATCATTTTCGATATGACGATTACGCCATAGAAAAAGGCCAACATGTTCTTGACGACGACGATATAAAAGACATTGCTTCGTTTATGCACGATGCTATAACCAGAGCTAAAACATCATAATTTTCAGTCCCACCCAAAAAAACTCGTCGGCTTCAACCGGCGAGTTTTTAATTTAAGCGGCCTTTCTTCCTTCCCTCTCGACCATCAATTCTCTAAACCTGGTTTGCTCGTACAAAATAATTTTCCTAAAACTTTTAATTTGTTCTCGCAAAGCCTCTTGTCTAATTTGCCAATCATCAAACTCCAATTCTCCAGAATCAACAAGACTATCGTTTTTTTTCATCTCTGCTTCAGCCTTTTTTATATCATTTTCCGCGTCAAGAGCCTTACGATTACCAAAACCATCGGCAATTTCTTGTGGCGTAATGGCGGAATCTCGATAACTCATATTGATTAGAAAGTCCTTAAAATTTCTTTAACGGTTTTTTTCCAAGTAAAATTTTGCGACCAGATCAAACCTCTTTCAACATAATCTTTTCTAATTTCCGCGTCAAGCATTTCCTTCATGGCTCGAGCCAATTCTTCTGGATCAGAAACGGAAACATATCGAGCCGCCGAACCGCAAGCTTCGGGCAGCGAGCCAGCCGTGGTTGTGATAACCGGCGTGCCGATTTTCATCGCCTCGAGCGGTGGCAAACCGAAACCTTCGTACAATGAGGGAAAAACCAGGGCTTCCGCGCCAGCCAGCAGAGCTAGTTTTTCCGCTTGAGAAACATAGCCGAGCTCGTTAATTATTTTCTTATTCTGATTTGCTTTTTCGATTTCTTTGACCGTCGCTTGCCACTTCCAACCTCGCTTCCCCACAATAACCAAATGGGCATTCTCGGATAAAATTTTAGTCGCTCGAATGGCCAGTGAAAAATTTTTCCGCGGCTCAACCGTGCCAAGACAAAGAAAAAATTTTTCCGGCAGATTAAATTTACGACGTAATTCTTCGGTTAATGGTGAAAAATTTTCTGGAACCGAAACGGCCGGATGGACGACGGAAATTTTTTCTTCTTTTGTTTTGAAGTGACGAATCAAATCTTTCTTCGTCGCTTCAGAGATGGCGATAATTTTCTCAGCTCGACTAAAACTGAACGGTACGACAATTTTTGTCGAAAACCAACGAGCGAAACCATTGTCAGGAAACCACTCCGGATGATCGTAAATCGCCAAGTCGTGAACCACCACCACTGCTCGACCAATAAAACCGAGTGGCAGCTGTCCGGCTGGCGCAAAAAATAAATCGATTTTATTTTTTAAAATCAGGTAAGAAAAGATAAAATGGTTGAATAAAAAAATACCTCGAAAATGAGGAACTGAAACAATCTTCACGTTTGATCGCAGAGACTGGAGTTTTTGAATTATTTCCGACGAGACATCAGAACGAAAAAATAAAACAATTTGCCAATCAACCGGTGCAAACTCCAAAAGACCTCGAGTTACACCATCGACGTAATGAGGAATACCGGCGTAAGAACCGCGCGCCGGTGAGAGGATTTCGCGACAATCGATGGCGAGGATCATAAAATTTAAACCCTTATTTCTTTTTCGAAACAAAAACTTTCATCGGCCAATTTAAACAATGCAATCCACCGCATTTTTCAATACCAAGAATTTCTTCGGCCCCCTTCAAACATTCTTCCGGTGTGGTTTTGGTCATGGCGTGCAATTTATACAAAAAAATTCCAACGTCTTTTTTATTCTTAAATTTCCATTTCAAGTTTAAGTTATAAAACTTTGGCTTTTCAAAACCGACATTAAAGCAAAGTGTCTCGGCATACTCTTTGCTCCAAAAAGCCACCTCGTGTCCGGTAAGACAATATTTTGCCACCTTGTCATCAAAATGTTTGGCCAGACTTGAACCGGAAAATACATCGGCAATTATTATTCGACCGTCTTTCTTGAGAATTCTACTCATGTTTTCGAAAGATTTACTTTTTTGAAACATGTGATGCATGGCACCAAAAGACCAAATCGCCTCCACCTTGTTTTTTTCCAGATCAACTGTTTCAGAACCAAATTGAACGTAGTTAATCACGTCGATATTTTTCTTACCAAGTTTTTTAATTTCCGCCAATTGATCAAGCGACGGATCGGAAACAATCAATCTTCCGTTATCACCGAGTAACTCAGAAATATATTTAGAAAAAAACCCACTGCCGGCGCCAATTTCCAAAATTCTTTCGCCTGGTTTTGGCGCCAGATATTTTTTCATAACTAAAATATCTTCATTCCTGGCATCAGGAAATTCTTTCAAACACTCTTTATATAGTTTGGCTCTGAGACCATTAAATTCGGCCATATTTTTAAATCTTCAGTTCGTTCCAATCTTCCCAATTATCTGATTCACATTTACTCCAATTATATTTTTCCCTCTCGTTAATCAACCAGGTTCCATTATGATTAATAATAATACCACCAAATAAACTTTTACGATTTTGTTCTCTTAGCCATTTTTGTAGCGCTTCGGCTTTTACTTTTGTTAAACTTCCTCCTTGTTGATCTCCTTCATCTTTTGTTTCAACAATACCAATTCTGCCGTCTACGGTTTGGATAATATAATCGGGATAAAAAGTTCGAACATCGCCTATAGGATATTCATATTTTATACCAAAATACTCTTTTTTATTTTCGCCATTCTTCCACCACCAATTTAGTTCAGATTCGTTTTCTTCTAAAAAACTTTCAAAATTCTGTTCAGGTTTTGAACGATCTTTATCTAAATAGCAAGGTGCCATTGCAAATTTTCTTACCATTTTTACTTCCTCTTGTGTATTTTCATTAAAATATTCCACCGGAGGTAACCCAAAAACATATTCATTTTCCAATTTCTTTTCTTTTTCGATTTGATCTTGCCTTTTAACATCTTCGTACGCTCGTACAGCAACATTGATTACATTTTCAAAATAAGTTAAATTGTTTGGATCCATTACTGCACTCTGTATCAAAACCGTGTCATTGCCGTCGAGTTTAAATCCTAAATATTTTTTAAACCATACATATATTGCCGTAGACATCATAGGCGCCGAACGTTTTTTGTTGCCGAAAGATCCAATATGATTTTCAAGAAATTTATAAAATTTATCTTCAGTTTCATCTACTGACAATCTAATTTTTACTCGAGCTTGAGCCGATAATTCACCCTCAAGTTTATCAAAATCTTTAGTCGAAATTCCAGTATCAGCCAAAATACTTGTAATAAATCTTTCTCGATCAACGAACACACCTTTATCTGTTAATTTTTTTCTGTTTTTTATTGGATCGTTTTCTTTAATATCAAAATACTTATTACATTCAATCTCAAAAACTTCTTGAAAACTAGCCTTAATATCACCATAGTCTAAACGACTCTTATAAAACGACCTAAGTTTTATTGGTATGAAGTTTGATTTTAATTTAGAAGAAAGTCGTTTAATAATATTCATTTTATACTCGTCTGGTTTGACACTGATCTTTGTTGAATTTGAATAGATATAACCGGAATCCAACAAATCGTTACCGTAATGTTTTCTCTCTGGAGTACGCAAAATCCTTCCTACAACTTGAATTTCAAAAACTTCATTTCCAGGTTCACGCAGTTTAACTAAAATATGTGCCCTAGGACAATCCCAACCAGTATCAATGGCCTGTTTAAAGATAAGAAAATTAGTGTTGTCGTCGTTATCAATTATTCCAACTAAATTATCAGTCTTTTTTTCACTTAACCACACACCAACTTTTTTGTTCTCAATCGTTTCATTTTTTTCTTTTAAAAAAATCAGTGCTGATTCATAACGTCGTTCGCCTTGATCGGCAGCGGGAATCTGGATTAAAACTAACGGATTAATTTCAGCACCAATCTTTTGAAATTCTTTTTTTAATTCTAATCTTTTTGCAAACGCCGCTTCTAAAACCAGACGCTGTGATCCATCCTCATCGTCCATCTTGGCCACCAAATCTTCCAGCCCCGCATTTATAATCAACTCTTTTTTGATCATCCCTTCGTTAATAACATCTTCTGATTCTACTTTAACAAAAAATAACACCTCGCTTACCTCCCTATTTTTAGACGGTGTGGCACTTACTTCAACAACAAACTCTGCGTCTATAAGTTGTTTAACTTCGGTTGTGCGAAGGGCGTCGTGTCCAATTTGACTTTCGTCAATAATTAAAACTATTTTTCTTTTTTTATTTGTATTTTCAATCACCTCACGAAAATTATTTTTCTCCCCATCTTTCATGACAATATTTTTCCATTCACCTGTTTTAGAATCCTTATTATAAAGCTGGCTCCAGTTCCCTACCAAAACCTCGTTTCGATTAATTATATATTTTGCGCCAGGCATTTCTTCATCAATAAGGCTAACTTTGGGTGAACCATTAAAAAAATACTCTAACGCTTTTTTACTTTGAATATGTAATCCCCCTTTTCCTACCGACAGCCATATAAAACACAAGTCATCTTTTGGACGTTCCTTAATCAAAAATTCAATAAAACGTGCCACCACCACCGTCTTACCACTACCTGTTGGTGATTGGAAAATACACACTTCACCCTTTCCTTCGCGGTCAAGCGCTAGATTGCCATTAGCCAAAAGTTCTTGCAGAACTTTTTCTTGATATTTTTTTAAAACAACATTCATAAAATTTAAAAAATTTCTTTGTAAATATCTAAAATCTTTTGCGGAATCGGTTCTAATTTTACATCTTGCCAATCAGAAAACTCATTCTCGTCCAAGCCAATTGGATCAAGCGTAAAACAATATAAAATTTTCTCACCATTCATTTTATCAAGTTCTGCCCTTAATTCTTTTAAAGAATTCCTTTCCGGAGAATAATATATAGACAAAATTCGCCCATTTTGTTCAAAAATACTAAAATCTTTATCTATTTTTTTCTCATCAAAAATTCCTTCTCGCAAACAAAGCATTTCTGTACATTCACGGGTAATCCGCATTTTCAAATCATCTCGGCTGATGGAATTTTTAACAAAAGCGGTTTTAAAATATTTGAGGTTTCCGCCTAGCCCTTCAATTTTTTCGCCTTTTGAATTTTTATATCCCTTAATAACTTTTTCAACTCGCGGATAAGTCACACGCCGACAAATTCCATATTCTTGAATTTCTTTTTCATTTAAACCCTTTTCTCGAAGTTCTTTTTCTAATCCATTAAGTTCGTTATTTGTACATAGAATAAATTGTCTTTTGCCGTCATCCTCTTTATTCATTTCCAAAACCGCATGTCCGGTCGTTCCAGACCCAGCCATAAAATCAAGAATAACGGGCGCTTTATCCAATTCAATGTAATCAATAATTCTTTTTATAATTTGTACTGGTTTTGAATATTTAAATAAATGCTGATCAAAAATATTTTTTATTACAGTAGCGCCATCGCCGGTTTTTATATCAGTTATAACGTTCTTTTGTGGTGCCGATCTCTCCATCGAAATTCCTTCATTATCAGCAAACATATAATTCTTATAACAAACAGACCACCCAGATTTTTTCTTAGATATTTTTTTAAATTCTATGTACCCATTCTCTATTCCCCATTTCACCTTTTCCTTGCCCCATTTCCAAGTCCAGCCATCATTAACAAAATCGATTCTTCCGTTTGGATAAGTTATTTTCCCATCAGGGCATTTAATTGGATAGTTAAGACTATCGCTATATCTCAATCCGCCTCTATCAAGATTATCTGTATAATGCATACCTCTCTCTTTTACATATTTATCACTAAAGCGATATCTTTTTGCTTCATAAGAAAACTTATTTCTAGCAAATTTTGTTCGACCGGCTGATTTAACATACACAAGAATATATTCGGTCGTCGTGTCAATAGTTTTAGCATCTGAAGCGCCCGTCTTGCTTTGCCAAATGATATTTGTGATAAAGTTATCTTCACCAAAAATCTCATCAGAAAGAAGTTTAAGTTGTGCAAATTCATTGTCATCAATAGAAATAAATATAACCCCACTTTCTTTTAAAAGATTTTTTGCCAACCTCAACCTCTTACTCATGAAAGACAACCATTTGCTGTGACGAAAAGAATCTTCCTTTTCAACATAGTCATCATTATAAATAAAATCCCTATTTCCTGTATTATACGGCGGATCAATATAGATAACATCAATTTTCCCCTGATGGGTGTAATTCAAAACAGATAGGGCATGATAATTGTCGCCTTCAATCAAAATATTAGTCGGCTTGCTCGGATCAGTTTTGATTTCTTTGCTTTTGACTTCCTTCAAAACCGGCAAAGCATTTTCTGATTCCTTTTCAAACAATTCTTTAGTTTTTTCCTCATCCCAAATCAACCCGTATTTTTTATTAGATTCGAGTTTTTCTATAATTTTAAGTAGTTCGTCTTTTCCTAATTTTGAATAGTCTTTATTTGGCATATTTTTCTTGACTTTTTTCTCTTTTTTGATAAAACTTCCTTATAAAGTCTTGTTATGATCTCTAATAAATCGTTAATTTCGATATCAAAATTTTTATTATCAATTGAAATAATCTTTTCGTTGTTGACAGCATACAATGGAGAAGCTAAAATCGTATCAACGATTTTAGCTTCTCCATAACTAATATAATCCAAAGTCTGGGTTTTTATTTTTTTTATCTCCTCCCCATTCTCCCACCAAAACCCAAAAAAATCAACCAAAAAACCTTTAAAAAACGGTTTTGTTGACAAAGTCATTTTTCTTGGTATCTTTTAATTAGCACTTGTGGGGGCTTTGGCTCCCCTGCGGTAAATTTTATAAACCGCAGACGGGTGCTTTTTGTTTTTGGTTTAATCTTCATCCAAATTTCCATTATAAAGCATCTTCTTTTTACCGCCGTTTCCGTCGGACGCCACCCGCCACGAAGGATAAAAACTCCAAAAAAAATGGTTGGCCACCTTCGATTTCTTTCACCACGATTTTAAAACGGGCTTGTCTGGTTTTTGAGAGCGCGATAAAAACATAATATCTAACCATTTTCAATCTTTTTTCCCAACGAGAGTTTATTTTCTGTCTAACTACAATGGAACGTTCGTCGTACTCTTGGAGAGTATGAGAAATTTTAATAGTATCAAAAGCAATCGAAAGCAATCGAAAGCAATCGCAAACGAGTGTATTGTTCAACTGTTGAAACTGTTGAACGCCCTTTATTCCACGATTTTGAAAGCAAATGATCAAAACCTTCGGAATTGAATTGAATATCTTGTTTTAAATACGGACAAAAAATTTTACCAATTTTTTGGTAATTTTCTTTAGCTAAAGTTTTAATCTTTTCAAATTTTTCTTGATCGATCGGCAACATATTTTCTATTTAAACCATCCACCCCAAAAACCCTATATATTCAACCAAAATTTCTGATCCGTTCACAACTTACGAAAGTAACTTCAAAAGTTTGGGACAAAAATAAATTTTTTCTCGACCCAATTTAAATACTTCAATTAATTCTATTTCCAGCAGGGCGTTAAGATACTTGGCCGCAGTTTTTCGCTCCTTATCAATCGCCCGTGACAAACTTTGTTGGCTATAAAACGGATTCGTCAACAAATAATCCACCAAATCGGCTGAATAAATTTTTGGTAATTTATTTTTAATGGTATTTTTATATTCTTTATGCATTTGTTTAATGGCCGTTACGGTCTGTGCCGTCTCGGTGGCCTGAACTTCTATGGCGTTCAAAATAAACAATATCCAGTCCCGCCAAGCAGCTTCCTTGGTTACACGATTAAGCAGTCGGTAATAATCAGAACGATGTTCGTTAATAAAACCGCTAATAAATAATATTGGTAACTCTATTCGTTTAGCTAAAACAAGATGCAAAACCATTAAAATTCGACCAGTTCGGCCATTGCCATCATAAAATGGATGAATAGCCTCAAATTGATAATGCAAAATTGCCAACTTAATAAGCGAATCAACATCATCATCAAAATCATTGTAATAATTCTCGTAATTTTGAAGCAATTGACGCAAAACCGCTTCCCCTTCCGGAGGTGTATAAATTATTTCACCAGTTATTGAATTTTTTATGCTGGTACCCGGTAGTTTACGTATACCGGCTTTGTTGGGCTCAAGAATTTTTTGAATCTCTAAAAAAGAATTGGTGTGCAAAAAACCCAATTTTTGAATAAAAGACAAACCTGCAACCAACGCATCTTTATAGTGCAACGTCTCTTTTTGGGCTTTAGAAATTTCTTTACCGGGGAACAGCTCGGCTTGAAAAATTTCTGCTACCGTTGTGTTAATATTCTCAATACCAGAACTAGCCACAGCCTCCCTTACAGACAAAGGTTCAATCAATAATTTTCGGTTCGGGATAGACAAAGAACTGCCCTCCAGCTTGCTAAGGGCTATATTGGCCAAATTAACCTTTTTGAGTATCTGAACGTCATCTAAATCGATCTTTGGTGGTAAAAAAGGTAGTAAATTAAAGGGTTTTTTTGAGTCAAAATTCATATGTCCAAATTATACTATATTTTGGACATATGGTCAATTACCTGTCCAAACCTTGGATTAATAAAATTTTTATGTACAAAAAATTAAAAAAAATTCTTAAATTTTGAAAACGAAAAATTCACTAAACCATCCACTCCAAAAACCCCAAAGCTCCCTGAACAATCAAAGTCACGATAATCCCAGCTACAACCACCCCGGCGATCACGGCCGGAAAAGAATATTTTGGTTGAATTTTTAAAATTGTCGCCAGAGCGGCGCCGGTCCATGCACCGGTCATTGGTAATGGAATGGCCACAAAAATTGCGAGTGCCAAGGCGCCATACTTGTCATAAGAATTCTGAAACTTGGCGCGTTTTTTTTCCAGTGAAAGTGTTAGGTGTTTATGCAACCAAGGAATTCTTTTTTCGAGCCAAACCAAAACCTTTGGCAGCAGAAAAAAAATAACCGGGATCGGTAAAGAATTCCCGATCACCGAATAAAAAAATGCCAACCAAGGCGACAAATGTAAAACCGAAACTCCGAAAGGAATCGAACCACGAAGTTCAGTAAGTGGCAAAGCCGCCGAAAGCAAAGTCCAAATTTCTGGAGATAAAATCATAAAAAAATAAAAATTCGTAGATTCGTAAATTCGTAATAAAATTCGTTATTCGCACCCCCCCTACCATTCAAACGTCTGATACGCCCAAACTGCCAAAGCCTTAACATCTTTCAGACGGCCCTGAACCGAGTCAGAGCCTAGGACCACGACAAAAATATCCTTACTGCCATCTTTTTCCATTTGTACTCCAAGACAATAGCCGGCTTCCGGTAAATAACCTGTTTTACCACCGACGATTTTGTAGGGATCTTGATTGATAAAACCAACTAAAAGTTCATTGGTGTTTTCCAATTGATAAGTATTACCATCAGCGTCAGTAATAGTTGCCGTCGCTTGTTCGGTCGCAAAACGAATGTCGTCATTTTTCAAAGCGGCGCGGATAAGCGCCACCAAATCTGGAGCCGTCGAGCGATTGCTTGGCGAGAGGCCGGTTGGATCGGCAAAAGTTGTGGCCACCATACCAATCTCCGCGGCTTTTTCATTCATGAGAGCCACAAAATCGCTTTCAGAAAAACCTGATAAACGAGCCAAGGCGGCCGTGGCTGAATTATCCGAAGAAACCAAACTGGCCAAAAGCAAATCTTTTATTGTTACAAATCTGCCGATCGGAATATGTTGACGACCACCTTCACGAAGATCGCTTGTCTCAAGAAAAGTTTGCGTGTTCAGATCAGGGTTACCCGACAAAAAAACTAAAGCGGTCATGAGCTTGGTCATACTGCCGATTGAACGAGCTTCATCGGTATTCTTTTCAAAAAGAATCGCCCCGCTCGCGGCATCAGCCACCAAGGCTGTGGTAGCGGCCGTGACAACCCCCAAACTCTCGGGACGAATTTTTTTTGGTGCTCTAGCTACATCATTAGCCAATGGTAAGGCTGGATACAAAGTTCTCATCACTTCTTCAATATTCACCCTGGAACTAAAACCGGCTTGCGGCAATTTGGCGTAAGACTCGATCACTCCAGCATCAACCGGAAAAACCTGCACCAAACTGGCGGCTAAAATTATTTCAATTAGTGTTTTGTAAATCATACGACCTGTTTTTCTTCCGAGTTCACCGAACCGCCGCTAAGTTCCTGAATCATTTGATCGATTTGCACATTGTCGTGAAAATTTTCAAAATCAGGCAATTCGGAAACTCCATGAATACCCAGATGACGGAGCATTTCCAAAGAAACCGAATAAACCGGTTGGAGTTTAGTCAAATCGTCTTTTTCTTCGATTAAACCGCGCACCAAAAGATTTCTTAAAATCAAAGTACAATTCACACCGCGGATCTGCTCGATCTCCGGTTTGGTCATTGGCCCGCGATAAGCGATGATGGTCAAAGTCTCAAGCGAAGGTCGAGTCAATTCCCCACCCATATCTTCCTTAGCAAAAGTTTTAACCGCCTCGGCCGCATTCGGATTGGTGGCGAGTTGCAGTTTTCCTTCTTGTTCGACAACTTGAATACCAGAACTTTCAACATTGCGAAGATTTTTGAGTTCATCGATGGCTTCACGCAAAGTTTCTTGATTGGTATTTAAAGCCTTAACCAAAGTTTTTATTTCGAGCGGTTTGGCGGCAGCAAATAGGACGGCTTCGAGGATGGTGGTAAGCATATTTGTTCAAGTGTTCAAATTGTTCATGTGTTCATTTTGATTTGGTTTGGAAAATTTATTTTTCCCCGAGATTGTTTAAAACAACCAACAACGATCAAATTGAACAAGTTGAACACTTGAACAATTTGAACAACTTCAATCAATCCGACTCAACTCAATATCTTCAAAATTTTTACTTTGTTGCACCCTGACAATTCGCTGTTTGACGAGTTCCAGCAAAGCCAAAAAACTCACCACAATATCAGCTCGGGATTTGGTACCGCTGATGACATCAGAAAAACTAAATTTCGCTCGTTCCATAACTGCCCGCTGAATATCGCGAATTTTTTCTTCAACTGTGGCCACCCGTTCGAGCGAGGCTTGTCGTAAAGCGAAAAACGGTTCGAGTTTTTTTATCAAACTTTTAAAAGCCTCAGCCAACAAACCGCTGTTTAAATTTTCTGGCGGACGGAAACCCGGCTCAACCGGTAATGGCACATAAGGCCGGGTATAAAGAGCGACCCCGCTATTATATTTAACTTCCATTTCCCTGGCCACCTCGATGAAAGCCCGATAGAGACGCAATTGAGCCGCTAAAGTATTTGGATCTTCGGCCTCAAGAATCGGTGCCGGTAAAATTGAGTTTGATTTAATGAGCAAAAGTTTAGCCGCGACAATCAAAAAATCCGCCAGTTCGTCGGCTGGCACATTGGAATTTTCCAGATACTTAAGATAATCGCCGGTAACTTGGGCGAGCGAAACCTCAGAAATTGGCAACTCGTCTTTTTCAATAAGACCGAGGAGCAAATCAAGAGGACCAGAGAATTTTTCGAGCGAGACTTGATACATGAAATCCAAAATGATTCTCCCTCTCCGGCCTGCCCCTCGAAGCTCGAGCGAAGTGGGGCGGGAGAGGGTTGGCCGTGCCCTTCCGAAGCCCGGCGAAGGAGGGGGTGAGAGGATTTATTTCAATTTAATATGCACATCGGATAAAGTTTTTTCTGGCAATTCGCTCGGTGCACCCATCATTAAATCTCTAGCGTCACCGGTTTTTGGCATAGGAATAACTTCACGAATATTTGGTTCATTGGCCAATATCATGATAATGCGATCAATACCTGGAGCAATACCACCATGTGGCGGGGCGCCAAAAGAAAAGGCTTCCAGCATGTGACCGAATTGAGACTGAATTTGCTCTTCATTAAAACCCATGATTTCCAAAACCTTATGCAAAGCGTCCGCGGAATGATTACGAATACTGCCACCACCGGCTTCGTAACCATTTAAAACAATGTCGTACTGAGTGGTAAGAATGTCCCCGATGTTTTCTTGATTCATTAACTGCTCACGGTGTTCTGGAATAGCAGCCGAGAAAGGGTTATGAGTAAATGTCCAACCACCTTCTTCGGTTTTTTCAAAAAACGGAAAATCAATCACCCAACAAAAAGCCAAAAGATTTGGATCGTTTTTATCCTCTCGAAGATCGGGTTTGTCACAACCATATTTTTCCATCGATTCTTTATAAGACAAACGCGGGAATGGCACCTGTTGAATTCGTTTTTCTGGCGTCACCGTCTTAACCATTTCAATCATCATTTCTTCGATCAGGTTCATAACATCCTCACGCTCAACAAAAGACATTTCCAAATCAAGCTGAGTGAATTCAGGTTGACGATCGCCGCGTTGATCTTCGTCACGGAAACAACGAGCGACCTGAAAATATCTTTCCACTCCACCGACCATTAACAGTTGTTTAAACTGCTGAGGCGATTGTGGCAGTACGTACATCTGACCAGCGTGAATACGTGAAGGCACTAAAAACTCGCGAGCGCCTTCTGGAGTACCTTTGGTTAAAATTGGTGTTTCAACTTCAAGAAAATCTCTTTGATGCAAAAAACCACGAAAAAAAGTTTCGACTTTATCACGCAAGATTAAATTTTTGTGCAAGCGTTCGCTGCGCAAATCGAGATAACGATATTTCAAACGAAGTTCCTCGTTAACACCAATAGTATCTTTATCAATTTCAAACGGTGGAGTTTTGCAAGTGTTTAAAACCTTGAAAGATTTGGCAGCCACCTCAACTGTGCCGGTTGGCATGTCGGGATTAAGTTGCTTTTCGCCGCGTTTTTGCACCACCCCTTCAATTTCCAAAACATATTCCCCACCGACTTCATCGACGGCTTTTAGCGAAACTTCGTCAAGATCTGGTTTATAACAGACAACTTGAACAATACCACTGCGATCTCGCAAGTCGATAAAGACAAGTTTTTCACCCATCCGACGAATACAATGAGCCCAACCATTAAGTTTCACTGTTTCCCCCACTTTATTTATTGTTTGGACATTCCAGGTTCTGGTCATAAATTTTTATTTAAAATTTAGCTAACTTTAGTCAATTTTTACCACTCCGAGAAACTCATAATTTTGAGAGGAAGTATCCGGAGCTGTAAATTCTTTTTCACTCAAAATTACGCTTTCTTTAGTTTTTAAATCTAGTACCTTCAATTTTCCAGCCTGGTCAATAATTAATGAGCTGCCAATCAAATCCAATGGTGCGCCCTCAAAATCACATACCTCCCCCGAATCTGCAAGACTACCGCCGATCGGAACTTCAAAAACACATTCGTCATCCCCAGCCAAAAGCACCGTCTTGGTATCCGGCGACCAAATCGTCCACTGAATTTGTTGATCAGAATTTTCGCCGGTCCATAAATCGTATTCTTTACCATCTTTCAAATCAATTCCGTAAGCTTGGCTGACTCCATTTTGGTTATAGCTAAAAACTGTAATTAATTCAGTATTGATATCATACCAACTGAAATTTTCCAGATCATTTTTTAATCTGACCACTTCTTGCCACTCGTTATTTGCCAAAGAATATTGCCAAAAAACATTGGTGCTTGAGGAATCGGCAGTTCGACCATAAACATAAATTCTTTGGCCATCGTCGGAAATAAACCAAGTACCGGCTTCAGCCATATCACAACCAACGTCTTGCCAAACAACTTCTGGAGCGGCCATCAAATTGTCATTTTTGTCAAAAACTTTTATAGACAAACCATCTCTGGCCACCGGCATTTCGCCTGAGCCAAGATCCAAATCTTCGCTCGTCATGGAAAATTTTCCATTATTAGAATAAATAAACTGCTCCTGGTCTTCGCCCTCATAACCGTCGAGACCTAATTTTTCCCAAGTTTGACCGTTAAAAGAAGTCAGATAAAAGCCATTGCTATAAAACTCTTTTGTTGGATCTTCCGGAGTTTTTAGAATTTCTTTTTCACCACTTTCGATTCGATATCGATAAATGGTTTTATCGTTGGTGGTTGTCCAAGCCTCAGCTTCACTGTCCCAAACGTCTTCACTTTGCGAAACGCTATAAACCGCATAATCCCCAAGCAACAAAGAGGTCTCGACGGGAAAATAATCTGAGTAGGTGGCCTTTTCGTACCAAGACGTAAAATCCGGCCAACCACCGCACCAAGCCAAACTGCTCGGTTGTACAGGTCCGCCCCAACGACAAACCGAAAAATTCACCACAGTTAAAACCGCTCCTAAAAAACCGATGACAAATAAAACCGTTCGCAGTTTATCCATACTAAGGCGTTAATCTGTTGATCATTCTTGGAAAAGCGGCAGTCTCTCGTACATGATGAATACCGGCAATCCAACGAGTTACCCGTTCGATTCCAATACCAAAACCACAATGAGGCACCGAACCATACTTTCGTAAATCTAAATACCAAGCAAAAATATCAAGTGGTAAATTATGTTCTCGTAAACTTTTTACCAACGTTTCGTAATCGTCTTCACGTTGACTGCCACCGACGATTTCACCAAAACCGCGTGGTGCTAAAACATCGGCATTAAAAACCAGAGACGAATCTTCGGAATGAGTCTTCATGTAAAAAGGTTTAATGGTTTTTGGCCAATTTTTTACGATCACGGCGGCTCGACTGTCACGGGTAAGAATTTCTTCATCCTCAGCACCTAAATCATCACCGTATTTTATCAATGAACCGTGCGTCTGAAGATAATTAATGGCATCTTTATATTCATAATGTTTAAACGGTTCCTGTAAAAATGCCTGTAGCTCAGTAACGTCACGTTCAAGAATTTTTAACTCTGAAGCTGCACGTTGAAGCACAAACTCTACAACAAATTTCAAAGCTTTTTCTTGGAGAGCTAGACTTTCCTCATGATTGATAAAAGCTATTTCCGGATTAAGCGACCAAAATTCGGTGAGATGTTTTCTGGTTTTTGATTTTTCAGCTCGAAAGTTTGGACAAAGATCATAAACCCGACCAAAAGCCATACACATAGCTTCAAGATACAACTGACCGTTTTGAGTAAGATAAGCTTTTTTATCAAAATATTCTACCTCAAAAAGATCAGTGGTTCCTTCACAACTATTTGGAGTAAAAGTTGGTGTATCGAGTTCGATAAAACCTTGACTATTAAAAAATTCCTGCAAACCCAATTTAACTAAATGTCGTAAGCGCAAAACCGCCCACTGACTTTCACTGCGCAACCACAGATGCCGATTATCAAGCAAAAATTCCGGTCCATGTTCTTTTTTTCCAATTGGATAATCGTCCGGGGCGAGATTAATAATCTCGACCGAAGTTCCATCGAGTTCAAAACCCGAGGTGGCGCGCGATTCAGCCTTAACCGTTCCATGAACCGTGACTGACGATTCAATACGAATAGACTGCAATTTTTCCCATTGGTCAACCGGCAAATTGCCAGCTGAATAAACCACCTGGACCCGGCCTGAGCCGTCGCGTAACTGCAAGAAAAAAATCTTGCCGCTGGAACGGAAATTATAAACCCAACCTTTTAGTTCGATTTCCTCGCCAACGTGTTTTTCGATTTCGGAAACGTAAGTGTATATAGGCATAAATTTATCTCACCGCAGCCGATCGAAAAATCCGCATCGACTGCTGGCGGAGCATTGGTTATTTTAGCTTAGTTTTAATGATTAGAGAAGTGGAAAACCGAACAAAAATTTAAACAAAAAAACCGCACAACTAAGAGAAAAAATCAAAGATTCCTTTTGTGCTAACCAAAATATTTATGGAGTTAATCGATGAACCGATCGGTGAAGATAGGTAGCCTCTCGAATATTTGGCAAATCAAGAATTTTCATAATCATTCGGGCGGCACCAGCCCCCATTCCACCATGGGGTGGACAACCGTAGCGGAAAAAATCAAGATAAGTTTGAATTGACTCAATTTTTATTCCTTTCTCAAGAGCCTGTTTTTTTAATTGTTCATAATGATGTTCCCGTTGAGCACCGGTAGTTATTTCTATTCCGTCCCAAAGCAAATCAAAACTTTTTGTTAAAGTAGGGTCAGATTCTAATCGCATATGATAAAAAGGACGAACCTGTTTTGGGTATTCGGTAACGAACACAAATTCATGACCGTAAGTTTCTTTTACAATAGTCGATATCTCACGTTCTTCTTCCGGCGAAAGATCACCATCGCGTCGATCAACAATTTCGTGTTTTTTAAGTAACTCTTTTGTTTCCTTCATAGACAAACGAGGAAACGGAAGGGTGGGGACAATAATTTCTCGTTGATACAGCTCTTTAATACGCGAACCTAATTTTCTTTTAATTTCAGACAACGCAAAAACAATTGCTTCTTCCCAAATTTTCATTACATCTTCATAGGACTCAATCCATGAAATTTCCATATCAAACCCGGTAAATTCAGTGGCGTGTCGCGGGGTAAAAGATGGTTCAGCTCGAAAGATCGGCCCGACTTCAAAAACCCGATCAAAACCAGCCGCCATAGCCATTTGTTTATAGAATTGCGGTGATTGAGCTAAAAAAGCTTGGCGATCAAAATATTCTACCTTAAAAAATTCCGCCCCGCCTTCACTCGCGGCGTCCATAAGCTTTGGCGAATGGATTTCCAAAAAACCTTTTTTAATCCAAAAGGTTCTGAGCGACTGTTCAAGCAAAGTCCAAACCTCGAAAATAAGCCGTTTTTCTGGTTTACGTAAATCAAGCCAACGAAAATCCATTCGAACATTTGGATCAACTTTTTCTGCTTTTGGACTAAATAACGGGATTGGTTTTTGGGCATCGGCACTAGATAAAATAACGATATCTTGTACTACGACTTCATACCCACTTTTGGCTCTTGATTCTTGATGCACTAATCCTGTAATTTTTACCGTCGATTCCGTAGTTATTGTTAAACTCAATTCGTATAAACTCTGAAGGGATTCATCGACTACACACTGAATCAACCCCGTTCGATCACGTAAAATAATAAAACAGGTTTTACTTTGTTTGCGAATTGTTTGGACAAAACCTTGAATGCAGACTTGTTGGCCATCTTGGTCACTTAAGGTTTCGGCTTGTGTAATAATCATACTATTTATTTTTTTGTTGTCTCATGGCCTCCAAAGTTTTATGTATAGTGTCAGAAATTTCTCGTCCACTGAACATACCCTTTGTTTCTCGCATAACCAACCCAATAAATGCTTGTAAAACTTTTTCCTCTCCGACCAAATACTGGTTAACCAACGAAGTATTTTTAGACAAGACATTGGTTACCACTTGAGAAAGATCAACTTTTTCAGAACACACCAAGGTTTCAAAATCATTTATACATTTGGCAAGGTTATTATTTTTTTTGCAAGAACTCAAAAACTTTTTTGCTGTTGAGACAGGAATTATTCCTTCATTAACTTTTTTTATAAGTAACAACATTTCGTCTTCAGAAAACGGTATGGATCCGTAAGTTTCAAACAAAAGAGGGACTTCAGTTATATAAAAATTAAGCGCTAGATCTTTTTCTTCTTTGCTTTCCATTTTTTTACATAGGTCAGCAAAAGACCAAAATAATTCCGTTGAATCAAGAAGACTAAGCAGTTTAATAAGATCAACACCTTCTTCAATCAATTTAGAAAATTCATCTTTTCTCAATCGTGGGCAATCTTTTGTTAAACAAGTAATCGCTTCTTCAGAAAGTTTGACGACTGGAATATCCGGCTCTGGAAAATAACGATAATCGGCGGCTGTTTCTTTTGTTCGCATGGGGTAAGTGGCCATACGCTCATCATTCCACAATACCGTCGACGCCATTTCCGGATATGTACCGGACTGCCATTCGGTTTTTAATTTTTCTTCTTGATATTTCAAGGCGCTTTCAACACTTCGAAAAGAGTTAAGGTTTTTAATTTCCACCCGAGAGTATAATTTTTCTTCGCCAAATTTTCGCAATGAAATACTGGCATCACAACGCATTTGGCCTTTTTCCATATCAGCATCACTGATACCTAAATCTTTCACCAATCTCCGAATGGCTTTAAGCAAAGCTTTAGCTTCCTCGGCTGATCGCAAGTCTGGTTCGGTAACCATTTCCACTAACGGAACCGAGGAACGATTAAAATCAATAAAAGTTTTATCGACGCCATGTACAGATTTTGCCGCATCTTCCTCAAGATGAACTCGAGTCATACGTACAGAATGCAAAGTATTGTTAAATGGAAAAAATACCTCACCGCCTTGGCCAATAGGTAAATCGAACTGGGAAATCTGAAAACCTTTTGGTAAATCCGGATAAAAATATGATTTTCGATCCCATTTTGTGTGTCGAGAAATTGTACTTTTTAAAGTCGAAGCTAAAAGAACCGTTTGCTCAAAAGCTCGTTTGTTCAACAACGGCAAAGTTCCGACCATACCCATACAAGTTGGGCAGACATTGATATTTGGTTCGGTGCTCATTGAATCATTTTTACAAGAACAAAACATTTTTGAGGCAGTTTTAAGCTCAACGTGAATTTCCAAGCCGATGACGGTTTCTAGTTTTTCCATATAAATTATGTGTGTGATTGTTCAAAATCCAATGATGCTTTAAGAGCGGATGTTTCATTTAAATATGAGGCGGTAATTTGCATACCGACTGGCAGGTGGCCGATTAAACCACATGGAACGTTAATGGTTGGCAGTCCGGCCAAACTGAAACCAACAGTAAAAATATCAGCTAAATACATAGTCAACGGGTCATCAACTTTTTCACCAACTGAAAAAGCAGGAAACGGCGAAGTCGGAGTAATAATCAAATCAACTTCTTCAAAAGCTTTTTTAAAATCTTCACGAATTAGAGTCCGGACTTTTTGCGCTCGTTTATAATAAGCGTCAAAATAACCGGAAGATAACGAAAACGTTCCTAAAATAATTCGGCGTTTTACTTCAGGACCAAAACCATAAGTTCGAGATCGTTTGTAAAGATCTTCAAGATTGGTTGGATCGGGTGCCCGATAACCAAATCTGACGCCATCTAAACGAGCCAGGTTAGAACTTGCTTCAGAAGTTACCAACAAGTAATAACAAGCGATGGCATATTTTGTATGCGGTAAAGATATTTCCACCACCTCGTAACCTTTTCGTCTAAAAACTTCTAAAGCGCTATCAATAATCGCCGTTGTTTTGGTATCCAGTCCGTTGAAATATTCTTTTGGTAAACCGATTTTTTTAGGTTTATCTTTTTTTGTTTCCAATTCAACCAAGTAATCAGGAACTAAATCGGGCACGGTCGTGGCGTCTAAAGAATCGTTTCCGGCAATAACTGAAAGAACAATGGCGATATCGCGAGTCGATCGAGCCATTGGCCCGATAGAATCAAATGATGAAGCATACGCAATTGAGCCGTAACGAGAAACTCGTCCATAACTAACCTTGAAACCATAGATCCCGCAAAAAGAAGCCGGTTGTCTGATGGAGCCGCCCGTATCTTCGCCCAAAGCAAAAGTACACATTCCTGAAACCACGGAGGCCGCCGCACCACCACTTGAACCGCCGGCAACTTTTGTTAAATCGTGAGGATTTTTTGTAACCCCAAAATCAGAATTTTCCGTTGAACTTCCGAAACCATAAGCGTCACAGTTAGTTTTTCCAATAACGATTGCTCCGGCTTCTTTCAAGCGTTTAATAACGGTAGCGTCATATGGCGCGACGAAAAATTCGAGGATTTTTGAACCGGCTGTAGCCGACATATCTTCAACTAAAATAACATCCTTAACCGAGAAAGGAATTCCTTCCAACAAACCGATCATTTCGCCGGCTTTAATCTTGCTATCCACTTCATCGGCACATTTTAAGGCCATCTCTGGATAAACCGACAAAAAAGCATGAATTTCTCCGTCTTTTTCTTTTATACACTTAAGGCAGTCCTCGATTATTTCCCGACAAGAAAACTTCTTGGCAGCCAAACCATCATGCAATTCTTCAATTGATAATAAATTTAAAGACATATTAAACAACTTTTGGGACAACAATGTATCCGTTTTCTAATTTTGGAGCGGTGTGAATAAGTTTTTGTTTTTTATCAGCTGGGTAATCAATAACAATATCTTCACGAAAGACATTAGACAGACCAGTCACTTGATCGGTCGGTTCAACATCAGACACGTCGATCTCATTAAGTTGTTCCGCATAACCAAGAACGTCTCCCATTTCTTTTGTAAAACGATCGGTTTCGTCGTCGTCTAAAATTAGATTGGATAAATTAGCGACTTTTTTTACGAGTTCTTTATCGATGTGCATAAATATATTTGGATTAAATTTGGCTCCTGGGGCAGGAATCGAACCTGCGATATCCACGTTAACAGCGTGGCGTTGTGCCGCTCAACTACCCAGGAATATTAACAAAAAGACCAGCGTTTCCG
Source organism: bacterium (assembly GCA_020052445.1). Lineage (GTDB taxonomy): Bacteria > Patescibacteriota > Patescibacteriia > UBA9934 > GWF2-40-263 > UBA12403. The sequence continues at coordinate 42,133 of JAGVPA010000023.1, forward strand.
CTGGTCTTTGTTTGCTTTTGATTAAAACTTGAAGTTATGCAAACAACGCCAGCGGGAGCCGGTTTTGATTATTATTATCATTCAAAATAATGCGGGTAGTTTCCATAACAATTTCAATATACCAGTTATTGAAAAATCCGTCAACAAAAAAACTAAAAATAAAAAAACCGATCCACCTATCTCCAACTCAATGAACCCTTTGGCTTGCGTCTGTTCTGAACTGTTTTGAGTGTAGAGAAATAACCACAAAATAATGGTGGCAGCACCTACTATTATTGCCAAGACGGCTATTATTTAGCCACCGATGGCTTGTGTTATCCTTATTAAGATAGTCAAAAAACAAAACTCAAAAACCGACTCATTTAAAAAACGAGTCGGTTTTTGTATTTCTGAACTAATAATCGCTAATCTGAGCCAAAAGTCCTTTCCCCACCGAAATCTCGAAAAGCGGGCGTTGTCTCGCCGTAGCTCGCCACGAGCGAAGGTGGATTGACAAAAACCCAAAAAAAGGCCATACTGCAATCGGCTTTTCGGAACGATCCAAAAGTCACCTGCCGGCGGGATTTTCTATTCCGCCAACCATCACCACGAAAAAAGCTGATGAGGAAACCGCTGATGCTCGCTCCTTCCATTCTTCCCCCGCTTCCTTCCGCTCGAGTCCTGATTGGACGTGCCAAGACAACGCCGGTTGCGATGCACGAACCCACCGAAGAAATCGAGACGATCACGGTGTTCAACACCGTGCTCGACGAAGAAACGTCGCCAACCGAAGCTCGTCTCGACCATCTCATTCGGTGCGTTCTCGCGTCTCGACATCCAGTACCCTGTCTCAACAAACTGGTTGCGTGGGCTCGAGAAAACCGTTGTCTCCCCACGCTCAGGATCACGAGTTTTCGCCTGCTCGGCGAGAACAAAAACGGACGGAAACTCAGCAAGCTTCTCCTCAACAAACGATGTGCAGCCGCCGCGGCCGTACTAAGCGGCCCGACCCACTAGGCGTCACACCACACGTGAGTCAGCGCTGATTTCAGCTCTTGCTGTCCCTGTTCCGATCCGTCGTCTTCCTCCTCGCCCCCACGCGCGCGGAGGTCTTTTTTTTACAAATTACAAGCCACCCTCAGCGTCGTCGCTGGAATGGTTGGAAAATGGGCGACTAAAAGAGCTTCGACGGCTTCGTGATATTGATCCAAAATTTCTCCGCTTAATCTTGGTCGCAGTAAATCAGCGAATCTTTCGCTTAGCGCAAAACGCATTAATTTTAAAACATCGTCAGATAAAAGTCGGGCCGAAAACCATTGTTCTTTGTCGGCTTCAATACAGGCTCGACAAACCACTCCGCCCTTCAAAGCGTGCCAATGAAATTCACCGGGTTTTATTTGATTCAAACACTGCAAACAAAAATTAAGTTCCGGACGATAGCCGAGTAATGACAGAAGTTTTAAAGCAAAGGCTGAAAGGACAAAAGCGGCGCGTTCGGAAGTTAGGTCTGGGGCTTTGTGCAAAAAAATTAAAAAATTTTTTACTTCTTCATATAAAAATCTATCAACTTCTCGCTCATGTGTCCCCAAATCAACTAATTGCAGCACGTGATGTGCCACCAAAGATTTGGTCAAACTGTCATAGAGACCAACAAAAGATCTTTTTCGTTCCACGCCGGCCACGGTTTCATGAACTCGGCCGTGCACAATAAGTAACTCGACCTCGGCACAAAATTCCAAATGCGGTGAAAGTTTAGCTAAAGGTTTGCGCGCCCCCCGAGCCACCATTTCAATCTTGCCATGTTCCTGCGTCAAAACCGAATAAACGCGATCTGACTCCCGCCAGTCGCGTTTAGACAAAACTATTCCGGTAGTATGGTATAAAATTGACACACAATTTTTCCCCTCCCACCCTGGGGGAGGGGTTAGGGGTGGGGGTTGCCAAAAAACTGTTCCAAAATCAGCATGGCGGCAATTGCATCCTCGTCAGCTGCCGCCCCTTCTTCCCGCTGCAAACGAATACTTTCTGAGGTGGTGTAAGACTCATCTTCTTCAAAAACCGGAATTGAAACCGACATCTTAAGTTTCTCGATGAAAACTCGGGATTTTTCTAACTGTTTGGAATTGTGATGACTGCCGGTTGAAAGTGGCACGCCAACTACAACTTGGTCATAATCTTCAAGACGAATTTTTTCGGCAATTTTTTTAATCGTCTCAGCTCCAAAATTCTGTATCACTTCCAGTGGTACAGCCACCTTGGCTTCCGATTCCCCAAAAGCCAAACCGATCTTTTTATCACCATAATCGATCCCAAGAATCCTCATAACCCAAAAATCCAACTAACTAAAATAATCCCAATCCCCTTCAGGGGATGTTTTAAACTGGCAACGGCGTCAAAATCTCGTGGCCTTTTTTTGTAATCGCAATCGTCATCTCAAAATGAGCCGCCAAACTTTTATCTTCGGTTATCACTGTCCAACCATCGTCAGCGGTCACAACGTCGCCACTACCTAATGTAATCATTGGCTCAATGGCTATGCACATGCCAGGTTTGAGTGGCACACTTGGCGCTCGATTTGAAAAATAATTTGGCACATTTGGCGCTTCATGAACTGCGTGGCCAACCCCGTGGCCAACGAGCGCGGTAACGATGCCGTAGCCGTGAGGTTTAACATAACCATCGATAGCCGCACTGATATCTCGAACATCGCTTTTTGGATTGGCGACTTTTACGCCGGCAAACAAGGCCTCACGAGTTACTCGCAGCAAATCTTTAGCTTCAGTTGAAACTTCGCCAACCGGCACGGTTGCGGCCATATCGGTGAACAAACCTTTGTATTCGCAACCGATATCTAAACTGACGATATCACCAATTTTTAATTTTATATTTCTATCAGCCGAACCATGAACAACTTCTGGTCCAATAGAAATACAGAGGGTGGTTGGAAAGGCTGGTTCTTTTTTTGAACTTCGGTAACCTTTAAAAGACGGTACAGCACCCGCGGCCCGAATAGTGGTTTCGGCAATTTCATCCAGCTCACGAATTGAAACACCTGGCCGAACAGCCTTAATAGCCGCCGACAAAGCCGAGGAAAGAATTTTTCCACCTTCACGCATTATTTTAATTTCTTCGTCGGTTTTGATTAAGGACATATTTTGATTGTCCGAACCGTGATTTACATGATTAAAGGATTATCGTGATTATAGAACCCCCCCGTCATTCCGAGCCAGAGAGGAATCTCGCCACGTGACTTCAACACTCAAAATTCAAAACACCAATCCAAAAATCCTGTTAATCCCAAAATCCCACAAATCCCAGTTCAGACAAATAGTTTCTTCACTTCCGCTGCCACTTCTTCAATCGTACCTGAACCGTCGACACGATGCAAAATCCCCATTTCTTCAAACTTGCGAGCTACTGGTTCGGTCTCCTCATGATAAATATTCAAACGTTCTTTTATAACTTCCGGGATATCATCTGAACGATGAACCAAATTACCATCACAATGATCGCATTTACCAACATTTTTTGGCGGCACGTATTTTAATTGAAAACCACAACGACATTTGTCACATTGGACCCGACCAGAAAGACGTTCAAGAGATTGATCATCGGTAATCTCTAAAATAATAGCATGGGTCGGTTGAATGGATCGTAAAAACATTTCAGCTTGAGCCATGATTCTTGGAAAGCCATCCAAAATCCAACCGTTGGCGGCGTCTGGCTGATTAAGCCGCGACTGAACCACTTGCAAAACTAACTCGTCTGGCACCAATTTTCCACTAGCCAAAAAATCTTTGGCCAGCTTTCCCGCCTCCGAACCGCTATTGATTTCATCGCGCAGCAATGCACCCATAGAAATCGCCGGCACTCCCAAATCCTTGGCCAAAATCTCGGCCTGTGTACCTTTACCGGATCCCTGAGGACCCATAATAAGAATTTTATTCATAAGACAGGAGTAGTATAGCCGTGAATCAGAAAATCGTCGAGGGTGCATAACCCCATGAAAATCGATCAGATATAAAAAATCCCAGCCACACGAAGTTGGCCGGAATTGTACCAATGGAAAGAAAGAACCTACCTTGCGAAGGCTACGCCATTGCAACGAGCCTTCTCCCAGTCCCAGTCACTGAAATAATCTGGGAATCGCCACGTCCTACCGATCTTGTAGGCGACACAGATCTCGACCCCGTCGACGAACCACGTCTTCTTTTCCAATCTGAGCTCTTCGGCCTGGAAGTCGGTCGGACCCTCCGCCGGGATGACCGTGCAGACGGTCGCCGGATTGTCGATCAGGCCGTCGCAGTTGTTGTCGATGCCGTCGCAGATCTCCTTGGCGCCGGGATGGATGTCGGGATTGGTTTCGTCGCAGTCGCGGGGTTTGGCAACCCCGTCACTGTCGGCGTCGCAGTCGACGAGTACCTCGTCGATCTCGCCGTCGTAGTCGTTGTCCTTGTCATCGCAGATCTCGGAAGCGCCCGGGTAGGACGCCGGATCTTCGTCATTCCGATCCGTGATATCGGTGACGTAGCCATTGGGCTGCGAACAGGCCAGAACTTGAACTGAGTAATGGCTTGCACCGAATCCGTCCTGATCACGGTCCTCGCCGAAAAGGATTACTCCAGGCAGTTTCCTGTTATCGTCGGTAACCGAGAGCAGCGCCTCGTCGACTTTGCCGTTGCAGTTGTTGTCGATGCTGTCACAGATCTCCATGGCGTTGGGTGCGATATCATGGTTCATGTCGTCGCAATCGCCGCAATGTGCGACGATACGACCACCTTCCCTCACCCCTCCGTCGTGCTGCTCCGCTTGACTGCAGTCGTTGACGTATCCATCACCGTCAACGTCCTTGTGGTCACAGGCAGCGAGAAGAGCGATGACAGAAAGAAGAAGGAAATGAATGCTTCGCATGAGAGACTCCCTCGGGATAGTGACCTCGACGGAACGTCAAGCGTCAATCCGCACTTTTTACCACTTTTCAAAAAGTCATAAAAAAGGCGGAAAAACGCTTGTTTGGACAGGCAAATTTAACACAAAAATCCAAAAATGTCAAGCCAAAGATCCTAAAAAACCAAAAAATCGCCACAAAAGGCGATTTTTTAACATTTAGTATTAGTACCTACACATCATATTCCCTCATCATAAGCTGTGCTTCAATCTGTCTAACAGTTTCAATAACCACACTTACCACGATCAAAACCGAAGTTCCACCAACCACCAAGCTGGCATTGCCGGTCATTAGTTTAAGACTGAGAGGCAACACGGCGATGACGGCTAGAAACAAAGCGCCGGCGAGCAAAATGCGGTTAGAAACAAAGTTGAGATATTCCGAAGTTGGTTTGCCTGGACGAATACCAGGAATGAATCCGCCTTGCATCTGCAAATTTTCGGCCACGCGATCTGGATGGAAAATTACAGCTGTGTAGAAATAAGTAAAACCAAAGACTAAAAGGAAATACACAATGCCGTAGAACAATTGGTTGTCGAATATTCCTATGGTGTAAGTAGCCGCCTCGCGAAGCCAGATACTCTTGGCATCGGTAAAAAATTGAGCAAAGACACGAGGAAACAAAATAATCGAGATAGCAAAGATGATTGGAATAACTCCGGCCATGTTAACTTTTAAAGGTAGACGACTGGCCGCCGCACCGCCCAAACGTGAAGTGTGACCACCACGAGCGTATTGAACAGGAATATTTCTTTGAGCTTCGTGCATGATTACCACACCAACAATTGTCAAAACAGCAACCACAACAAAAAGTATCATGGTAATCATTTGTGAACGATCGTAAACGGCCAATGACTTTTGGAAAAACTGTGGTAAACCGGCGGCAATACCGGCAAAAATCATGATGGAAACACCGTTGCCAACATGTTTTTCTGAAATAAGCTCACCAAGCCACATGACAAAAATTGTACCAGCCGTCATTGACAAGATCGCCAACAAAATTATCAAAAAATTTAAATCAGCAAAAACCGTTGGCGCTTGTTGTCTAAGCAACAGAATCATGCTGTAACCTTGAAAAATAGCGAGAGGAACAGTTAACCAACGAGTCCAACTATTAATGCGCTGACGACCCTGCTCTTCCTTTTGCATTTCTTCAAACTTTGGCACAATCATGCCCAAAAGCTGGAAAATAATCGAAGCTGTAATATAAGGTCCAACACCAAGGGCAACAATGGAAAAATTTTCCAATGTTCCGCCCGAAAAAATATTCAGAAGTCCTAAAAATTGGTTATTCTGAAAAAAAGAAGTCAGTGCGCTGGCATCAAGACCTGGCACCGGAATATGAGCCGCGACGCGGAATATTACAAGTAAGGCAAGAACAAACAGCACGCTGTTTCTAACCTCTGGCGTGCGAAAAATACGCTGGAGGATCATAAATGAAATTTAGGCGACGATGACTTCACCGCCGGCTTTGGTAATTTTTTCTTTGGCCGATTCTGAAACTATACAACTTTTAATAACTAAACGATGTTTGATTTCACCTTCAGCCAAAACTTTAACACCGTTTGTAATGGAACGAACTAATTCTTTTTCTAAAATTAATTTAGGTGTAACTGTGGCCCCGTCAGCAAAATTCTTAGACAAAACACCAACATTAACCACAGCTGGTTTTTTGGCCAAACTCTTAAAACCACGACTCTTAGGCAATTTAAGCATTAGAGAACGAAGTCCTAACTTTTGCAGACCATCGCGGCCACCGGAACGAGCCCGTTGGCCTTTAACACCGCGGCCAGAGTAAGAACCGGTCGAACCCAAACCACGACCAACTCTTTTTTTGGTCTTTTTTGAGCCGGCGGCTGGTTTAATATTGTGTAAAGCAAGTGACATAAATTTATTTTACCTCAGAAACGACAGTTTTAACAGGTAGGCGTAAACGTTTCATGGCTTTTATAGTAGCTTTGGCCACATTGATTTTGTTGGCCGAACCCATAATTTTACTAACCGCGTTTGGTACGCCGCCAAGTTCCAAAACCACCCGAACGGCACCGCCGGCTTTAAGTCCGGTACCTTTTGGAGCTGGTTTCAAAAGCACAACAGCCGCACCAAATTTTTCATTTACGACGTGTGGGATGGTTTCGTTATTCAAAGTAATGGTAAAAACTTTTTTCTTAGCCTGACGAACAGCCTTTTCTACGGCCATAGCCACGTCGGCGCCCTTAGCTACACCAAAACCAACTTTACCGGCATGGTTACCGATGATTACCGCGGCCCGAAAACGCATGCGTTTTCCACCGGCCGTCACACGAGTAACCCGAGAAAGTTCCAAAATCTTTTGATCGTATTCTTTTGGTTCGCGATCACGACTATCACGACCTCGGCCACCGCCGCGAGCGCCACCGCCACCTCGACCGTCGCGAGAAGATGAACCGCGAGCGCCACCGCCACGACCACCGCGAGCCGGACTACCTGGACGACCAGGGGCAACCGGAGCCACCTTAGCTGGTGTATCAGAAATTACCGGCTGAGTTGCCGCTTCGGTTACTTGAGTTGTTGGGTTTGTTTCTTCCGACATAATATTTTAGAAAATCAATCCACCTTCACGAGCTCCGTCGGCCAAAGCCGCTACGAGTCCGTGATAACGGTAACCACCGCGATCAAAAACTACCAGCTCAATTCCCTTTTCCTTGGCTCGAGAAGCGATGAGTTTACCTATTTCTGTAGCCGCTTCGGTTTTAGTAATTTTTTTACCAGCTGAAGCAACTGCCTCAAAATCAGAAGCCGCGGCTAATGTTTTACCAACTGTATCATCAATAAGTTGAGCGTAAAGATGTTTGGAACTACGCTTAACCGAAAGCCGTGGCTGCTCAGCGGTGCCGTTAATACGCGCACGAACTCTGGCCGCCCGAAGCTTGGCAAGATGACGTTTTTTTTCAATAGGATTCTTAACCTTCATACTTTTGTTTTTAGGACTTTCTCATTTGAGTGCAGAACGAGGAAAGGCCTGAATTTTTTTGTGAAACGTATCAACATACGTTGAACAAAAAAATTCAGGTTTTGACGAAGTTATGCGCCAAATGAGAAAGTCCTAATTTTATTAAGCGGCGGCTTTACCGGTTTTACCTGCCTTACGACGAATAATTTCATCAACGTATTTTATTCCAGTACCCTTATAAGGCTCTGGTGGTCTTAAACGACGAATACGTGCGGCAGTTTCACCAACCAATTGTTTATCAATACTACTCAAAGTTAAAATACTTTTTTCAACTGTGGCCGAAACGCCTTCTGGCAAAATAAAATCAATTGAGTGAGAATAACCAAGATCGAGGACTAATTTATTTCCAGAAATGTTTACACGGTAACCAATACCATTAATTTCCATGGCTTTTTTAAAACCGACAGTAACTCCAACTATCATGTTTTGCAAAAGAGCCCGAAAGGTTCCCCACAAAGCTTTTTCATCCTTTTGTCCAGGATGAGCCACAGTTAATTTTATTTCTTCACCTTCACGGTTCATTTTTACACAATCAGGAAAAACAACCGAAAGACTGCCTTTCGGGCCCTTTACCGTGACATTCCGGTCGTCAATAACGACCTCAACACCGGCTGGAACAATAATTGGTTTTAATCCGATACGAGACATATATTTAAGCAACTTCGCAAATAACTTCGCCGCCAAGTTTTCTGGCGCGCGCTTCTTTGTTAGTCATTAAACCGTTAGAGGTGGAAACAATGGCGATGCCAAGACCAGACAAAACTCTAGGTAAATCTGTATTTTTAGTATAAACCCGACGACCTGGTTTGGAAATTCTTTTAATCATACGAATAGCCGGTTCACGGTGATCGTATTTCAAAACCATCCGAATAACCGGACGAGTGTCCTCGGTTGATTCTTCAACTCGAATCACAAAACCTTCTTGTTCCAAAATTTTTGCTAAACTGTACTTAATTTTAGAAAAAGGAATTGTCACCTCAACCTTCCGCACAGCTTGCGCGTTGCGGATGCGAGTTAACATGTCTGATAAGGGGTCGATCATCATATTTTCAAAACTTTACCAGCTGGCTTTTTTTATACCAGGGATTTCTCCTTGGTTAGCGAGCTCACGGAAACAAATACGGCATAAATCAAAATCACGCATATAGCCGTGGTTACGGCCGCAACGCCAACAGCGGTTGACATGACGAGTGGAAAATTTTGGTTTTTTGCGCGATTTATAACGCTGATTTTCTGTTGCCATAATTCACTTATAGAACTTTCTTATTTGGATGCAGAGCGAGGAAAAGCCTGAATTTTTTGTGAAACGTATGCCTTATACGTTGAACAAAAAATTCAGGTTTTGACGAAGTTATGCACCAAATATGAAAGTTCTAACTTACTTTTTGTCATTTGTTATCTTAAAAGGGAAACCCAAGGCGGTGAGTAAAGCTCGACCTTGTTCCTTGTTTTTAGCCGTAGTAGTAATAACCACCTGAAGACCGTGTATAACTTCAATTTCATCAGGAGAAATTTCTGGAAAAGACACATGTTCACGAAAGCCTAATGAATAATTGCCTCTTTCATCGAGAGCGTCTGGAGAAATTCCACGAAAGTCGCGAACGCGTGGCAGGGTTACATTAACCAATCTGTCTAGAAAATCCCACATGCGTTTACCGCGCAAAGTTACCTTCATGCCAACCACCATGCCTTTTCTGATTTTAAAGTTAGAAATAGAAACCCGAGCCTTACACTTAACTGGCTGTTGACCGGTAATGCGACGAAGAGTGGCTTCGGCGGTTTCCAAATATTTAGCCTCTTTAATCCCCTGACCTAAACCAACATTAAGAGTAACCTTGGAAATTTTTGGCACAGCCAAGGCATTTTTAAGTCCCAAATCTTCAGCAAGTTTAGGAGCAACGGTTTCTTTGTAGAAATTTTGCAACGACATAATTATTCAATATCTTCAGTGCTACCACTATGACGAATAACTCGCACCGATGTTTTTTTACCATCCTTTTCAATTAACTTCCAACCAACACGACCAATTCCGCCACTTTTTGAAGAAACTAACTGAACGTTTGAAAGTTGAACCGGGGCTGGAAAAGTGATTTTTTGACCAGCTTCGTTTTTACGACGTGAACGTAAATGACGAATGGCTAAATTTAAGCCTTCCACAACGACACGATTAAGCTTAGGAAAAACCTGTAGGATTTTTCCTTGCTTACCTTTGTCTTTGCCCGCAATGATACGGACAGTATCGCCTGTTTTTATCTTCAACTTCATATAATTAAAGCACTTCAGGAGCCAGTGAAATTATTTTGACAAAACCTTTAACCCGCAATTCACGAGCTACTGGTCCAAAAATACGGGTACCTTTTGGTTCTTTACTTTTTGGATCAATAATCACGGCCGCGTTTTCGTCAAAGCGAATATAAGTACCATCTGGACGGCGGGTTTCTTTACGGGTACGCACAATAACCGCGTGCACTACGTCGCTCTTTTTGATGGTGGCGTGTGGCGTGGCAATTTTTACGGTAGCCGTAACCACGTCACCCAAACGAGCGTAACGTTTTTTGTAGCCGCCTTCGACGCGAAACATTTGAAGTTTCTTGGCGCCGGAGTTGTCGGCCACGTTTAACATGCTGCGAAGCTGAACCATATTGCTAAAATTAGACTTCGGTCTTCAAAACCTTAAGTAAACGCCAGCGCTTATCGCGTGACAAAGGGCGACATTCAACAAATTCAACCTTGTCACCAACTTTAGCTGTCTTATTTTCATCATGCACCTTATAACGATGGGACATAATGTAACGCTTTTGATATTTCTCGTGGAGCACCGTGCGATCAACTCGAACAACGATCGTCTTAGCCATTTTATCTGACACGACGACGCCCACGAAACTGCGTTGGGTTTTACTTTTTTCTTGAGTCATATTATTTATTCCGAAATCTTCTGATTGAGAAAGGTTTTAATCCTGGCAATAGTTTTTTTAACTTCTCTGACCTTGCGGACCTGAGAAAACTGATTGGCCGAAATAGCTGAACGCATTGAACGCAGCTCTCCTTCGGCTTCTTGCAGGGCTTTTTTTAAAACTTCAGGTGAAGCCTTTTTTAATTCTTTCTCTTCCATACTAAATTTATTCTTCGACAATAAACTTTGTCTTAACAGGTAGTTTGTACGAGGCCAAATCCAAAGCTTCTTTGGCTACTTTTTCGACCACACCATCCATTTCAAACATTATTGTGCCAGCTCTGACTACTGCAACATAATGATCAACAGCACCTTTACCTTTACCCATTGGCATTTCGGCGCCTTTAGTAGTAACCGGATGATCAGGAAAAACCCGAATCCAAATTTTACCACCACGTTTGATAGAACGAGTCATGGCTCGACGAGCCGCCTCAATCTGACGGGAAGTAATCCAGGCTTCTTCCATGGCTTTCAAACCAAATGAGCCAAAAGCTAAAGTGGTTTTTTGAGTCGCTAAACGCTTGCCGCGCCCGCGACCTTTATGCCATTTTCGATGTTTTACTTTCTTCGGGATCAACATACTAATGTTTTATTCTCCAATTTTGACTTCAGTACTGGTTTTTTCAAAAATTTCGCCACGATTAATCCAAACTTTAATACCGATAGCTCCATAGATTGTTCTGGCGGTTACGGTAGCGAAATCGATATCAGCCCGCAAATTATGAAGTGGAACTTTTCCGTGAGCTAAAGTTTCGACCCGAGCAATTTCAGCACCATTTAAGCGACCGCCTAAAGTAATTTTTACACCTTCAGCCCGAGCCTTAAGTACACGTTCAATTGACTGTTTCATGGCTCGACGGAAAGGAAAACGTTTTTCAATATCTATCGCTAGTTGTAAACCGACAATCTGAGCCGACAAAGATGGACGAGCAACTTCTTTTACATTCACCGAAAAAGCTACCCGGCGACCACGATAAAATTTCTGTAAAATCTTTTTCTTTAATTCTTCAATACCAGCACCGGCTCGACCGATAATAAAGCCCGGTTTGGCCGAAAAAATTATAACGTTCACTTGCTGCCGAGTGCGTTCAATTTCGATTCTGTCGACAAAAGCTTCGCGAAGTTCTTTGCGCAAAAAATCTCGAATCTGAACATCTTCACGCAAAAAATCCGAAAAATTTTCTTTTCTGGCAAACCACGAAGCGTCCCAAGGACGAATGGTGGCTAATCGAAACGCTTTTGGATGTACTTTATGACCCATATTAGACGTTCTTCTTAACCGGTTTCTTCTTAGACTTAGTTTCTTTCTTGGCTTTTACTTCTGGTTCAGCTTCTTTTTCTGATAAAATTAAAGAAATATGCGAGGTTCGGTGGCGGATAGGTGTGGCCCGACCAAAAGCTTTTGGTGTCCAGCGTTTGTAAACCGGGCCGCCATCAACAGTAATAGTTTTTACAAATAATTTTTCAGAAGAAAGCTTAAAATTATGTTCAGCATTAGCTATAGCTGATTTCAAAAGTTTCATGATTGGTTCGGAAGCCTGTTGTTTCATGAAAGAAAGACCTTCCTCGGCTTTGGCTACGCCAAGACCGCGGATGGTATTAGCCACCAATCTCACCTTACGAGGTGACATACGAACAAATCTTGCTTTAGCTGTAATATCCATAGGAAACTATTTTTTACCAGCTTTGGCTGGTTGAGCAGCAGCTGGTTTTGCCCCGCCTTCTTCGGCTTTTTGAATTTTACCGCCATGGCGGACAAATTTACGAGTCGGTGAAAATTCACCAAGTTTATGACCAACCATTTCTTCAGTGATTCTAACCTGGATATGATCTCGACCGTTATGAACACCAATGGTTAGGCCGACCATTTCTGGGGTAATCGAAGAAGCCCGAGCCCAGGTTTTTATAACTGTGCGGCTACCTGGACCAAGCTTTTGGATTTTCTCCATCAGCCGGGGGTCTACATAAGGTCCTTTTTTTGAACTACGTGACATAACTAATTTTGATTTAGGACTTTCTCATTTGAGTGCAGAACGAGGAAAGACCTGAATTTTTTTGTGAAACGTATCAACATACGTTGAACAAAAAAATTCAGGTTTTGACGAAGTTATGCGCCAAATGAGGAAGTCCTATGATTATTTCACCGAGCTACCCACAAACCGACCCTTAGGACGACGTTGGACAATCATCTTGTCTGAAGACTTGCTTTTACGTGTTTTGACACCCAAGGCTGGTTTACCTTGTGGGGTCTTTGGGTGTTTCAAACCGATTGGGTTACGACCTTCACCGCCACCGTGTGGGTGATCAACCGGGTTCATAACCTTACCACGCACGGTTGGTCTGACACCCCGATGACGAGTTCGGCCGGCTTTACCCCAACGGATTAAACCATAGTCTGGATTTGAAACTACACCTACGGTTGCCATACATTCTTTGGCCACCATTCGAACTTCACCTGAAGGCAACTTTAATGTAGCAAATCTTCCTTCAACGGCCATGAGTTGGGCCGTACCACCAGCACCGTGAACTAATTGACCGCCTTTTTCTGGTTGCAGTTCAATATCGTAAACGTTCATGCCGACCGGAATATTTTCTAAAAGAAGACGATTGCCAATTTTAACTTCACCTTTACCACGAGTTGAAACAACGCTATCGCCAATATTCAAACCCTGAGGAGCCAACATGTAACGCTTTTCGCCATCAGCATAGTTCAAGAGCAAAAGACGGGCACCACGGTTAGGATCATATTCGACAGCCACAACTTTGGCCGGGATATCAAATTTTTCTCGACGATAATCAACAACTCGGACATAACGTCGTGCCCCACCGCCACGATGGCGGACAGAAATTTTGCCCATTGAACGACCGGATTTCTGCTTGCGAAAAATCACCAACGATTTTTCCGGTTCAGTCTTGGTAATATCCTTAAAAGACTGGACACTGGATAAGCGTCGGGCGTTAGTAGTCGGTTTGTAATTCTTAATTGGCATAACAATTCAACTAAATGCCTTCGTGAACATTAATAGTTTTACCTTTTGCTAAACAAACAATGGCCTTTTTCCAGGACTTCTGTTTACCATGAAAACGACCGAAACGGACTGGTTCACGACGAATATTCTGAATTTGAACTTTAACTGGAGCAATACCATAAACCGCTTTAAAAGCCTGTGCTACTTGCAAACGATTGGCCCGAGGATTAATTTCGAAAACATATTGACCAACCGAAGCTAAAGTAGCTGATTTTTCTGTAACTAATGGGCAGACCAAAATATCACTCAAAGCTTCAGGAACAATATTTTTTGAAGATTTAACGGTTTTTTCTTTTTTATCTTCAACTTTTTTAATGACTTTTTTAACCTTCGGTTTTTCTTCAACTTTATTTTCAACAACAACAGAAGACGAAGCGGTTTTTTCCATTTCCTGTTCTTTCTGTTTTTTAAAGCGATCTAAAAATCCCATAACTTTTTATTTGATGAAAGTTTTTTCCAAAACCTCGATAGCGGCTTTTGAAATTACCAGTATATCATTTGTCAAAACATCAACCAGGTTCAAGCTCTTGGCAGAAATCGGACTAGCATTACTTATATTACGAACAGCTTTAGGTGTTACTTTATTTTCTGGTTCAATAACCAACAAAGTTTTTCGACCAACCGGCAATTTTTTCAACATTTCGGCAATAAGTTTTGTTTTAACTTCTGGAATAACCAATGAATCAACGACAATCAACTTATTGCTGGCTACCTTATCTGAAAGTGACATGGCCAAGGCCTTGCGACGTTCTGTGCGGTTAATTTTTAAACTAAAATTACGTTCATTGGTAGGACCAAAAGTGATACCGCCACCAACCCAAATTGGTGAGCGTCTGGAACCATGACGGGCCTGACCAGTACCTTTTTGTTTCCAAGGTTTTCGGCCACCACCGCGGACTTCACCACGACCCTTGGTATGGGCTAAGACTTGGCGATAGTTAGCTTCTTGAGCGGTCACTGCCCGATGGACAAAAGCCGAATCGACTTTGACATCGAAAAGAGACGGATTGAGATCTAACTCACCGATTTCTTTACCCTCTTGGTTATACAACTTTACTTTTGCCATATCGATTTTCCTTCACGTGTTTGGATAAGAACCAAGGAACCGCGAGCACCAGGAATTGCGCCCTTAACTGCCAAAATTTGTTTAACTGGATCAATGGTAATAACTTCCAAATTTTGAACTGTAATTTGAGCATCACCCATATGACCACCCATTCTCTTGCCTTTAGCAACTGGACCCTGACGACGAGAAGCAATGGAACCAGGCATACGCAACTGGTCTTTGTGACCGTGCGAAGCCGGTGAACCGTGGAAACCATGACGTTTAACCACACCTTGAAAACCATGACCTTTTGAAGTTCCGATAACATCGATTTTATCACCCGGTGTAAAAACCGAAACCTCAATTTTATCGCCACGTTGCAAATCAGTAGAATCGACTCGGAATTCACGCAAAGTTGAAACCAAATCCAAATCTTTCACGTGACCAGCTTCAGGTTTGTTTAAACCCTTAACTAATTCACCACCGATTTGTACAGCAACGTAACCGTCTTTTTCCGTGTTTTTGACTTGAGTTACCACGCAAGGCTCAGCCTTAACCAAAGTAACCGGTATGACCATACCGTCATCACGAAAATGTTGGGTCATTTCTAATTTTCTTCCAATGATAAATTTCATACTTTTTCCGGCGTATAACTTAAAAGCCGGAAGTTATTAGCGAATTTTTTCCTCACTTTTAAACTGATGCATATTTTCGCTTGCAACTTCCAGCCTCTACATAACTAAAGGCAATTGTTCTTTAAATTTAATGAATACGGCCTCTAAATTACGATTTTGGAATCTTCAGGAAGGTTTTCGTGATCGAAAATTTTTGTAATTCTCACGAGCTTTCTTCCCCGTTCTTTAATCGTTTAATTTCTTTACATTTTGATCTCGATATCTACGCCCGCCGGTAAATTTAGACTCATTAAGGCGTCCATTGTGCGTTCGGAAGGATCCAGAATATCAATCAAACGTTTGTGAACCCGCATTTCGTATTGTTCACGAGCGTCTTTGTACACGAAAGTGGAACGGTTGACGGTGTACTTGCGTTTTTCTGTCGGGAGTGGAATTGGACCCAAAACTTTGGCTCCAGAACGCTCGGCAGTACGCATGATTGTTTGAGCAGCCTGGTCGATGATTTTGTGATCATAGGCCCGAATCTTAATACGGATTCTTTGGCGGCTTTCTTCTTCAGTTTTCTGGGTTGCTTGAGACACAGGGTAATGAAAGATCAGGTAAGGCTTGGAGACCGGAATTGGAAGAAGGATTTTTCCTTGAGCCAATTCCGGCCTCCAGGCCAGAATAATTTATTTGATAATTTTTACAACCACGCCGGCACCAACGGTTTTACCACCTTCACGGATGGCGAAACGTTGATTTTCTTCAAGAGCAACTGGTTGGATGAGTTTGACAGTGATGTTTGTGGTATCACCTGGCATAACCATTTCCGTACTCTCCGGAAGAGTTAATTCACCGGTCACGTCAGTTGTACGAATGTAAAATTGTGGTTTGTAACCATTGAAAAAAGGCTTGTGACGACCACCTTCTTCTTTGGACAAAACGTAAATTTTTCCTTCAAATTCTGTGTGAGGAGTAACTGAACCTGGTTTGGACAAAACCATACCACGTTCGATATCCTCTTTCTTAACACCGCGAAGCAGCAAACCGGCGTTGTCACCAGCCTGACCTTCGGTTAAAGACTTGTTAAACATTTCGATACCGGTAACGACAGTTTTGGAAACCTCTGGTTTCAAACCGACGACGTCCACATCTTCGTTGATATGGATAACACCGCGTTCGATACGACCAGTGGCCACTGTACCACGACCTTCAATGGAGAAGACGTCTTCGACAGCCATTAAGAAGGGCTTTTCGACTTCACGAACTGGCACTGGAACGAAGGTGTCCAAAGCGTTCATTAAATCCATGATTGGTTTGCTGGCAGCTTCGTCGGTTGGGTTTTCCAAAGCTTTCAAGGCTGAACCACGGATAATTGGGGTAGTGTCGCCAGGGAATTCGTATTTCTTGAGCAAATCGCGAATTTCTTCTTCGACAAGGTCCAAAAGTTCTGGATCGTCGACCATATCAACCTTGTTCATGAAAACGATGATTGAAGGCACACCGACTTGGCGAGCAAGAATGATGTGTTCACGGGTCTGTGGCATAGGACCGTCGGCAGCAGAAACAACAAGAATAGCACCGTCCATTTGGGCAGCACCGGTAATCATGTTTTTGACATAGTCGGCGTGTCCGGGACAGTCGACGTGAGCATAGTGGCGATTTTCGGTCTGATATTCACAGTGAGCAGTGGAAATTGTGATACCACGAGCTTTAGATTCTGGTGATTTATCAAGATCGTCGATGCCTTTCTTTTGAGCAATAAGGCCTTTGGCACCAAGAACTGCCAAAATGGCGGCAGTAAGAGTGGTTTTGCCGTGGTCGACGTGACCAATGGTGCCGACGTTGACGTGCGGCTTATCGCGTAAAAATGCTTCTGCCATATTTTTGACTTATTTAAGCGCTTTTATCCTTTGTATTAGGCCATCAAAGAATAGAAAGAAATCGCTAAATTTAAGAATTTTTAAGATTTTTTATAACGGCAACAGTATAGCAATACCCCTTAAAAAACGCAAGGGGGTAACCTTTCCACAGGTTATTCCACCGGTTCCAGGTAGAACTGCTCCTCACCAAGGTCCTCATTTTCATCGATTTTTTTGGAATTTTCTGGAATTTCTGGAGTGATTGGGGTGGATTGAGGTGGTTGGGGTTCAACTTTGGGTAATTCTACGACCCCTGAAGGGGTCTGGGAGGGTTTTGAGGAAATTGGGGAGGGTTTTCCGAACTTTTCTTCGATGGTTTTTCTTTCGGCTTCGCCGAAAGATTCTGGGTTCCAGGTTTGGGCGTTATCGCCGGCGGGTGGCATGACGGACCAGATATCGGATGGCGGAGGTTCGACAGTCGTTTTTTTTGCTTCAGATTCGGAAGGCTGACTTGATTCGGTCGGTTTATCCGATTCGGGCACAATACCGGTATAAAATTCCTCTGGAATTTTCCAATTTGGGTCAAAATCGTCTATTTTTTCAGCGTATTCATCCTCTTCATCGTCGTCATCAAAATCATACTTATCAAATTCGTCACCACAATTAAAATCATCAGAAAAATCGACGTCTGGAGGTGTCAGGGTGTCGGCCAACTTCTCATAGGCCTCCAAACCCATAAGAACATAGGCATCTTCCCCGTTCGGATCGGTCACCACTAGCCGATCGCCGGTGCGACGAACAAGATTTAAAAGTCGTTTAAATTGATGATCCATATTAAGGCCATTTTGACGGTTTAAAAGAGTACTGTCAAGCGCAAAAACACCCGCGGCCTTTGTGAGTGTTTTTGTTAACAGAAGTGTGAAAGAAACAAAAAAAGACTGTCGAAAATTGACAGTCTTTTTAATTTTGAAAATTACCTAATTAGTTGACGTCCTTCGCAATTTTCGTTATCTAATTCTCTTTGTTCATCGTAATAATCGATTGTGCTTTGTGCCGCCTCTTGTAAGCTACCAAATCCTTTCTCTTTTTGAGTTTGATGATGAGGTGTCCTCCATTCCACTTTTCCTGTCGAATCGTCTACATTTCTTTCAAAACCTGAAAAAAATCTTCCATCTTTTTCTTGGACAACACCAACATATGTTTTTCTTTCCCCACGCAAAATTTTATAAACAGAAGGCCTGCTATCACCATAAGGCGTTAATGAAACATCCCTGCCTTTTGAATCTTTAAATGAAATTGGTTCCATAGACAATAAACTTAGTTTTTAAAACTAATCCCATTTTATCCCCCACTATTTTTACAAGAAAGTTATCAACAGGTTGAGTGGAACAAGAAAACACCTGCATTTTATTGCGAGTGTTTTTTAAAAATGATTCTCTGCCGGCAGAGCCGGTAGTTTCGTGAAAGCCCGGATCATACGCAATAGTGGGTATTTCCCAATCACGATATAATGGAATCGTTAGTCAATAACGATTTTTGTTTTATGCAAATAACAAAGGAGATTTTTGATCTCATTTTTCCTCAAGGCACATCAGAATGGTTTGAACTCACGGAAGGCAGAAGTGATGAAAATAATGTCTACATCACCTTGGAAGAAAAAGATATTCCACCGCTTTCAAAAACCAATAAAAATAAAAAAATTATTGCCAGAAAATTTCATAACATAACCATCACCGATTTTCCTTTGCGTGGCAAAAGAACCCAGCTCATCATCAGACGGCGTTACTGGAAAATCGAGGGAGAAAAAGAATATCTGAAACGCGATATTCAACTCGCTTTTCCAGGCACTCAACTTGAAATCGAGTTTGCCAATTTTTTAAAAGAAACGTGTGGAGGAAACAGCGACCTCGCTCTCCTCTGTCGCGATGTCTCAATGCCTCCCGATTAAAGAATTTGAAAAACAATACAAAGATCGTCTGAGCGACTTTAAAGATTGGGATCAAAAAGATCATGCCGACAAATGGATTCTTTTTGAAAATAACCTTGGTCCAAATCTCAGTATTGATGAGGTCGCCGTCACTAAAGATGAGCTTTATACCATCCTGACGAATAAAGCGGCCAAGGGTGGCAAGGGAGCTTTGGTGGCCATTGTGGCCGGTACTAAAACCTGCGAAGTCGTTGAGGTTTTAAACAAAAT
>JAGVPA010000019.1 GCA_020052445.1 bacterium
CGGAAGTTTCTTGATTTGAGAAACCGATGGTTTCTCAAACTCTTCCTTGCAAGGAAACCGCGCAGCAGAGCTGGCGCGGAATCGTCAAGTTGAATTTCCAAATTATGGAGTTTTGGATTTTCTTATTTCTTAAAAATAAGCTACAATAAGTATACACGATTTTAAATTTTAAGTCTTTCCTTATGTCCACTGACGAAACTAAAGAAAAAGTTAAACGTGCTTCCAACAACACCACGGTATTACCAAACGTCTACCCGGAAAAAAAGGATATTGAAATTTTGGTAAAAAAAGCCGCTGAGGGTAAAAAAGACTCAGCCTCGGTTCAACTTTTTACCAGCATCATGCTTTTTGCTCATGCTTCTCGCGCTTCCGACGTTCATATCGAAGTCGGCCGCGAACAAGGATCCATTCGTTATCGTATCGACGGTATTTTGCAAGATTTATTCGTTTTACCAACCACGGTGCAAAACCGACTGATTTCCCTCATCAAAATTCTAACCCACATGCACACCGACGAACATCGGGCTCCGCAAGACGGTCGCTACCAATTCTCCACCCCAAAAGGCGACGTCGATGTCCGAGCTTCCATTATTCCCTGTGCTGATGGCGAAAAGGCGGTGCTTCGTCTTCTCTCGAGCGAATCTCATAAATTATCTCTTGAACAACTCGGTTTCTCGCCAACCGATTTAGTCAAAGTTCAAAAAGCCACTCGCCGGCCATGGGGCATGATCCTTGCCACCGGTCCGACCGGTTCGGGTAAAACCACGTCAATTTACGCCATTCTTGAAACCCTCAACACTCGTGATGTTAACATTTCAACCATCGAAGATCCGATCGAATTTCATATCGAAGGCATTAACCAAAGCCAAGTCGACCAAGTGGCCAAACTAACTTTTGCCAATGGTCTTCGAGCTCTGCTCCGCCAAGATCCTGACATTATTATGGTTGGAGAAATTCGCGACCAGGAAACTGCGGAAATTTCCGTTAACGCCGCGCTCACCGGTCACAAACTCCTTTCCACTCTTCACACCAATAATGCCGCCGCTGCCATTCCTCGTCTCATCGACATGGGTGTCGAACCCTTTCTTTTGGCCTCAACTTTAAGCTGTGCCATCGCTCAACGTCTTATGCGCCGAGTTTGCACCAACTGCGGTGAAAAAATTGATTTGCAAAAAAGCGAAGTGGAAAAAATCTTAGGTGAAAAAGCGGTAAAAGAACTATTTGGCGACAAAACCACGGTTCAGGTCGTTAAATCCAAAGGTTGTGAAAAATGCAACAACACCGGCTATCACGGACGGGTGGGAATTTATGAAGTTATGGAAATGTCCGAAGAACTGCAAAAACTTGCTATTTCAAGGGTCAGCAGTGAGCAGATCGAAAACCAAGCCATTAAAGAAGGTATGACTTCCCTTCTAAAAGACGGCGTGGCCAAAGTTCTTGGTCAAGAAACCACTTTCGAAGAATTAGTTCGCGTTATGCGAGAATAGTTATGGCTCAAAAAAAATCCGAACCGGTAATGACAAAAAAAATCCCCGAACTCAAATCAGTTGTCGAATCTGCCAGCACAAAAGTAAATCTCTGGACAAAACTCAATACTCGATTATCTTTAAAAGAAAAATTACTTTTTACCAAATACTTGGCCATTCTTTTGCGTTCCGGCATGGCGATTGATGAAGCGGTTGAGGTTTTGCAAAATCAATCCAAGGGCGTACTCAAAAAAATCCTCAACGTTTTACAAACCTACATCAAACTCGGCGACACGTTAGCTACCGGACTAAAACAATTTCCCCAGGTTTTTGATTCGGTTTTTGTCAGCTTAATCGAAGTCGGCGAGGCTTCTGGAACTCTTAAGGAAAATTTGGAACATTTGGCCGTGCAAATGGAAAAAGAAAGAGAGTTGCGACAAAAAATTATCAGTGCGGCTCTTTATCCAAGTATCGTCATCATCAGCGCTCTAAGTATTGCTCTTGGAATTGTGGTTTTTGTTTTGCCAAACATTTTGGGAATTTTCGAATCCATGAAAATCGAAATTCCGCTTTCAACTAAAATTTTACTTTGGGTGACCGGACTAATTATGAACCATGGCAAAGAAATGGTTCTTGGTCTTATTGTCCTCATTATTGCTTTTTCTTTTATTAAAAAAGTCAGTTTTATCAAACCGATTTTTCATAAAATCATTTTAATTTTTCCGATCGTCGGTCCTTTAGCCAAAAAGCTCAGCCTAGCCAGAATCAGCCGAGTTCTAAGTCTGCTTCTGGAAAGCGGCGTACCAATCGACACAGCCATCGACATTTCCACCTCAGTTGTCAAAAACGTTCACTACAAAAAACTCTGTTTCAAAATCAAAGAAAGCGTCGCCCAAGGTTCAACCATTGCCGCCGCACTCAAAGATTCACCGTCACTCATTCCAATCATGGCCCAACACATGATTGATGTCGGCGAACAAACCGGCACCCTCGATGAAATGCTTGATTATCTATCAGATTTTTATGAAAAAGAAATTGATGAAATTACCAAAAATCTAGCCCTAACTCTGGAACCACTGCTTTTGCTTTTCATCGGCGGCTTAGTCGGCGGTATTGTCCTCTCAATTTTAACCCCTATTTATGAAGTCGTCGGCAGTTTCTAATCAAGGTTTTACCCTTTTAGAAATTTTGATTACCACAGCAATTATCACCGTACTTTTTGGCTTAGGTCTGCCAAGCTTTTTACATTTTCAAGAAAGTTTCATGCCAGCGGCTAACGCTTCGCGATTAGCCCATACTCTAACCACCGCATCAAGATCAGCTCGCCTGGGAGTTGAAAACAGTAATTGGGGCGTTTATTTCAACTACAATGAAACCACTCGAGCCGGGGAATCTATTACCATCTTCACTGGAAATTCCTACCTGACCAGAAACACCAGTTTCGACCGAATCACTACCTTACCCAGTGGCATAAAATTCAACTCAGTTTCCTTATCCGGCGCCGCACCATCAAGCGGCAACGACCACGAAATTGTTTTCTCAGCCAACCGAGGCGAAACCACCCAATACGGTTCGATTGAAGTTGAAACCGCAGATAAAGAATTTGTCGTCACAGTTTCGTCTTTGGGGATTCCAGTAATCGAGTTCTAACCTCCCCCACCTGTCATTCTGAGTGCCTCGCCTGCCCATCCGAAGCCCTAGCGAAGGTGGGCGAAGAATCTTTTGTCCTTATAGGTTATAAAAAATGAGGTAAGCAGATTCTTCCTCCTTCGCTCGTGACGAGCTACGGGAGGACAGGTCGTGAGGCACTCAGAATGACAAAATGGTGTAAAAAACCTTATGCACAAAAAAGGCACAATTCTGGTCGAAGCTATGGTGGCTATTGGGCTGTCAGTTCTTTTTATTTCCGCTTTAATGACCTTTTATCTTACCGGCACTCAAGGAAACATGGCTTCGGCTAAACGTGAACAGGCTTTGTTTTATGCCGAGGAAGGTTTGCAAGCCGTTCGCTCGCTATCATTTTCTGATATCTTGGCCACGGAAACTGGCACTTTAACTTTCACTGGAAATAAATGGACACTAGCTTCTGGTTCACCGGAAACCTTAACTGGAAATTTTACACGATCCTTACAAATCACTTCAGCCACTCGGAGCGAAACCTGTGAACTTGATCCGGTCGGTACTATCGTTGACCCTGACACTTTTGAAATTACAAGTACAGTTAATTGGACCGACGCCACCGGCAGCCCTCGTTCAGTCTCGCTCACCTCACTGCGCACAAACTGGGTTGAACCGACAGGTCCGTGTTTTGCCCCAGAACAAGCTTCTCGGGTCTCGATCGACTTTTCCATATCTTCCTGGTATGGCGGACGAGACTTACGTGATGTTTATATTATCAATAACGGTACCAGTGATGTGATTATCGATAAAGTTCTAATGACCTGGAATAATGCCAATCTAATCCAACAAGTCTTTTTTGACACCGACGCTTTCTGGACCAGCACCGGTGCCATCTCGCCAGACGGCGAGCAACCTTCTGGCACTCTGCTCGACGGCACAAATGAAACCATCGAGGGTGGTATAACTGAAATGAAAAAAATCAAATTCAACGCCGCAATGGACGGTGCCACCATGACCATTTCTTTAATTTTTTCGGATGGATCGAATAAAACGAGCGATCCTTTTATGCCGGATTAACCACTACTAATTTCTCCGCATCGGAGCCCCCATCCCAACCTTCCCCCGTATGAGGCATACGAAGGAAGGAGAATTAATTGCGATATTATTTTCCAACTTAGTCTCCCTCTCCTGTACGCCACGTACGGGGGAGGGCTGGGGTGGGGGAAGCGTCCGATTCCGTGATTCGTAACCCTATGAACAAAGGCTTCACCCTTCTTGAAACAATTCTTGCCGTCTCGATTTTTTTAATTGCCATGCCGGCCATATTAAGTCTGGCCTTAAATTCAGTTCAAGCCTACCAAACCATCGAATCAAAAATCCGTTATGAAGAAACGGCTGGTTTGATTTTTCTGGAACTTGAGGATCAAATTACCGGCGCCAAAGCCATAAAAATTTCGACCTCAAGTTTGGGTGTCGACAATGGAAAAATAATTTTTACCAACGATGATTCAAATATTATAACCATTGATCGTCCAGCCACCACTCTAACTTTGGCAAATGGTGATACAACCGTCGACCGCCTAAGATTCCAGTCCGGATCCAGTACGCCAATTTGGCTCAGCGATGCCAATATCGAAGTTGCTTCATGGAAAATCGAACCGGTTCGCGATGCCACAAACACCTTAACCGGTCTGCGTTTTTATATTAAACTCCAACAAATAAATCCATCTTTCGGTACTCAACCTTTCAGTTATGAAACTACCACGACATTGGCCTTGCAAGGCCAAACCATCGAACAATAGGCCAGAACCTCATGGTGGAGCTCTACTTTTGATTGTCATGGCCCTCGGCACCATCGCACTTATTGCCGCCAGCATGCTGTCGCGTTTTTCGATTGAAGAAATCGGCACGGTGGCCGAACATAACCGCAGTCTGGAAACTCGTGAACATTTAATGGGCTGCCTTGAAGAAACTCTGGTTAATTTTAAAGCCAATCCTGATTTTTCGGAAAGCGAGATTGTGACCGAGCCAGCGACTTGTTCACTAAGTGTTTCAATTGTTGGCGCGGCTCGAACAATTGTTTTATCTTTAACTGAAGGAAATATTACTCGAACGGTTCGGTCAGAAATTATTGTTGAACCGTTCGCGGTGACGCGGACAATTGAAGAATAACTTTTAAATCAAAAAACCTCCGTGTGAAAATCTCGGAGGTTTTATTTTTTATTCCAACACCAATTTAATCGTAACCAGCTGCCTTACCCCATTTGTCCTGTCTTATTTTTTTAGCCTGGTCAGACAGAGATGGGGACAACTAAAAAAACAACTTCCTTTTTTGAACCCCTTGCCTCATTTGCCCCCTTTACACCCTCCACCTAATACATGAACGCACTAAAAACCATAGAAATAACCACAAGCAAAGAAAGAACCGTCCAAATAATTTTAACTGTTTTTTGTTTCATAATTTTCAAGAATATTATACACTAATGTGACGAAGAGAGTAAAAGGGATCCAATCTAAAAATCCCCTCCAACCCCTTAAACCCCTTCAATAAATATGGAAGAAATAAAAAGACCAAAAGTTGGCGTAGTAGCTATTGTCCAACATGGTGAAAAATCTCTCTTAGGCTTAAGAAAAACCGGCCACAGCCCCGGTTCTTGGGGTTTCCCTGGTGGAGAATTAATTTTTGGTGAATCACCGGAAGATTTTTTGATTCGAAAAACCAAAGAGGAAACCGGTTTGGCTATCAAAAATCTTCGTTTTTTAACTTTTACCAATTATTTTTACCAGGACATCAATGAACAATACGTCAGTTTGTTCTTTCTAGCTGAAAGCGATTCAGACCAAGCGATCGACACCGAGGGTAAACACGAAGAGTGGCGATGGTACGAATGGAATAAATTTCCCGAACCATTAACCAAACCGATTGACCAAATTTTAAATCAATTTCCAAACAAACCTTTCTAAAAATCCCCCCGAAGGCCCTGAGGCCTCTCGAAGGGTTCATTTATTCCCATATGGACGAAATAAAAAGGCCAAAAGTTGGTGTTGGTGTTATTATCAAAAAAGACGGCAAAGTTCTCATGGGCAAAAGAAAAAATGCCCATGGTGATGGCACCTGGAGTTTTACCGGTGGCCATCTGGAGTTTGGCGAAGCGGGGAAGATTGTGCAATTCGTGAGACGCTCGAAGAAACTGGAGTGAAGATTAAAAATCTTCGATCTTGGGTTTACACCAATGATATTTTTGAAAAAGAAGACAAACATTACATCACACTTTTTGTCGTAGCCGATTATGCTTCCGGCGAACCGTCAATCACCGAACCGGATCGCTGGGAGGTTTGGGACTGGTTTGAATGGAACAATCTGCCCAAACCGCTTTTTGTCCCGATTGAAAACTTACTGAAAGCTGGACACAATCCATTTACTGAAGATTAAAAAAATGCCGTCCTTCATTGGACGGTATTTTTAACATTGATTTAAAAGTTCAAAATATTTTTCTCTGGAAAGTCCTGTCGTCCTTAACAAATTTTTTATAATAAAAATTGGAATATTGTCATACATTGGAATAACAACCGGTCGTAAAATCCCTTTTTTGAAATAAACAAGATGATCACCTTTGGTTCGAAGTAAAATAAAACCTGCTTTTTCAAAAACACAAACCAGTCTTTTGTAACTGACCGGCAAAATTTTTGGCATATTAAAAAGCCAGTCTAACTTTTTCTAAAGCCACTAGTTCCGGTGCTTGCCAAGTTTTATCAAAAGAAAAACCGGCTTCTTCAAGAATTTGATTTATAGTTCCGGCTTTTTCCGATTCTTCCAAAAACAACTCAGCCGCCTCGCGAATATTTTTTCGCGCTTCATCGACGGTTTTTCCGCAAGAAGACACATCCAATTGTGGAATATACGAAACAAACATTTCACCTTCTTTCCAAACCTCGGTATTTAATTGTATTTCTTTAATGGTAGCCATATAATCTTGGTTTTAGGTTAGCAACAAATACAAGAAAAATCAAGCTAACTATAATTTTCTTACCGTTCCATTATTCGCATCCAGTTCAACCTCATCGCCTTCAAATAATTTTTCAGTGATTTTTGCGACACCGACAATCGCTGGAATTTTGTATTCTCTGGCAATCACAGCGGCGTGGCCTAAAAGACCGCCAGCCTCAGTAATTATACCTCGAGCCTTAGCGAGTTGAGTGAATTGGTAAGGCAAAGCGTGTTTTAAAACGACAATTTTACCAGATAAATCAAGACCATCTTGCCAAAAAGCCACCGTACCAACGACTGAACCCGGACAAACAGCTGTACCTTTAAAAAGAATTGAAGAATCTTCGTCTTTTTCCGTCTCGAAAAAAGCCACCGCTCTTTCAACCACCGGTAAAACTTGCAAACAAGTGGCCCTGGTTTTTTCATCACCGATAGTTTCGGCTTGTACCTGAATTTCTTCGATAAACTTTTGCCAACGCAAAAATTTATTTTTATCAAAAACTTTTAAACTAAAACCTGGCGTCTGCTCGTAAAACTCAATAATTAATTTCCGATGCCAAACTCCGGCCCAAGGACTTAAAACTCGCACACCACTGGTCGGCGAAAAAATAAAGGAATGATCGAAACGATCCGCCGCCTCGATTCCGACATGCGGCAAGGGATGAAAATCTGGGGTGATATTATTTTTCTCGATAAACTCGTGCAATTGTTTTTCTTCCAAAGTACCGGCGTCGGGAAACAAAGAAACCTGTTCCTCGGGCCGAGCCCAAGGCCAAACACTCCGACAAACTAAAACATCCATCTGCTGATCACGAAAAGTCACCGGATAACCAGACAAAACCATTGCCGCCTCGCCAGTCACATACCAATCATCAGGCGAAATATTCCAACCAAGGAGAAGATTTTTGAGATCGATTAGAGTTGATTCGAGGATCATAGAAACTAAATCGAAAAGGCTCGACCAATTTTTTTCAATATGCAAATAAGTTTTTTATCTTTTTTGGCTTCAGAAAAACTCAAACCTTCTAACTGAGAAGATTGCGACACAGCCTTTTGAATTTTTTCTTTTTTAATCGGTTTGATTTTCATAAACACTATAACTTTCTAACCACCCCATTATCCGCATCGACCTCCACCAAATCACCGTCGTGCAAAACTTGGGTGGCAATTTTTGTACCAATGATACAAGGTTTCTTGAGTTCGCGCGACAAAATGGCGGCGTGGCAAGTAATGCCACCTTCGTCAGTGACAACAGCCACGCATTTCCGCAAAAACTGTATAAAGTCAGGTGAGGTCATGGAAGTTACGAGGACAAAAGGTTCGTCTGGTACATTTTCTTTTGGGTTATTAATGATTCTAACAACACCCTTAACCTTTCCTTTGAATGCGACTTGCCCTTTTACTTTGTCACCTTGGATACTATCAACTTGTACACCGTCAAAAAGTATCGATCCGGCCTGACCAAGAAGGTACTCACCAATTTTTCCGTCTTTCCAGTAAACAAGTAAACCGTTCTTTTGCCGCTCTTTCAACATCTGCCTAAATTTTTCATCTCGTAATTTTTCCACGGTTAATTCTTCAGAAAATGAGTATTTTAATGTAGCCACGTCGATAAGAAATCTTTTTGAAAGTTCGCTGAGTACGCGATCGATCAACACAAAAAGTCTTTGTTCATAAGACATGCGTTCATCTCTATTGTACTGACAGTAGCCAAAAAGTGAAAAAATATTCTTTTCTTGTTCGGTGGCCCCCAACTTTTTCAAA
This sequence comes from bacterium, assembly GCA_020052445.1. GTDB lineage: Bacteria > Patescibacteriota > Patescibacteriia > UBA9934 > GWF2-40-263 > UBA12403. The sequence goes on from JAGVPA010000019.1 coordinate 8,839, forward strand.
ATAGATTTTTTAATTTTAACTGATTGCCGTTGCTCTTTCTTACTAAAATTTCTTGCCGCTTCGGCCGCCTTCAACACATCGTCAATTGTGTATTCGACGTAGCCATCAAAATTCGATTTGGCATAGGCAAATTCTTGAGCTAATCGAAGAGCTGTTTTATTTTTATTCAACGAGAAACGCATTTTTCTCGAAATAGCAATCTGCCGTTTTATGGTCTCGGAAATTTTTGGATAACAAAAAAGTTTTGGAAAAATTATTTTTGCTTCTTCGGCCGGAACATTCTTTTTCTCAAGCCACCAGTTGGTCCATTCAGTGGCCATATCGCCGATCATGGCGGCTAATGGGGAAACTGCCCAAATAACCTCCAACAAATTCTGACACTTGCAGACCAAATCAACTAATTCTTCATCAGAGAGGTCTACTGTTGTTTTTTTGTAATTAATAAACCAAATCGTCTGCGTCTGCTTTTTTATTTTGTCCCACTTTCGTAAATATTCTTTGAAATTATTATCTAATAAAAAATAATCCAACACCGAATAGCCAAATTTTCGAATATTAAGTTTAAACAAAGAAGTCTCGCCACGAAAAAGCCAATAACCGTCTTCGTAAGGCCGAGAAAATTGATAATACTGCTCGATATGTTTATCGCTCCAGACCTTCATGTATGGATCAAGAAAGGCTGGTGTGCCCGGTCGTTGGCCAACCAACCAAACTTTGGCTTCCGAAAGCGGTGGCTGTGGATAAGAAAATTCGTCTGAACTCATATAATATTTTTTGCGGCCAAAAGCGAAAGCGGAGTCGGCATTTCTTCTACTTGTTCATAAGATGTACGACCATTGAAGGATACGTCGAGAGCAACCAGGCTCGACATATGACCCACACCAAAGAAAAAGATTGGCAACTCGTCATTGGTTTGCACATTTTCTTTTAATTGTTCTACCTCGTCTCGTAATTCATCGGCTCTTTTTTTTATTAAAGAATTTTCACTGGCCAAATCTTGATTCACGGCCGCAAAAAACAATTCCAATTCCTTAGTGTGTCCTTTACCACCGCCGGTACTAGAGAAATATTGAGTCATTCCATCGTCGTCAGCTTGATCCTGTCGCGCGATTTGTTGCATGAGTTGCAACATGCCAGGGGCTTCTTTTGCCAAACCAGATGTGCCCACGGTTCTGACACCAGTATCGGTCATTGATTCCCCGATCACTTCTGTATAAATGTGTTTCTTGCCATCTTCACGAACCAGATCTTCCAAAGTTTCCAAAACGTATTCCGCAGTAAAACGTGTGCGAGGATAATTGGTCGTCGAAAAAACCACCAGAGCGCGTTCTGGTAGTGACAAAAAAATATCTCTGGCCAAAGATTCCATTTTTTCAACACTTTGATAAGTCACTTCTGGATCTTCAATGTGCAAACGTTCACAAATCTGTTTCCAGCGCGCTTGTTGTTCGTTAGTAAGTCCAGATGCTTCAATAGCCGGTCGCGCCTCATCAACTCCCATTTTTTCACCATGTCTAATAAAAGAAAATTTCTGCATATTTTTTATAAAATCGTTTGTCTAGATTATTTTTCTAAAATCCTCACCACCCCATTATCCCAGGGCAAACGCACCAACTATTGATAAATTTGGCTTAAAATAGCAAAATATAACTAGGCTAACCACTAAAAAGCCTAGTTATGAACCAACAAAAA
>JAGVPA010000037.1 GCA_020052445.1 bacterium
ATATACGACTTTCTCTCATTTGAATTATAAATTCCATTTTTATTGGGGATTTAAGTGAGACTGCCTTGTGGACACAAATAGTTGGTGCGTTTGCCCTGCTCAGCACCTACACCACACCCCGTCCACCCCGCTCACCCAAGTAATCCGAACTCGCCTCGCCGCCCAAGCGGCCAGCACCCAGCCTGGCCGTGTTTTTTTATTTGTCTGAACCTGGATTATTGGGATTATCCCGCCGACAGTGGCTTTTGGCGGGATCCCGCCAAAGTCCTACGACGGCGGGAAAGGATTTTTAGGATTTTGGATTTGGGAAGTGTAAAGGTGTAAAAACATAAAAGTGATTGGGTTGATTTTAAGTTATCTGTTCAAATTGTTCATTTGTTCACAACCGACCTCGATCCAAAAATGAACACGTGAACAAAAAAATACGCTTTTACCCAACCCTTCTTTATTCCCTTCAAAAATGATAAAATAAATTTTGTTATGAAATTATATTTTGGTTTTGGAGCCAACCGTGACACTGAAATGATTACGGCCATTACCGGTCAAAAACCTTTTTTTGGTTTTCCGGCTAAAATAAAAAATTTTGAACTCTGTTCTCAGGCCATAAGTCAGATGCCAAAACCGGCTCAAAAAATTTTAAAAGAATGTTGGGATGAAAATTTCCTTTCTTATGGTATTCGTCCAAATTTTAATGAATCGGTCGATGGAACGATTTGGTTATTGACCGACAAACAACGAAAAGATATTTGTTACTGGGAATTAACTGGCTTATGGTCGGAAAAAATTAAAGTCACAGCCTTCATCAATATTGCTAGTCTACAAATTCCTATCAAAGTTGAAACTGAATTTCTACCAAATCAGGAAGCCGCCCAAGTCTCAGGACAACATTACAAAACTTTTATCGTACCAAAAGAAAAACTTCTAAAAATCGCCAGGCAATCCCGTAATATTCTGGTTCCTGAGGTTGTTGTTTGAGACCAAATCGCCCAATTGACACCCTGCAAAAAACACGGTATTCTCGACACGTTATTAATTCTAATTTAGGAAACGAATTACTAATGTTGGCGAATATACTAATTTCATTTGGACCACGAGGCGAGATTCCTCTTTGGCTCGGAATGACAGGTGGGTCTGTTCCAAATTCGTATATTAGAAATAAATTAGTAATTCGATTCCTCTAAAATATATGCCCGAAGTTCAAATCGAAAACTTACCAAAAAATTCCATGAAACTTACCATCACGGTTTCAGTTGAAGAAATGAAGCCGCATCTTGAGGACGCGGTGGAACATCTTTCCGAACATGTGGAAATTCCCGGTTTCCGTCCAGGTAAGGCGACTTACGAAGCGCTAAAAAAACAGGTGGGTGAAATGGCAATTTATGAGGAGGCGGTTGAAAGTGCCGTTCGTCAAACTTTTATCGAAGCCCTCACAGCCAATAAAATCGAACCGGTTGGTTCACCAGCCATCGACGTCGTCAAAATGGCACCGGGCAATGATTTTGTTTACACCGCCACCGTCGCTCTTATGCCGATTGTCGATCAATTAGCAGATTACAAAACTTTAAAGCTCGAGGGGAAAAAAGTTGATATTGAAGATAAAGAAATCGATACTGCTCTGCGCGACATTCAGCGCATGCAAACCAAAGAAGTCCGGGCCGAAGCCGGTACAGCGGCCACCAAAGCCGACAAGGTGGTCATCAACATGAACATTAAAAAAGACAACGTGCCGCTTGAAGGCGGCCAAGCTCTCGATCATGCGGTTTTCTTAGCCGAGGCTTATTACATCCCTGGTTTCATTGAGCAGTTGATTAGTGCCAAAGAAGGTGAAAACAAAACTTTCAAACTCAAATTTCCAAAAGAACATTACCAAAAACATTTGGCCGAACAGGAAGTTGAATTCGAGGTTGATGTCAAAGAAATTTTCCATCTTTTGCCGCCAGAAATTAACGATGAATTTGCCGTGGCTCTTGGACAAAAAGATTTACCGGCTCTCAAAGCCATTATTAAAGACAACATGGCTAAGGAAAAAGAAGAACAAGAAGCCGTGCGTCAGGAACGCGAACTTTTGGAACTCTTGGCCAAAAATTCTCGTTTCCAAGACATCCCGGATTTACTTGTCAACGAAGAAATCAACAAAATGATCGAGGAACTTAAACATGGGGTTGAAGATCAAGGTCAAGATTTTGAAGATTATTTAAAGAGCCTCAAAAAAACCATTCCCGAAGTCAAAATCGATTTCACCCCACAGGCTTTAACTCGCATTAAGGTAGCTATCGTCATCAAAGAAGTTGCCAAGCTCGAAGATGTCAAAGTAACCAGTGAAGAAATCGACGAAGAGCTCGACCATCTGGCCGAACATTATGGTGAGGACAAGGAAGCAAAAGAAAAAATTTACTCACCGGCCTATCGTGATTATTTGGAAACCATTATGCAAAACCGGAAGGTGATTGTGCTTTTGAAGGAATTGATGGTGGGCGGGACTAAAGGGGTTGAAGGGGAATAAGGGGTTGAAGGGGACGATTTGTTTTTTATTGTTATTGGAAACCACCGCTTGCAAGCGGTGGTTTTTTTATCCTTTGAAAAATGGTAGTATTTTTATTGTCTGAACTGGGATTTGTAGGATTACTGGATTAACAGGATTTTGGTTTAGGTTTTATTTTGTAAATTCATAACTTCCCCCACCCCAACCCTCCCCCACCGTGGCGGTGAGAGAGGGAGAATAAGCTTTTTTTCTTAACACTCCCTCCTTCGTATGCCTCATACGGGGGAGGGTGGGGTGGGGGCCTTAACAATATGCACTTCGGCGCCCATGTTTCCATCGAAGGCGGTGTTTGGAACGCACCGGCTAACGCAGCCAAAATTGGTTGCGAGGTTTTGCAAATGTTTACTCGTTCACCGCAAGGTGGGCACACCCCGGTTATCGATGCCGAGGTGGCTAAAAAATTTCAGGCGGCCATGAAGAAAAACAAAATCTCGGCGGCTTATATTCATGCCCCTTATTTTATAAATCTTGCTTCGCCCATCGACCGAACTCGCGGTTTTTCAATTCATATAATTCGCGAGGAACTCGAGCGCGGCTCGATTCTTGGTTGTCGAGCGGTTATGTTTCACCTAGGTTCCGCTCGCGAGGTCGGTGAGGAAAAAGGAGTTGAAATGGTTAAGGAAGGCCTCGAAAAAATCATGAAAGATTATAAAGGTTCGTGCCAATTACTCATCGAAATCTCCGCCGGTGCCGGGGCCATCATGGGCGATACGTTCGAAGACATTAACGACGCACTCCAGGTCAAAGGCGGCGAAAAAATTGGTGTTTGTTTTGATACTCAACACGCCTTCGCTTCTGGTTATGATTTAAGAGACAAAAAAACCGTCGAAGAAACTTTCAAAAAATTCGATAAAATTATTGGCCTCAAAAAACTTGTCTTAATCCACACCAACGATTCACTCACCGACCTCGGCTCACACAAAGATCGCCACGCCCACCTTGGAGAAGGAAAGATTGGTCTGGCTGGTTTTGAGGCGATTGTGAAAAATAAGAAATTGAAAGATGTAGACTTGATTTTGGAGACACCGTGGGAGGATGGGCAAGGTGGAGTGAAAAAGGATTTGAATTTGTTGAAAAAATTTAGAGGCTAAACAATCTTACACAAACTTTTTTGACAACGAACTAAAAACCGATGACACAAAAAAATATGGACAGATCAAGAAAACAAATGGAAGATTCGTTAGATTTTACTAGCCAATATGCCGAACAGGCCATGAAAAAACGTCATGACTCGGGTATACCTGTTGGTCATTTTATGGCTAACGGGGCATCTAAAGATATTCATGAACATCCTGACAATCCGGAGTTAGTACGTTGCGTATTTAGGCGCGGAGATGCACCAGAAACCAAAGAAGATATCGAGGGAAGATATTTATTAACAAAGCTTTTACATTTACTCTACCCTGAACAAATTCCAGACATGACGGCATATTCTGTGCCAGAACATATTCTTGAAGAATACTGGATTGATGTGCAAAGGATTCATATTGATGAATCACGACGAGATGAAATAAAAAACAGTTTACCCGAACGGCATGTAATAATTAATAGTCTAGATGAATTAGGGGTGGGGTTGGATACAGGCAATCATGGCAATTTTGCTTTTGATACTGCCGGTAAATTATGGTATGTAGACTCAATTGACCCCTGGGGAAACCGGGGGTTGGCAGAACTTAAACGTAATTACAACCCGCAAGCATTGCTTGATCGCATACAAACGCTCCCTGAAACAGAAAAAAGTTCTGCTATTAAATACGTAAACCGATTGGAAGATTTATTCAAAATTGAAGCCGATAAAAAATAATGCACACTTAAATTAAGGTGATTTAAAATTTGTGAACCGACCAATTTTAAACAACAAAATCTCATTAAAAGATTTCAAACAATATTATTGGCTCAAAGATGAACTAAAATCTTTTTGTAAAAACAACGGAATAAATTCTACCGGTTCAAAAATTGAAATGGCAAAAAAGATAGAATCTTTTTTACGTACCGGTATTAAAAACCGGGTATTGAATCCCAAAATTAATTCTTCTGATAAACATGACTATAAAAACATAACTACTGAAACAAAAATTGGGAAAAACTATAAAAGCTCCGAACCATTAAGAAACTTTTTTGAGTCAGTTATTGGCAAACAATTTAAATTCACGGTTGCTTTTCAAAAATTTTGCCAAAACAACTCTAACAAAACCTATCAAGACGCCATCAATTTCTGGCATAAAAATAAGAACGTCAAAACCAAAAAAATTGCTCCTCAGTTTGAATACAACACCTATATCAGAGATTTTTTCGCCACCAACAAAAACAAAAAACTTTCAGAAGCTATAATTTGTTGGAAACACAAAAAATCTCTTCCTGGTGACAATAAATATTGCCAGTCTGACTTACTTGCTTTAAAAAATCCAACCTAAAAATCATAACAATCCTTTCCCGCCGTCGTAGGACTTTGGCGGGATCCCGCCAAAAGCCACTGTCGGCGGGATAATCCCAATAATCCCAGTTCCGACACCAATCCAACCAAAAAAACTCCCTTCAACCCCCTCGAAGACCTCGAGTCCAATCGAGAGGTCGAAGACCCTGAGCGAGACCAACGAGTCGAAGGGTTCACTTCTCCATATGCTTCTAACCATCCACGCCACACCAAATGCCAAAAAAACCGAAATCACCGGTTGGCTTGATGACAACACAGTAAAAATAAAAATTGCCGCCCCGCCGCGAGATGACAAAGCTAACCAAGAACTGGTCCGTTTTTTGGCCGAGTATTATAAAAAACCAAAATCCTCAATTAAAATCGTCCGTGGGGCGATGACGAGGATTAAACAGGTGGAGGTGTAATTTTTGTGAAAAAAATAATTGTTATTCGTGGCCCGCTGGGCGTCGGCAAAACCACAATTTCCAAACTTCTGGCCGAAAAACTTCAGGCAGAATATCTATCAGTCGATGAAATTCTCCACAAAAGCGATCTCGACGGCCCCGACGAAATTTCGGTTGAAAATTTTCTAAAAGCCAATGAAATAATTTTTAAATTAGTAAATAATTCTGAAAAAATATTTATCATCGATGGTAATTTTTATTATCAAGAACAAATCGATGATTTAAAACAAAAATTCACTGACCAAATAATCTTTTTTACCATTATTAGTCCAGTCGAAAAATGTTTAGAAAGAGATACAGGCCGAGAAAAAAGTTTAGGCGAAGCCTCGACACGTTTTATCTACGAAATCACCACAAAAATTACCGAGGGTTTCGAGATTGATAATAGTGATTTAACCGCGGAAGAAACGGTGGAGAAAATAATGAAAAAAATATAAAAACAATTAAGATATGCTTCAATACGCAGTTTTATTAGGCGCGGGTGCACAACTGGTTGGTAAATATTACTACGCAAAAGAAACTCTTCTTGGTCGAACGAAACCAAATCGCGTCACTTGGCTAATGTGGTCATCAGCCGGACTAATCGCTTCGGCGGCAGCCTTTTCTGATGGAGTTCGTTGGGCCGCACTACCAGTATTTGTGGCCGGTCTTACGGCTTTTTTGGTTTTTATTGCCTCTTTTGTTAATCCGAAGGCTTATTGGAAATTAGAAACTTTTGATTATATTTGCGGCACCTGTTCGCTTTTAGCCCTAATCCTTTGGTGGATAACAAAAGAACCAATGATTGCCATTATTTTTGCTATCGCAAGTGATGGTTTTGCGGCCGCCCCAACCATTATCAAATCTTGGAAGTTTCCTGAAACGGAATTTGTAAAAACTTATATGGTGGCTTTATTCAGCGCTTCAACAAGTTTTTTTGCTTTAAAAACCTTCGGTTTCTCCGAACTCGCTTTTCCAATTTATTTGGTTTTTGTAAACATTTTGTTAATCGGGGCATCTTATGTTGGACGTAGTAAAAAGAAATAAAAAAGATAGAAAAAAATCTGCCACTCATCGGCAGATTTTTTAATTTCAAAAAAACAATTTCAAATCTTCCCCTTAATAGTCCTCTCACACCCCTCAACCTGTCTCGACAAATCGCCTTTCGACAAGTCGAAAACATAATCAAATGAAAAATCTAGGTGTTGATGAAGATGTTTTCGGCGATGGTAACTGTCGATGGAGTTACTGGCGTCCGGTCGAAACTTTTTTAGGTTTTCTAAAATAAAATCTTCTGGAGTGTTGACGTGAATTAGAAAAACTTTAATTCCGTTTTTAGTTGTCAAACCTTTGATGGTCTCAACCACCTTTGGTCCGGCGCAATCGTCATCAATTGCCAAACCAAAACCTTTCTCGGCAAATTCCTTAGCCAGACCAAATCCCAGCTCGGACGTTCTGGTTAAATTAAAACCTTCGGCCTGCAAAATTTTTCTGATTTCATCGTTGGAAATTCTAACCAAGCCGAAGTGTTCGGCCAATTGTTTAATAACCGTGGTTTTTCCTGAGCCAACCAAACCGACGGGGCAGAGGATAAATGGTTTTGCCGCTTTCTTGGTCGGAATAATAATTTGTTCTCGACAAAGATTAATAATTTTTACAAAGTCTTGATCCGAAAGATCGTTTCCTGCTTTCGACTCAGCCTCCGGAAAGCCGATTTTAACCTTTTTTGTCCCAGGTACCTCGTCAATTCCACCTTCTGACCAAGGATGACACCTTAAAAGACGATAAGTCGCCAAAAACCCACCTTTAAAGACGCCAAAACGAAGAATAGCTTGCCGTGCATATTCAGAACAAGTCGGATAAAACTGGCAGTAACCGTTTGGATAGAGAAAATGAAGGATTCCGTGATCGAGAGAAATGGTTTTTTGATAGATTTTTATAATGAAAGCCGTGAAATACTTGGGTAGATTAAAAAAAAAGGAGAAAATTGAAAACATAATATAAATAGAAACCGGTCGCAGAATAACGGCGATCGTTTAGGTTACAAAAAAACTACCTCATCAACCCAACCTTCCGAAAACCACCAATAATAGCCTGCTCAAGTTCCTGATAACTCGCGGTCTTAGCTTCTGGCCGAACAATAAGCGACAAATCATAGCCCGGCTTAATGTTTGGCAAATTCAATCGAATAATCTCCCGAATCCGCCGGCGGATTCGATTTCGAACCACTGACGATTTAGAGATCTTAACCCCAACCATCACGGCAAAACGAGAAACACCGAGGTTGTTTTTCAAACCCTTAAAACCGCAAACCGGATCAAAAACACTCTTGCCGGTTTTAAAAACCCGATTAACTTCTTTTTCTTTTCGTAATCGATTGGCTTGAGGTAACATATATTGGTTTTATTATAGCATGGCGGGTGGAACCCTTCGACTTGGCTCAGGGTCTTTGAGGGAAGGAAAGGGAATTAAAGGGGAGGAAAGAGTGGGAAAGATTGAGATGAATAAAAAAAGCGTCCCTTGGCAGCGCGATTGCTACGTCAGGAACGCTTGAAGGAATCGGTTGGCCGATTAATTAGACCTAGAGAAGGGGACTTCTGAGCCCCAGCCTCGCCATTTGTTCAAGATGCACATAGAAACTCGGATTTCGAACGGAGTTTCCGTGACCTTTGATTTCGCGTCCGATACGACCAAATTCGACGAACGCCCACGTCATTGCCATCACGACGGCGACCCGATACGAAGTAAGCAGGGGGTGCAGGATCATCACAACGTCATCCATTCGACGCTGTGACTGAGCATATGCCTCAGAGATCAACGGATTGTCTGGGTTGTTGAGAATTTCGTCTTCCGAAAGGATACCCAGATTGGAGTCGTCGTTGCACCACAAACCGTCGGGGTAATCGATTCCGACAGTAAGTTTGTCGTACTTGTCCTCCTGAACGTCCGTAACCGCAAGAAACAGCTCCAGTAGTGTCCGTGCATCACGGCCAGCCGGAGTGTCTGTCGGAACACTGTCGATGATGGATGTGGGGATACCGAATTGCTGAAAGAACATTTTTCCCTCCTTCCTTAATGAAGTGTTTGTATGACCAGTATTAGCCAACACAACAAAGAAACCTATCACAAAACCACCCTTGTGTCAACCGTCGTTTCTCAAAAAATCAAAAAACCACCAGCTTTTTTAAAGTTTGGTGGTTTTTTCAAAAATTCGGAACAATTGGTTCCTGTTTATTTTACTTCTTAACAGCCTGAACCGAAACACGCTTGCGACCACGGTCGCGGCGGCGTTTTAGGACTTTGCGGCCGGCGGAAGTGGCCATTCTGGACAGGAAGCCGTGGACTTTGGCCCGACGAGCTTTTTTTGGTTGAAAAGTTTGTTTTGGCATAATTTTTTACTAAATCCAGCTATTGCCAGATGAATCTTTATAACGACACTATTATTACCACACCTTCCACAGTTTATCAACCCCCTCGCTTACCAGTCACCCCCTTGCCCCCCTGTGGACAAGTGGTAAACTACCAAACATAAGTAAACAAACCTTTTGGTTTTTCGACCTTTTTCGCCCTTTTGGGGCCACACCTTTATGAATACCAACGAACTTTGGCAGGCGGTTCTTGGAGAGCTCGAACTTAAACTCAGTAAGGCCAACTTTACCACTTGGTTTAAACAAACTTTTATCGCGACTTTTGGCGAAACCGAGGTGGTAATTGGCGTACCCAACACTTTTACCAAAACTTGGTTAGAAAAAAAATACCATAAAGAAATTCACAATCTGCTGCAAAATTTTGCCAACAACAATCGCATCAAAAATATTATTTATCGTGTGGAAACCAAGGCTGGATTACCGGTGTCCATTGAACCTATGGATATTAAGGAAGCCATGGTTGAAAACCAAACTTTTTCCCAAGCTGCTTATTACCAAACTTTTCCCCAAATCGTTCAACCGTCTAAACAGGAGGTGGTTGAAGTTTCTCTTAACACCAAATATTCCTTTTCCAACTTCATTGTTGGCAAACAAAACGAACTGGCCCATGCCGCCGCTCAAGCCGTGGCCAGTCAACCAGGCAATGTTTACAACCCGCTCTTTATTTATGGTGGAGTCGGCCTTGGTAAAACACACTTACTCCAAGCTGTGGGTAACGAACTAGCCAAACAAAACCCCAAAGCTAAAATCCTTTACGTCACCAGCGAAAAATTCACCAATGATTTTATCCAAGCTATTCGCACCAACCGAACTAAGGAATTTAAGGATGTTTACCGAACCGTCGACGCTTTGCTCATCGATGATATTCAATTCATTACCGGCAAAGAGGGAACTCAGGAGGAATTTTTTCACACCTTCAATACCCTTCACCAAAACAACAAACAAATTATCCTCACCTCAGATCGCCCACCAAAAGCCATACCAGACCTTGAACAAAGATTGTCGTCACGATTCGAATGGGGTATGATGGCAGATATTGGCAGCCCGGATTTTGAAACCAGAATTGCTATTTTACAAGCCAAATGTCGCGAAAAGAACTATTTATTGGAACAAGATATTCTCCACCACATCAGCACGGTTGTCCAAAGCAATGTCCGTGAACTCGAAGGTGCTTTGAACAAAATTATTGCCATGCACCAGTTTAAAAACATTGTGCCAACCATCGAAACCGTCAAACCAATCCTGGCCAGTTTTCAACCAATCAAAAACAAACGCAACATTTCCCCACGTCTACTCATTCAAACCGTCGCCGCTTATTTCGAACTTCAGATCGAAGATTTACTTGGTAAGAGTCGGGAAAAACGTCTGGCCTTTCCTCGCCAAATCATTATGTACATTATGCGCGAGGAGATGAAATCCAGTTTTCCTTCCATTGGCAACGAACTTGGCGGTCGCGATCACACCACCGCCATGCACGCCTACGAAAAAATTACTAACATGATCGCGGTGGATGAAAAGCTTCAACAAGATGTAGAATCGATCAAACAAAGACTTTATGTTTAAGGAATAGACTGTGGAAAACCCTGGGTAAAAACAGCCGTGTGTGCTGTGAGGTAAGGGTGGAGAAAAGATAATAATTTTTCCCCATTTCGATCAACTCACTTCTGTCCACTTTTTTCGCCTACCTCTCAACGCCATCTATTCACTTTTACCAACAACCTTTCTCCGCTTAAATTAGTTTCTTTAATGACTTTTGCACTTCATCCACAACCCCTACTACCACTACTAAATTTATATATTTAAAATAAACCGATTAATACCGATCGATATATGAAGGTGTCATGCACTAAAAAAAATCTCCAAACCGGTTTGGCTATTACTAGTCACTTATCAACCAAGAACATTCAATTACCTATTTTGAATAACGTTCTTTTAGTGGCTAAAAATGGCAATCTTCGTTTAACCTCAACTAATCTAGAAATTGCTATTAGTTGTTTGGTCAGAGGCCGGGTTGATGAAGAGGGTGATATAACCATTCCTTCAAAACTATTTTACGATTACATTTCTCTTTTAAAAGAAGAAAAAGTCGATCTTTGGTCCGAAGATCAAAATTTTCATATCGAGGCTGGTGATTACAAAACAAAAATGAACGGCCTGCCATCATCTGATTTTCCTTTAGTGCCTTCGGTCGCCGCCAGTAAAACTTTTATGGTTCCGGTTGAAAGTTTCCGTGAGGCGTTGTCTCAGGTGGTGTTTGCGGTGGCCAGTAACGAATCTCGTCCGGAATTATCTGGTTTGCTTTTGCGTTTCAATAATCAAGAATTGATTTTAGTCGCCACAGATTCTTATCGTTTGGCTGAAAGAAAAGTGAAAATAGTTTCAGAAGATCAAGTTGAAAATTCTATTATTGTACCGGCCAAAACCATGGTTGAGGTCAGTCGGGTTTTGTCGGTTTTTAAGGATTCTGTTGATTCGCCATCCGAAGTTCAAATTAGTCTTTCTGATAACCAGGTGGTTTTCACTTTTGGTTCAGTCGAGCTGATTTCTCGAATTATTGAAGGAAACTTTCCGGATTATCAACAAATCATTCCTAAAGTGTTTCAAACAGAAACCAAAGTTGATCGTGAGGATCTGATGAACGCCGTAAAAACCGCCAGTCTTTTTTCTCGTTCCGGTTTGTTTGACGTCACTTTGTCTTTTGATCCGGCTGGTATGATTCGGGCCACCGCCGCTGATGCCACTCGTGGTGAAAACAATACTGGTACCAAAGCCATTGTCACCGGTCCTGAAAATTCAGTCACTATCAATTTTAGATATTTATTAGACGGTCTTCAGTCCATGAGCACCGAAGAGGTTTTGTTTCAAATGATTGACGGTGCTAATCCGTGCGTGGTTAAACCAATTGGGAACGAAACCCAACATCTTTATATTGTGATGCCGATTCGGCAGTAGACTGTTTGGTTTTAGGGGTTTGGTTGGAGCTTTGAAATACCCAAACTTGTCATTCTGAGCCCTTGCGACCTGTCCTCCCGTAGCTCGACGCGAGCGAAGGAGGAAGAATCTCGCCTCGTGATTTTTTATATTAAAAACTCTTGAAGCCACGCGGCCACCCTACGCTCGCGGCGAGCTACGGCGTGGCAAGCGAGATCCTTCTCCCTTCGACCCCTTCGAGTCGCCTCAGGGTCGCCTTGAGGAATCGAAAGACGACTCGGCTCAGGGCCATGAGACCTATCGAATGGCTGGCTCAGGATGACAGAGGTTTTTTAACCCCTTCCGCCCCCCCAAACAATATGTTAATAATTCCAAAAGAACCAAAAACCTTATTTCTTTCCATTGGTCGTTTGTGGAACAATGAAAAGTGTCCTGATTCAAGAATTTCCGCCTTGGTTGAAATTCAAAAAAACGACGTCGGTATTTTGGTTAAAACAACCACACCTTCACCGCCGGGTTATAAATTACCAGAAGCGCCATCCGGGGCTCGGGTGGAAAATCTTGATGCTTTTGAAAGAGTTTGTGTGTTTTTTGTTGAAGACAGTGGAGAATATTTGGAAATTAAATTATGTATTGGCGGTCAGTATTTGGTACAAGGTTTCGATGGGCCGCATCAAATGGTGGCCGATTTTGCTGATGTTCGTTTTGCGGTTCGACATGAGGTTTTAAAAAATGGCAAAATGATAAACGAAATCCTTTTACCAACCGAATTATTTCCCTCACATCTAACGGCCTTAAACGCCTTTCTGGTGGCCGGCAATCAAGTTTTGGCCTATCACCCGCTTTCCGGTTCCGAACCGGACTTACATCAACCAAATACGTTTCCTTTGGCCCGGGTTGAGGAATAAATTTTGAGTCATAATTAAAACAATCGATGAATTAATAACATCGATTGTTTTTTGTCGACAGCGGTCGGGGTTGTTTAAAAAAAATTTCAAATTTCTTTTTCCGTTTTGGATTTTGGGCAGAGGAGTCAGGGGTGAGTGTCCAAAATTCCTTATAATAAAAGTCAGATTTTATTATTTCTTAAGATTTGTTTTACAAATTGATCCATTGAATTCCAGTCAGGACGCCCATCTTTAAAAGGTATTATAATTTTTGTATTTTCTATTCTTGTTTGGTTAAATTTTCTGCCGTACGAGTATCTGAATTGTTCCTTGTTTAACAGTGTTTGTATGAAAATTGCCATATTAACTGACATTTCAAACTTTGGAATTAATTTTTCTACATGGTCGCTCGCAGTAAAATTTTCTTTTTGATAACTACAATAACCTATTGTTGCGGAATCAAGCGTTAAGACGTTACCTTTATCTGTAAAATAATTATAATATCCATCTATGCCATTATTTGTAGCCCTAGTTGTTACATATGGATATTTGCCCTGACCAATTTCTTCCAGTTTCTTTTTTGGCGTAGTTTTGCTGCCAATAATATCAAAAATCTTATTGATTTCAATCGGTTTCCAATTTTTTATATCTATATTTTTTTCATCACCAGTTTCTTTTTCAAATATTTTTCTTTTATCAACATCTTCCAGAATAGTTGAAATTATTTCATAAATATTTTCTAGGCCGGTTTCTTTTTTTATGTTGCAAATTAGGTGATCTTTTATGGTATTTTTGAAGTCTCTAATTGTCAAATTTTTATAATTTGTTTTTACATATGCCAAAGCCGACCACTCATCTGTTGAGCCAACATTTTTTAACACGGAGTAACCAGCGGATTCTTTTCTGTTTCTATAATCCAAAAGCCATTGTTTTTTAATTTTTCCCCATTTGTCATTTCTGTCCACTCTTTGATTTTTGTAATTTATAAAGCCGTCATCATTCCATAAGGCAAACCAAGTTTGTGTTTTTTCGTTGTGCGGTTTGTGTGCCTCAAAAACCATTATACATGTATGGGTGCCAACGCCTTTAAATAAATCTGATGGCATAATCATTGTGGCTCGTAATGTGTGTTTTTTCATTATTTTTTCTCTAATGTCATTGTCGTTGTTCGTGCACCTGACCGGTAATATTGCTATTCCAATACCGCCAACATTTAAAACATCCAACATATAATCTGCAAAACCAAGTTCTTTTTCCTCCTCTTTTTTTTGTGAGTATGGTGGGTTGATCATCCCTATATTGCATTGATATTTTTGGAGATCTTCTTTCTTCATGTCAAAACAGTTGTCCTGCAAAAGATTTGTTTTGCCGTCGCCACGAATAATCATGTTTGCGCAGGCTAAAGCAAACATATTTGTTTGGGTTTCTATGCCAACAAGATTATTTTTATAAATATTGTCAATTTCAGATACGGTCGGGTCGTCGGTGAGCATGTGTTCCATGGCTGAAATTAAAAATCCGCCAGTTCCAGCACAAATGTCGATTACCCTTGAGTTTTTATTAACTTCTGATAGTTCGCAAAAAAGATCAGTGATGTGCGGCGGTGTCAAAACAATACCAAGCCCTTTTCCGTCGCCACCGGTATAACGTAAAAATTCAGAGTAAAATTTACCTATTATATCCATGTTGTTAACCTTTTTTATGAACGGATATACTTTTTTATGGATATCAAATAAAAATTTATGAAGGATATTGTTGTCATATGAAGGATTTTTAGTATCAATTTCGCCTCTTGTTAAATAAGTATGGGTGGTGATAAAACCAAATTCTCTTTTCAGGGTTTCTATTTTATTTTCGGGTATATTAGCTTCCCTTAAGCCATCTTCTATAGATTCAATGATTCTATTTGCCAATTTTTTTGGATTAGTTATGCTTGGATATTCATTCACGAAGTCGCCACTTTCTAAGGCGAGTAGTAATGCCCCCACCAGCAAAGGTTTTTCAGCTTCTTTTAATTTTGCCTCGTCTCTCATTTCGTCATGCAATTTTTTTGCGTATTGCATCAAATCTTTTTCAGAAATAATGACTGAGTCTTTTTCATGGAATAAAGAATAGTAATCGTCGTATGCCATCAAATCAGCGTATCTTTTTGGAAAGTACCTTTTTTCTTTTTTGTTCCACTGAAAAATAGATAATTTATAATTATTTTTTTCTTCCCCACTGACGGCAATTGCAATAACGTGAAATTCGTTTTTTAGAAAAGACGCATAGTGCAGAACACCGTCAACGGCAAAATCTTTTGGGTTATCCACTTTTTTACTAACATGATTCTTTATATGTGCTTTGCATTCAATAACTATAACAACATCTGAGTTTTTTTTCCTTATTATAAACTCTGGGTAGCCGGCACCTGACCCTGATTTGCTGGCTTTGGATAATAAATTATTTATTATTCCACTATCACTTTGCTGTTTCTCAATAATTATGTCAGGCGTTGCAAAATAAACGAGCGCGGTCAGTTTATCTTCAATTATTTTTTCGGTTTTTCTTTCATTCATAGAATAGTATTTTATAAAATTATATCTAAAAATTGCTAAAAAAGAAAATTTATGACCAACTTACAATCGGTTTTTTAATTACATACTTAACAACGCCGTTTATTAAAAATTTATCGGTTTCATGAATAAAAACAGTTGGATGATTTTCTGTCGATTCAGACATGAGGGAAATAATTTTATTTTTTGAATCCAACAAAAACCTTTTTATATTTGCACAATTATCAATGATTGCCAAAACATAATCATTTGGCCGAGGTTGTATTTTTGAATTGACAATTACATAATCGCCGTCTTCAATATTTTGTCCTTTGACATTTGCTTTATTCATGGAATTGCCCGAGGCTTTAATTGCGAGCAATCCGTCGCCGACTTTTATAATATTTTTTGATACTTTAATATATCCTTCTAAATTTTCTTCGGCGAAGATATTTGGATCACCGCAATTTGCGGATCCTAAAACCGGAATTGCCCAAAATAATCCCTTTTGCGGAGAGCTTTCTTTAATGCATTTGACTTCACCGGTTCTCTTATCAATTTTAATAAAACCTTTTTCTTCGAGTTTTTTTAAATGATAAGAGACTTTAAAGGGGTGAGGTTCATCGATCAATCTTCCAATTTGTCTAAGTCCATCTCTTTTTAAATTTAGTTTATCAGCGAAATTTAATATTTTTTGTTGAATTGGGTGCATATTTATAAATTCTTTTACATATTTATAGTATAGCTTTTCGTATAAAACTTGTCAAATTATTTATCAAAGCGTCAAATCGTTGACAACAATGAAGTCACAAATTCCAAAACCAAAACGGAGTCTCATAAACCCAGCTTGAAAATGTGTAGCCGATTATCCGTACAAACCACATTAATATATTTAAGACTTACCACAAAAATGGTTCAGACGATTACTCAAACGGATTCAACCCATCGCTAGGGGTTGTCGATTCCGTTGTGCTTTCCAGGCTCACAACATAAACCATTGATCCGAGTGCTTCAAGATCTGTGCCTGAGCCCTCGGCATAAGCGGTGATTATCCAGGTGCCGGAAGAAGGTAAGGTCCAAGGAATTGTGACGAAAGGTGAAGCGGGTGATGGAACGATTTGAATTAAAATTTTGTTATTTTTACCAACCTCCTCAGCAAAGACGCTGACAAAATCGAAATCTTTTGGGTTTTGGATTGAAAGAGCAATTGTATAAGTGTCTTGTTTCTTTTCAATCGTTTGGCCGTTTACCGGATCGACAATAGAAAAGTCAGATACTACAGCTTCGGTATTTATAGTAATGCCAACTGAATCAGAACCAGTGTTGTCGACATCGTCATAAGCCACGACTTTTATGGTGTGGTAACCACGGTCAATAGTGTTGGGAATATTCGTACTGATTTCGTAAGGGGCTTGGTTGACACTGCCAAGATAATAACCGTCGATATAAAATTCCAAAAGACGAACGCCTCGCGGGGCATCGGCGTTGGCAGCTATATTTATTTCCCGTGTTTCAAAAGAGCTGTTTTTGGCTGGGGATTCAATGGTTACTGATGGGAAATTAATTGGTAAATGGACGTCGTCGTATTCGGTCGGCACGGTTCCTTGTTCGATACTGATACCTGTCTCAATTTCCTTGCGATCAATCCAGCTTTGGACAGCCGCTTCCCAAGCCGCAAACATTGGATCAATGGTTGGGTCGGTTGGTACGGCGCCTTGAGGTTCGTCTTTGTTTACATAGAAAAGAATATCGTGATATTCAGCAAAAGTTTTAGTTTCTTTGTAAGAGGTGGGTGTGTATTCGGTAGCTAATTTTCCTGAAGCTTTATCAATTACCACTGTCTGCTGAGTTGTTTGGCCATCGAGGACAGCTTTACCGGTGACGGGAATTTCTGGGGCAGTAAAACTTTCAACCGCCGAACCTTCAAGAGCTCGTTGCATAAAAGCATTCCAGATTGGCGCGGCAATTATGGAACCGTCGGCGCCGCGCAACATATCAGAACCGTCTGAGTTTCCAACCCAGACACCAGTTACGAGCGATGGAGTATAACCCATGGTCCAAGCGTCGTTGTAATCATTGGTGGTGCCGGTTTTGGCGGCCACTGGACGATTGTCAAAATGAAGATAATTACCTTCACCGAAAACATAAATTCTTGCCGCGTTGTCCGATAAGACGTTGGAAATCATGCGAGTAAAATTTGGTTCGATAATTTTTTTACCCTCGTCTTCTTTCCATTCATATAAAACATTACCACCAGGTTCTTCGACTTTAAGAATGGCCGTCGATTCTTGTTTTATGCCTTCATTGGCTAAAACTGAGTAGGCTCCGACGTGTTCAAGGAGTTTTACCTCGGCTCCGCCAAGAACAATGGCCAAACCAAATCTGGAACGATCGGTAAAAGAATTGTAACCAAGACTTTCGGCAAATTTCAAAGCGTTTTCTACCCCGACCAGATAAACCATTTTGACAGCTGGGATGTTTAGAGAGCCTTGAAGTGCTTGGCGAATGGTGAGTGGGCCACGTTCTTTTAGATCGTAATCATTAGGCGAATAACCGTTCCCGAAATCGGTTTTAACATCCCAGAGGATGGTATTCGGGGTGTAGCCTTTAATGAAACCGGCGGTATAGACGATTGGTTTGAAGCTCGAGCCCGGTTGTCGCAAACTGGTGGCAATATTTACTTGACCAGCGATGTCGTCGTCAAAGTAATCTTTGGAACCTACCATGGCCAAAATTTGTCCGGTTTTTGGATCCTCGGCCACCAGAGCGGCGTTGTTGAAACCGTATTTTTCACCACGGTCATCAACTCCTTTTACCACTTCTTCCTCAGCCATTTTTTGTTTATCGTAATCGAGGGTGGTAATGACTTTAAGACCGCCTTCTTCAACCAACCGTGGATCGAGATTTAATTGTTCTTCCAAAAGTTGGCGAACATAAAAGACAAAATGCGGCGCCTCGATACCGGAATTGGTAATTTCGTTTTGGACATTAATAACCTCGGCTTTGGCGGTATTTTTTTGTTCTTCGGTAATAAAACCCTCGTCAAACATGCTGTCCAAAATCCAATCTCGACGAGCCAAAAGCAACTCCGGATCGTTCAGTAAAGCTGATGGTCTTTGCGGTAAGGCAGCTAAGATGGCCGCTTCGGATAAGGTAATGTCTTTAACTGATTTTTTAAAATAATGTTGCGCGGCCGATTCAATGCCGTAATTGGTGGAGCCATAAGGCACCTCGTTGAAATAAATTTGCAGGATTTCGTCTTTGGAATAACGTCGCTCAATTTCTATAGAGAGAATCAATTCCTTAATTTTGCGACTGATTTTATGCTCGTTAGTTAATATGGCATTTTTGACCAACTGTTGAGTAAGGGTGGAACCACCGCCTGATTTGCCAAGCAAATTGTTTACAAAAGCCCGAAGATAACCTTTGATACTGAAACCGTAATGACTGCAAAAACCACGATCTTCGGCGGCAATGGTGGCTTGGATGGCAATGAGCGGAATGCCGTTTGGATCAAGCTCGATGGAACCGGCTTCGTTTTCACAAAAATAAGAAGCCAGTTTGACCAAGGTTCGGTTTTCATCGCCGTGGATTTCATAGAGAAGATGTTCACCAGTCCGATCATAGATTTTTGTGCTTTGGCTGATGGAGCGATCAGAGAGGGAATTTGGATCTGGTAGGTCACGACTAATAAAAGCAAAAGCCGCCAGAATAAAGATTGATCCCGCTAGCCCTAAAGACAAACCAATCAAAAGTAGGTTTTTTAAATTGGCTTTATTTAAGTTTTTTTTAAAAAAAGACCACTTTTTTTTGTGCAGGGCCGAAGGACGGCGTAAATATTGAGAAGTCATAAGCTAGTCCATAATACCGATTTTTGGGGTTTTAGTCCACAAGTCTTTTTTTGCTCTGCCTGGCGGTTTTTTGGGTCTTTCCATTGACCAAAAGGCTTAAATGTGTTATACTTTTACCGCTTCCTGAACAGGGAAGTTTTATATATGCTTAAATTTATCCCCAAACAAAAGAAACATTTATTCCAATCTATCGAGTTGGCCATGATTGGCCTTATGGTGATTTTTGGCAGTTATGTCTTTTCACCTCGTTCAGCCGCCGCTTTTTCCTTAGATTTTTTGTCACCAACCAATCTTGATGGCCAAGAACTTTTTTTGACCAACGAAGCGTTGGCTAATGGTTATCGTTCTTATGGCCAGCTGCCAGCTTCCAGTGACGACGAGCCGGTCAGAACTTTTTATAAGATTCCCATGACCGCCTATTCAAGCGAAGTCGGCCAAACCGACTCGACACCATTTATTACCGCTTCAGGTTCTACGGTTCGTCGTGGTGTAGTAGCGGCTAATTTTTTGCCGATTGGCACCCGTGTTCGTTTTCCTGATCTTTATGGCGATGAAGTGTTTATCGTCGAAGACCGTATGAATGCTCGCTATGATAAACGAGTAGACATTTGGATGGAAGAAACTGCCGATGCTAGAAACTTTGGTATCCAGTGGACAACAGTCGAGGTTTTCTAATATAATACGGGTCGTTGACTATGACCCCTGGCCACGTGGCGAAGTTGGTTAACGCGGCGGTCTGCAAAACCGCTATTCGCCGGTTCAAGTCCGGCCGTGGCCTCCAGCTAAAAATAAAAACCGTTCCGAGATAATCGGGACGGTTTTTGATATTTTTATTCCTCGGGAATTTCTTGAACCACCGTTATAATATCCACTAAATCATCGTTCATTAAATTTTTTGGGACAAAAGCGATGGCTTTTTTAAGGAGTTGAACATTGAGACATTCCTTGAGCTCGTTTTCTAATTCGGCCGGAACAGTGAAGGCCAAAGCCTCGAATTCGTTGTTTTGTAAACGACGCATTAAATCTTCGTTCAAGGCGTGGTAAAAATGATCTTTGGTAATGTGGTCTTTTTTATCGCTTAATTCGTTTCCGCCGGCGCCGCTAGCAATAAGTTTTTCACGACCACTTGATTCATCTTCAAGGTCTTTGGTCACATCAATAACGGAGATTTCTTCAACTTCTCTTTCTTTGGCTAGAAAAAGTTTAGCCTTCATAGTGTTGGTGACGACGATAAGAGTGGGTTTTTCGTAGGCTCGGAGTTCTGATGGAATTTGCATAATGAGGGGTTAATTTAATTTCTGAAAGAAGTATACTATTTTTTCTTGGTTGGGAATAGGTGGAGTGGTGGAGTGGTGGAGTGGTGGAGTGGTGGAGTGGTGGAGTGGTGGA
>JAGVPA010000104.1 GCA_020052445.1 bacterium
AACAAAAAATGCTTTTTTTTGATGCGAAAAAATATTTTATGTTAAAAACATTGAGAATTTAAGCGCGATTGCCTAGAGAGTTGGTGCGTTTGCCCTGGTTACCCCCCCCACCCCAGCCCTCCCCCACCGTGGCGGTGAAGGAGGGAGACTAAATTGATTTGGTAAAAAATTAATTTTTTTGTATGCCTCATACGGGAGAGGGCCGGGGTGGGGGAATTGATATCTCACCCTGTCGCAAAATAATAATCTCGCCATCTTTTTCCATAACGATTGTCGAAGGTTTTACCTTCTTCAAACAACCAGCCTCCAGATAAAAATCCGGTTGGGTTTTTCGACCAACGAATTGTTTTTTAACAGCTCTAATCGAGTAGCAAATTGGCTCTCCAGAAACGTTGGCCGAAGTGGAGACAATCGGCTGACCGAGACGCCTGGATAACTCACAGGCAATCGGGTGATCGGGGACACGGATGGCGATGGTGCCGGATCGAATAACGCCCGAGGATAGTTGGGGCGCGCCACCCCACTTCGCCTCCGAGGCTTCGAGGGGCAGGTGCCGCACCCCAACTATTACGGTCAACGGCCCCGGCCAATATTTTTTAACCAGTTTTTTTATTGCTGGCGATAAAATTGCGTATTTTTCTACCATTTTAAAATCAGCGGCAATGAGCGGAAAACTTTTTTCTTTGCCTCGGCCTTTAATGGCAAAAACGCGACGAACCGCTTTTTCATTCGTCGCGTCGACCGCCAGACCATAAGCTGTTTCGGTTGGAAAAACTACTGCTCCGCCGGCTTTTAAAATCTCGACCGCCTTAATCGTGGAAATATTCTTTATTTTTTTCAAACCAGGCATAAGTTTTTTTTAAACCTTCTTCCAAACTATTTTTTGGTTGCCAACCCAACTTTTTTTTGGCCAAACGATTACTTAAAACCGAACGTAAAATTTCACCTTTGGAACGAGGCGGCGATAATTTAAAATCAACTTTTTTACCGGAAATTTTTACCAAGGTCGAAAAAAGATCTTTGATTTTTATCTCTCGTCCGGAACTGATATTAACAAAACCAATTTCATTGCTGTCGATAGCTTCATGAAAAGCTTCAACCGCATCGCCGACAAAAATAAAATCCCGAGTTTCTTTCCCTTTATTAAAAATTTCAATCGGCTCGCCAAGAGCAATTTTTTTACAAAAAACGCCCACCACCCCACTATCACCCTTTAATCCTTGGCGCGGACCATAAACATTGGCCATGCGCAAAATCATCGTCGAAAAACCGTGTTCATTGCCGGCTTGCAATAAATGATATTCAAAAGCCTGCTTACCAATACCGTAAGGTGACAAAGGTTTCACCGAACGCAATTCCGGAGTCGGAAAAACCGGATAATCCCCATAAATTGCGCCACCGCTCGAGGCGAAAAGGAAACGCTTAACCCCACTCTTTCGGGCAATTTCCAAAAGTCCGAGTGACTTCAAAATATTATTTTCAGCATCACCAACCGGATCGGCGACTGATTTTGGCACACTGATTTGGGCGGCCATGTGCAAAACCACTTCGGGCTTTTCCTTTTGAAAAACCTTCTTAACTTCTGGCGAACCAAAATCCATCTGATAATATTTAGCCTTAGAATTCTCTGGTTTAAAAATCCCTGGTTTATTCCGATCGATCACTACGACTTTATGACCATGATCGATAAGAGCGTCAACTAAATTAGAACCGATAAAACCCAAGCCGCCAGTGACTAAAACTTTTTTTAATTTCTTTTTAATCATATTCGGGATTTAAACCAAGCAACCGTGGTTTTAAAACCGGCTTGAATCGAGACGGTTGGTTTCCAACCGATAGTTTTGGCGGCCAGCCGTGGGTTCAAACTTATTCGTTTGATTCGATCTTGTTTTTTGGCGTCAAAAACCAACTTACAATCCGACTTGGTTAAAGTTTTAAGAGTTTTAAAAATCTCCAAAGTCGAAGTCTCGTGACCGGACGAAATATTTATTTCACCTTCTTTTTTACTTTCGAGAGCTAAAAGAAAAGCTCGAGCCACATCACCCACAAAAACATAATCACGTTTTGTCTTGCCATCATTATTAACCACCGGTTGCTGACCGCGCAACATTTTTTCGGTAAAAATTGCCAGCACCCCGGAATCCCCGCGACTATCCTGACGCGGTCCGTAAACATTAGCTAAACGCAAAGCCAAACCAGAAATTCCTAAAACCTTATTATAAAAATTCAAATAATGTTCGCCAACCAACTTGGAAATCGCATAAGGCGTAAGTGGCCAAGGTGTAGCCTTTTCATCAATCGGAAAACTTTTTTGTTCACCGTAAATTACACTGCTCGAAGCAAAAAGAATTCGCTTAATTTTAAAAGCCCGACACATTTCAAAAACTCTAAGTAAACCAATAATATTATTATCAGCATTTTCCACCGGCTCCAGAACCGAAGTCCGATCCTCGATATAAGCGGCCAGATGAATAACCGCTTCTGGTTTTTCTTTGGCAAAAACACTTTTTAACTTCTGGTCATTAATGTCAATATGGTAATAATTAGCCTGCTTGTTAATCCAACCTTTTTTCTTTTCAATAGAGTCGACCACGGAAACTTGATAACCATTTTTAATCAAAAGATCGACAACATGAGAGCCGATAAATCCGGCTCCGCCTGTGACCAAAATTTTAGAATATTTTTTTTTCATATTGGTGATTGTCTGAACCTTGATTTACTTGATTAAAGGATTTTGGAGATTATTTTTTAAAAAAATGTCATTCTGAACCCTTGTGAAGAATCTCGCCTCGTGATGCCAAACCATCAAGAATCTCCAAAGTCCTATCCAAGCCAGTGGTTTTAAAAGCCGATCCTCCGAGTCCAGCAAAAACTTTGAGGGTTTTATCAGAATCGTCTATCAAAACCGTATCAGAAAGTTCTATTTCGAATTTCCTAGCAATATCAATAAACTGCTGACCGGCTTTCTCATTTTTCAGATAACCGATCTCACAAGAAATTACCATATCGTCAAAGCAGTCGTCTAGTTTCAAGGCAGGAATTGTGAATCGTCTGAAACAATCCATGTTTCCGGTAATCAAAACTATTTTTGATGATTGTCTAATTTTCGACAGACTTTCTCGTAAACGAGAACCAAAAGTCATTGTTTGGCAGTCGTGAACAAAAGAGTTCCACAATTCATCAAAAGAACAACCGGATTTTTCCGAAATCATGGCATTGATTTCTTCAGAACTGAAATCACCTCGCAACCAGTCATTAACCAAATCTTTTTCTTCTGAAAAGAAAAAATCCACAGCTTTTTTTACTCGTTCGTTTTTACTTGTCAGACTCCGCCAAAGATAATCGAAACACAGTGTGCCATCCCAATCGAGAAAAAGTAATTTTGGGGTCATATCGGTGGCTGTAAAAATGTAAAAGCGTAAATAGGTAAATTATCGAATCGGATTAAATTGGAGCTACGTGGCGAGATCCTTCTCTGGCTCAGGATGACAGGTGGGGGGGTCCAACACTCCAACACTCCAACACTCCAACACTCCAACACTCCAACACTCCAACACTCCAACACTCCAACACTCCAACACTCCAACACTCCAACACTTTAACACTACTCCCGATTCTCCTCCGCCCAACGATCCAAATTACCCAACTGTTTTCGCAAATACGCCTCGACAAATAAATCCAACTCGCCGTTCAAAACACCCTGAGTGTCCGGCGTCTCGAAATCGGTTCGGTGATCTTTGACCAATTGGTAAGGTTGGAGAACGTAGCTGCGAATCTGATTGCCCCATTCAGCGCTCTTAAATTCACCACGAAGTTTTTTCTTTTCACCTTCGAGTTCAATTTCAGCCAGATGGTGTAAACGCGAGGCGAGAACTTTTAGGGCGGTCTCTTTATTCTGTTGTTGGCTACGTTCATTTTGGCATTGCACGGTTATGTTGGTGGGGATATGAACGATACGCACGGCTGAATACGTGGTATTAACCGATTGACCGCCTTTGCCACCAGACATGAAAGTATCAATTCGCAAATCTTTGGGATCAATTTCCGTTTCAGAAATTTCTTCGAGTTCAGGAATAATTTCGACCAAAGCGAACGAAGTGTGACGCATTTTCTCGGCATCAAATGGTGAGATACGAACTAGACGATGAACACCGGCTTCGGATTTTAAATAACCAAAAGCGTAGCGACCGGAAACTCGAAAAGTGATGGATTTATAACCGGCTTCCTCGCCACGCGATTCCCACAAAACCTCAAAAGAAAAATTTTTCTTTTCGATGAAACGAGTCAACATGCGAAAAATCATTTCGGCCCAATCTTGAGCATCGGTTCCCCCGGCGCCGGCGTGAATGGAAACGATGGCGTTATTGATATCGTGTTCGCCGGCAAAAAGCGTTTTGAATTCCAAGGCCGAAAAAACTTTTTCAATTTCCGCCAAACGTTTATCAATCTCCTCATGTAAATTTTCATCATTCAATTCGGCCAAATCATTAAGCTCGGCCAAATCGCTTTTAATTTTCTCCCAAGTCTCGAGTTCGGTTCGCAAATCAGCGGTTTTTTTTGAAACTTTTTTGGCTTTATCCGGATCAGACCAAAAATCAGTCGCCGACATTTCGACTTCTAAAGCCTTAACCTCGGTCTTGGCGCGATCAAGGTCAAAGTAACCCCCAGGTTCGCAGGACGCGAGCTTGGAGGGCTTGAATTTTGGATTGGAGATCAGTCATATTTGGGGGGGGTGGTTTGGGGCGTTTAGGCGTTAAGGGCTTTAAGGGCGTGGAGGGATATTTATTAAAAGAATAAGCTCCTTGCCTTAACGCCCAATAATGCCCCCAACCACCTTAATGCCCGTTATTCTTTTTCTTGAGTTCGTAAAAAACCGATGTGATTATTTATTCCGGCGGCTAGTTTATTATATCTTTGGTAAAGTATTTTATACTCATCGTCTGAAATATATTTTTTTATTTTAGAGAAATGGAGTTGGGCAAGAATTTCTTGGATTGAACCACGAGCTTGAATTAAAAATCTAGAATAATCTTTATCAGTACCTCGACCGCAACCCTCGGCAATATTGGAAAACACAGAAATCGCCGCTCTTCTTAATTGAGAAACCAAAATGTATCTTTCTTCCGAAGGAAACCTTGAAGTTACTTGATAAATTTCCAAAGCCAAATTTTCAGCTTCCTGCCAATCCCAAAGTTCTTCGAATCTTTTTTCAGACATAAATTTAACTTCCTTGCCTTAACGCCTAAACGCCCCTCAACCCAACCTTAAAGCCCCGCCAAACCGCTACAACTTAATCTGCTTCGCGTACTTGCCCAAAACCGGCAAATCCCATTCTTCACCATTCAGCGCATGCACCATGCCAAGGATAACCAAAACTAACAAACCGATAGAACCGAAGAAAAACACCAGTTGACCAAGTACCGGGACAATATTGCCGACCCAAAGAATCATCCAAGTAACGAGCAAAACCAAACCTTGTTTGCCGTGAAACTGACAAAAAGCGCTGTCGCGTTTGGCGAGTAACGGTACCAAGCAAAGAATACCAAGATAGCCAACGGCCGCCAAAAGCTTGTTTTCTTCGATATCATTGGATTTGGCAGGTGGAACGTTAGAAGGATTTTCCATAAAGAAATAGGGTTATTTTTTACCGGTTAAGTTTAACAAATTTGGGTAATAATTCAAGGTTTAAAAAACTGACCCAGCCGGATCAGTTTTTTATTTAAAAAGTTACGATTTATTCATTTTGTAAATCTGCCAAAAGTTTTTCTTTCCTTTCAATTTCTTTTTTAATATAATCTTCTTGTCCTCTCAACGTTTTTAATTTTCTCCCAGTTTCTTCTTTAAAAGAATTTAATTTTTCCGCTCTATATTCAACATCTTCACTTTCAATTTTTTGTAATTCTGTTTGATATTTTTCCAACTCTTCTCTTTTTTGTCCTTCACTGTATCCGCGCGGAAAAACAGAATGACCTTCAGTGGGCGTTTCCAGTTCTATTTTAATGCTTTCTATAATCCTTTCAATATCACCTTTGTAATCTTCCAAAAAAGCCTCAAAACTAACAAAATCTTTTGGCGCCAAAGCCCTGTCTATTACATCATCGATGTCGTAATTTTTTTCATCATAATCACCAGATTCTTCTAAAACTTCATGTTCTATTTCTCCTTCTTTCATAAAAACAAAATTGATTATTAAAACCACCTTCATTTTACCCCCCCCCTCTATTTTGGCAAGATTTTGGTGGGGATAACTAAAACCGATCCTGGTGTGATCGGTTTTTATTATCCAAAAATATTTATTTTCTATTTCGTTTATGATCCTAGTTGTGTTAATTTATCTTTTATAGTTGCTAAAACTTTTCTTTGTTCGTCGAGTCTTTCTGACACACTTCCTAATTCTGATTCTAATCCGGATTTTTGTCTTTCCAAACTACCAACTTTGGAAGCAGCTTTTTTTTCTTCTTCGTTTAACAAATCCGTCATTATTTTCTTTAAGTCACTTTCGCTCGCGACGGCTAATTTTTTTATTTCGATTTCATACCTCGCAATACTCATGTCCTTCCACTTTTGTTTTTCCTCTAACGTTGGCCTTTCCGATTCAACATTCTGTGCAAACAAGTCATCTGAATCAGTTATAGAAACCCGCGATATTTTTAAACTCAGTTCTGCAATTCGATCTTTTTTGAAATCTTCCAATAGCTGGCGAATGGCAGGATTTTCTTTTTCATCTTGTGATTTTGGAACCTCAAGAGTTTTGTTTTCTAACATAAAATTTAGATTAATTAATTAATTCTTAAAACCACCTTCATTTTACCCCCCCCCATTATTTTGGCAAGGTTTGGTGGGGATAATAAAAAACCGATCCAGTTGGATCGATTTTTATATGAAAATTTTAAATTTCTTCCTTATTCTCCCTTAAACCAGACATCTTCTGGAATTTCGATCCCGAGAGTTTTAGCTGCAAACTCAACTTCATCTCTTATTTGCCAATCATCGTAATCGCCAACTTTTTTAATTCCATTAGATCCCCAATCATCTCTACCTTTAGTCTCTTGAGCTACCTTTATTTCATTGTTTGGCCCAAACTCTACTTTATAACGTCTAGTAAATGACCCTTCTTTTCCTGTAAAATGAACGACATTCGGTTCCTTCTCTCCTTCTTTTAAAAAATACGGAGCTTTTATACGTTCAAATGAAGCTATTTTTTCTGCCCGAGATTTTTCACCTCTTGCTCTTTCGGTTTGATCTTGCTCAGCCTGTTTTTCTGGTGTCAATACCCAAGGATCTTGACCGCCTTGGTCTTTTTTTTCTGGACTCATAAAAATAAAATTAATTCTTAAACCACCTTTATTTTACCCCCACCACTATTTTGGCAAGGAAAGGTGGTGGATAACAAAAACCGACCCGTGAGGATCGGTTTAATTTCCAACTTTATTATTCCACAGATAATTCTTCATAACCCGGCATTCCTTCCAATTCAAACAATACTCTGTTTGCCGCTGTTACTACTTTTTTACCGTCTTCTGCGATCTCTTCTTTTGACTTCCGTATCAATTCTTTTTTTTCTCCATTAGAAAGATCTCTCCACGCATTAACCGCGGAAGCATATTCTCTTGCTTCTCTCTCGTCACCGCCTCTTAATGGAGAAAACCCCCCTGACACTCTTCCAAATTGAAAATCATGCACCGCACCCAAAAGATTAATACAATCATCAATTTTCTGCTCTGATATTTCTTCTTTCTTTGGTACTGGTTCTGATTCGTAATTTCCTAAACCATCACCGTACTGGTATTGTCTCTGTTCCCAAGTGCCTCTTGCCATAAATTTAAGGTTAAGGTTAAATTAATTTTAAACCACCTTCATTTTACCCCCCCCATTATTTTGACAAGATTTGGTGGGGATAACAAAAACCGACCCTGGTGGATCGGTTTTTACTTTTTACCTTAATCGCCATCACGTGGCCACTCTTCGCTCGCGTCGAACTACGGAGTGGCAAGCGAGATCCTTCTCTGGCTCAGGATGACAGGTCGGTTATTAGTACATTCCCATTCCACCACCATGCTCATGACCAACTTCCTCTTTCTTCGGCAAATCCACCACCGCCGCCTCAGTTGTCAAAACCATAACTGCGATTGAGACGGCGTTTTGGAGGGCGGAACGAGTGACTTTGGCTGGGTCGATGATGCCGGCTTTCAACATATCTTCAAAAGTATCTGTCTCGGCATTATAACCAAATCCCGCTTCGCCATTTTTGACCTTGTCAGCAATCACCGAACCGTCTTTGCCAGCATTGGCCGCAATCTGGCGGATTGGTTCTTCGAGCGCGCGACGGAGAATATCGAGACCGACGCGTTCGTCACCAATTGTCGAAACCGTATCGAGGCAACCGAGAACGCGAAGCAAAGCTACACCGCCACCTGGCACAATTCCCTCTTCAACCGCTGCCTTGGTGGCCGAGACCGCATCTTCAATCCGATGTTTCTTTTCTTTCATTTCAGTTTCAGTCGCGGCACCGACTTTGATAACTGCGACACCGCCAGAAAGTTTGGCGATGCGTTCCAAGATTTTTTCTTTTTCAAAATCAGATTCCAAAGTTTCCAATTGTTTTTTCAAAGTTGCGACGCGAGCTTCAACATTTTCTTTTGAACCTTGACCGTCAACAATAATTGTATGATCTTTGTCAGCGACAATTTTGCGAGCTCGACCGAGATCGGTTAGTTCGATGGTGTCGAGTTTCAAACCAACTTCGTCGGAAATAACTCGACCGCCGGTGACAATGGCGATGTCCTCGAGCATAGCTTTGCGACGATCGCCGAAAGCCGGTGCTTTGATGGCTAAGATACTATAAACGCCACGGAGTTTATTATAAACAATCGTCGTCAAAGCCTCGCCATCAACATCTTCGGCAATGATTACAAGTTCTTTTTTGCCGGTCTGAGCGACTTTTTCGAGGAGTGGTAGAAGATCCTGAACCGAACTGATTTTTTTGTCAGTTAAAAGAATCAAAGCGTCGGTGTATTCAGCCTCCATTCGATCAGCATTCGTAATCATGTAAGGCGAGACATAACCTTTGTCGAATTGCATACCCTCAACCACCTCAACATCAACACCAAACGACTGAGATTCTTCGACGGTGATTACACCATTCTCACCAACCTTACCCATTGCCTCGGCGATCTTGGCACCAATCTCTTTATCGTTGGCCGAGATGGAGGCAACTTGTTCGATTTCCGCACCTTTGATTGGCGTGGCGATTTTTTTGATTTCATTCACCAGAGCGTCAAGACCTTTTTCCATACCGCGGCGCAAAAGTTGCGGGTTGGTGCCAGCCGTGACATTTCGGATTCCTTCGGCAATGAGAGCTTGAGCGAGAACAGTCGCAGTCGTAGTTCCATCACCAGCCACATCGTTGGTTTTAGAAGCAACTTCTTTGATGAGCTCGGCCCCAAGATTCTCGAATTTATCCTCGAGCTCGATTTCCTTAGCCACGGTCACACCATCTTTTGTCACCACCGGCGCCCCATAACCTTTATCCAAAATCACATTCCGACCACGCGGTCCGAGGGTAATTTTTACCGCGTTAGCCACTTGGTCAACGCCTTTTTTAAGTTTACTGCGGACGTCTTCGTTAAATAATAATTGTTTGGACATAATTTTTGTTTGTTACGAAATTAACCCCTCTCCTCTTTTCCTCCCCCACCGCGACGATGAGAGAGGAAGAATCATTTTTGTAAAAATTATTTCTCCCTCCCTCATATGCCGCATATGGGGGAGGGTTGGGGAGAGGGCCCTTACTCAATAATCGCAATTATCTCGCTGGCACTAATCACTAAATAATTTTCACCTTCAATTTTAAATTCCTCTGGCGCGTATTTTTTGAAAACGATTTTTTGACCAACCGAAACATCCATCGGACTTCGAGAACCGTTGTCGAGGACACGACCTGGACCGACGGCGATAACTTCGCCACGTTCTGGACGATCTTTGTCGACAGTTGACGGCAGGACAATGCCAGCTTTGGTGACTTCTTCGTTGTTGAGTGGTTTGACGATGACGTGATCGCCGAGGGGTTTTAGAGTCATAATTGGTTTGAAGGGATCGGAAGGGGCGGAAGGGGTTGGAGGGGATTTTTAAAATTTCCATTCAACCCCTTCCGCCCCTTCAACCCCTTAAATTAAATAAACACCCGTTAGCACTCTGAATACGAGATTGCTAACGGGTTATTTTTACAGAATTTTGAGGATTGTGTCAAGACCATTTTTTAAACCTTTTTTTCAGACTCTCGAATAAAATTATCTGCTTTTGTTAATAACTCGTTCCTACTTTTTTCGTTTAGACTAACTCCATTACCGTCGGAATCTTTTAATGTCACAAAATCAGTTCGCAAATCGATTTGGGTTCCGATCGGGGCATCGTCGGCTTCGAAAGATCTATGAAGAGTTACGATACAATCTTTTTGATCTATTTTCAAGGCCACGTCAACTTCTTCGGACACTCTAATTTCTCCAAATGCAACTCTGTCAGGACTCAAATCACGACGAGTTGATATGTTTCCGAAGGATATTTCTTTTCCCTCTAAAGATACCTCGTTTCCTCTGCGAAATTCACTTTCACTCATAAAAAATAAGCTTAATTTTTAAACTAACCTCATTTTACCCCCCCCCACTAAAAACACAAGGAGTTTATACACAATTTTAAAAACAACGCCGGGAGTTGTTTTGCTTCCTAAACGTTATTTAACAATAAACTCAAAATAATTATCGTTGTTGATAATTTTAACTTTTGCTTCCGGATAGGCGTCGGAAAAACTTTTTGGTGTGATAAATTTGTCTTTTTTCCACTTGATTTCATAACCAAAAATTTTTCCGTCACCTTCTTCGATCCAATCAATTTCCTTTTGATCGTAATTTCGCCAAAAATAGTAATTAAAATAACTCCCTTTGTAAGCATTTCTCTTTATTCTTTCGGCAATTAAAAAATTTTCCCAAATTTCTCCCACGTCATTTCGATCTTCCAATTTGTTAAATTGCCCGATTATGGCATTGCGAATACCATTGTCCAAAAAATAATATTTATTTTTTTTGGAAATTTCTTTTCTTAGGTTTCGGCTAAACCCACCGATAGTTTTTATAACAAAAGTTTTTTCCAACAAATCCAAATATTTCTCTACGGTTCGCGAACTTAATCCTAATTGAATGGCTAATTCACTAACAGAAACCGGCTTACCAATTTGAAAAGCCAGTAGTTTTAATAATTTAATCAAAGAATTTGGATTTTTAATGTTTTCTAAAGCCAGAATATCTTTAAAAAGATACGATGACGCGATTTCATTTAAAATTTCTATCTTTTCTTTTTTACTTTCAGCTAAAATAACTTCCGGATAAGCACCGAAAATTAAAAAATCGGATAATTTTTCTTTTAATTCAAAATTATTATACTTTTCCAATAATTCCATTTGAGCAACAGGGTAAAGTGTCAGAGTGATTTTTCTGCCGGTAAGCGGCTCGCCAATTTTGTTAGCCAAATCAAATGACGATGAACCGGTGGCAATAATTTTAATTTCCGGTTTTTGATCAACAATAATTTTTAAACCCATACCAATATTCGGAATTCGTTGGGCTTCGTCAATGGCAATTAGGTCATAACCGGACACATACTCTAAAATTTCAGAAAAATTTTGAGAACTTAAAATTTGTTGAGTCAAAATATTATCTCCGGAATCAAGCTTATATTTTTTGCTGGCATCAAACCGTGAAAGATATTGTTTAAGCAAAGTTGTTTTTCCTATCCTTCTTGGGCCATAGATTACCAAAACCTTACCGTTTTTTAGATTATCTTCCAAATTGTCGAAATGTCTTTTAATCATATTATGCTTTAAATTTAGCACAAATTCGGAAATTTGTCAAGAAATCCTTACTGTCGCTACCAAAATTTGGCAGAATTTAATACGATTTTCGCATTAAAATCGCCAAAACCACCGCCACGAGCCCCAACCCGGCCCAACTGTCCCACAAATAATGATCAAGGGGGGCGATGATTGTTAAACTGGCGATGAGGGGCATTAAGGCGTTAAGGCATTGAGGAGCGTTAAGGCGTGGTTTGATTTCTTTAAAAATTGCCCACAAAAACTGCATCAAAAACAAAAATCCAACGATTCCGAGTTCGGCGAAAATTAATAAAATCGAATTGTGCATCGGCTGGTAAAACCAAACATCGTGATTCGGAAATTTTTCGGCCAGAGCGACCGTGTAAGCCCCTGCTCCGACACCGATGAAGGGATTTATTTTTATCACCTCGCCAATCATTTGATATTCGGTTTGGCGTTCGACGAGTGATTTGGTTTCGAGGCGGTCGGCGGCGGTCATCCGGGTGAAAATTGCGGAATGGAATATGGCAGCAGAGGCAACAATGGCAACGGAGGCAACGGTTAGACCGAATAAAAAATTCCGAGAAATTTTTGTTTTGGAAATTGCGCTGGCGACGAGGAACGAAATTATTCCAACGATTAACGCCAGCCAAGCCGATCGGGAAAACGTCACGACTAACGTCGCTGATAATAAAAATAAAATCGCCGAACGAATAATCGCCGCGCGTCGTGACTGACCGTAAGGTCGAGAGGCCGCTCGCCCCGTACTTCGTCCTAACATCGCCAAAATCCCCACCACCAAAAACCCACCAAAAATATTCGGATGCGGGAACGGGCCGTAAGCCCGCATCAACCGTCCGCCCACAGTCTCAACCACAGCAACGCCAGGAGTCGAAGCCAAATGCTCAGCTAAACCGAACAAAGTCGAGCCAGGACTCGTACCACTCAAAACCTGCCACCAACCAAGGAGACATGGAATAATCAAACCAAGAACAAAAAACCAAATAATTTTTCT
Source organism: bacterium (assembly GCA_020052445.1). Taxonomy (GTDB): domain Bacteria; phylum Patescibacteriota; class Patescibacteriia; order UBA9934; family GWF2-40-263; genus UBA12403. Next base: position 12,879 of record JAGVPA010000104.1, read on the forward strand.
GGTTTCAATTCGTTCATCAAGCAAAAGCCAGAATAATAACAAGGCTGATAAAACATGAAACGAAAAACCGAGAGACAAATACGGACTAACTGAAAAAATACAGGAAAATAAAACCGCGCCGTAAAACCACCAGCCTTTTTTCAAAACATTTTTTATTGAATCCGAGGCTTTTATTTTCCAACGAACCAATACCGCAATCAAAATCAAAACCTGAACCGCGTAAACTAACAACTTCCAGTATTCTCCCTCTCCGACGGGAGAGGGTTGGGGTGAGGGGATAACCGAACCATAAATCCAAACCGTCTGCCACGGCAAAAGAAACAAACAAAGATAAGTCAAAAGGTTTCCGAATTTCTCGCGAGTCATAAAATTTTGGCAATTTTCTTTTGCCACTCATCTCGAAAACGGACTCGTCGATCATTAGTATGAAATTTTAACATTTGATCGTTAATAACCACTTTTGAATCCAGATTAGCCACGTCTTTAATTTCGCAAGGTAATAATTTTTGTTGAAGTTGACGAAACCATGATTCAAAAAAACTTAAATGAGACAAGAAACCAAGACAAAAATTCCGAGGTGAAATTTCAGAATGCGTGGCACTCGAAAAACTATTAGGCAAAAATTCTTTTAACCAAATATTGTCTCCCGAAATCTTACTCGATAAATTTCCTCGATCAAAAACCGGTACCAATGACGCTAACCAATAAGCAAAATAAGGATCGCCGTCTGGCAGTAAAAGATTTTTAAAATTCAAATTGTCTTCGGTGGTAAAAAAGGAGAAACAGAAGGGGTCTGGGGTGGTGGGGTGGTGGCTTGCCCCTCGAAGCCCTTGCGAAGTGGGGAGTGGTGCCCCGCCGACGGAAGCCTTTGGCGGGGTCCCGCCAAAGCCCGGCGACGGCGGGAGAGTGATGGTTTGCCCCTCGAAGCCCTTGCGAAGTGGGGAGTGATGGAGTGTTGGGGAAAATGGATTTTGGATTGGGCGTTTTTTTAGAAAGGCAAATGGCAAAACTAGCAGCAATCGACTGGTCCAAATAGTTCCTGGTTTGACCACGATGAATAAATCGATGTCACTTAAAGATGTCGTATTATGCCAAGCTAAATTATTACAAGCAAAAACCGCCCGAACAAAAGGAAACAGCGAAAAATATCGCGCAGCTAAACGCAACTTTTTATATTTTTTGGCGGCATTCAAAAATCGCGCCTGTCGACTGGCGACAAAAATTTCGATCGACTGACTTTTTAAGGTCCAAAAACCAACCTTTTCGACCAAACGCCCGCGAAGCCAAAGACTTGTTTCAAGCGACGATTCCACCTCAAAAAAAGAATATTTTCTAACCGGCTCCTTAAGCCATTTCCAAATCTCAAAAGAAGTGAGCGGATACTCAAACAAAGAAAACCAAGCCAATGTTCGCACAATGGCCAAGTCCAAATCCGTAGGCTGAGTCGGCTCCATACAGAAGTATCTTAGCACGGGAGTGGATTAGTGGTGTGGATAATTGGTTGGTAAAAGCGTAAAGGTGTAAAAACGTAAAAATTGTAAAATCGGATTGAGAAAAGAAAAACAAAAAACCAACGGTTTTACCCGTCGGTCTTTTACCTATTTACGCTTTTACGTTTTTACAACCTCCACTGCCGGAACTTTCTTTTTCTTAAAGGTCAAAGCTTGCTGAATGATGGCAAAAATATTCATAATAATCCAGTACAAGGTCAGGCCGCCTGGCAATGAAGCACCAATGACCACGGTCATAACCGGCATAAGGTACATCATGGATTGGTTCATTTGGGTCAGCATGTTTTCGTCCTTAACACCTGGCTCTTTTCGAATCTTAACTGGTGGGCGCGAGGTCATTAACATTTTGGTTTGCACAAACTGCAAAGCACCAGCAATTACGGCCATAAAAATATGCGGCTCGGCCAAATTGATAAAGCCTAAAAAATTAAGATTGATTGTACCGGGATTGGCAACGAATGGGTAAAGATTGACCAAACTAGAAGCCACCATACCGTCGCGCATCACGCTGTACAAAGCCCAAAGAATTGGCAATTGAATCAATAAAGGCAAACAAGAAGACATGGGGTTAACCTTCTCTTCTTTATAAAGAGCCATCATGGCTTTGGCTAAACCTTCTTTGTCGTCTTTATACTGTTCTTTCAAAGCGTCGAGTTTTGGCTGAAGATCTTGCAAAGCTTTTTGCGATTTAAGTGAAGCTCGAGAAAATGGCCACAAAATTAATCTGATTACAAGCGAAATCCCAATAATTGCAAAACCCAGGTCGGCCCCAGGAATTACGTTATAAAGCCAAATGAGCAGGTTGAAAAGTGGTTGGTAAAGAAGGGTGTGAAACATAGTTGGATTGGAGGGGTTAAAGGGGTGGAATCCTCCTTCGCCGGGCTTCGGAAGGACGCGGCGGGGGGGTGTAGGAAATTTTTAATTGGTTGGTTCTTCGACTATTTCGGCAGCTTCTGAAGCTTCTTTTATTTCGGCAACAACCTCCGGAACTTCTTCAAACTTCTGTTCTGCTGTTGCCTCTCCCGGACCCTGAGCCGAGTCGAAGGGTGGTGCGTCTGTTGCCTTTGTTGCTTCCGTTTCCGTCACATTGATTTTCCAACCAGTTAAGCGAGCTGCCAGACGGACATTCTGGCCGCCTTTGCCAATTGCTAAAGATAACTGATCGGCGTCAACTTTCACCAAAGCTAAATGTTCGTCTTCGACTATTTCGACATGTTTAACTTTAGCTGGGGCCAAAGAATGGGCAATCAAAATAGCTGGGTCTTCATTCCACTCAATAAGATCAATTTTTTCACCGCCCAAGGCCGTAATAACTGTTTGAATTCGTGTGCCGCGTTGGCCAATACAAGCACCGATTGGATCCAAGTTTGGATCAATGGCCAGCACCGCCACTTTGGAACGTGAACCGGCTTCGCGAGAAACCGCTTTAATTTCTACACCACCTTCGGCCACTTCAGGAATCTCGGTGGTGAACATAACTTTAACCAATTCCTCGGCAGTGCGCGAAAGCAAAATTTCCGGGCCACGGCTACCAAGAGAAACCTGACGAACAAAAACCTTAATGCGATCACCGGAATTATAACGTTCGCTTTCGATTTGATCTTCTGGTTTCAAGATGCCGGTTGTTCGACTCAAATCAACCAAAACAATACGACCCTCACGGCGTTGAACGGTGCCGGTCAAAACTTTTCCTTCCTGGTCTTTATATTCGTTGAAAACTATTTCACGTTCCGCCTCACGCAACTTTTGCATAACCACCTGTTTGGCGGTCATGGCGGCCATGCGACCAAAGTCGCCCGGCACCGGCAAATCAGTTCGAATAATGTCGCCAATTTTGGCACCGAATTTTAAAACCCGAGCGTCAGAAAGCATGATGTCAGTTTTTGGATTGAATTTTTGACCTTCATCTTCAACCTCAAAAGTCATGGTTGAAACATCCTCACCACGAGCTCGAGCTTCTTCACGTTCCTTGGCCTGAGTCTCAAGTTTGGCCTTACGTTCTTCTTCCTTTTTGGCCAATTCTTCAAGATCCATATCTTCGACCACAGTTTTGACATCAAAAATTTCCATGTCAGCGGTGGCCGGATCAAAATTAACCTCGATGTTCTGGTTAACATCGCCAAAATCTTTGCGATAAGCGGCGGCCAAGGCACTTCTTATGGCCTCAAGAACCGTTTCGTAAGTCAAACCCTTTTCCTCACAAATTTGTTTCATGGCTTGTTCTATTGGACTGGACATAATGTATTCATAATTAAATAATTTTCTTAGCAGAACTTTCTAATTTGGTGTAGAACGAGGAGAAGACTAGATTTTTTTGCGAGACGTATCCACATACGTTGAACAAAAAAATCTAGTTTTCGACGAAGTTATGCGCCAAATTAGGAAGTTCTGCTTAACAATAGAACCCGTCTTATCGACAGGTTCAGTACAAATATATTAACACTCGGACGCACAAACGTCAACTCCAATCAGATGTTCAATTTCAAAATTATTGTTTTCCTTTAACAACATGGCAATTATGTCCAGCCGAAACGGTTTATCGATAATTTGATTTTGTTCCATATACGTCTCAGCCGTCAAAACCATTTTCCGAAGTTTTCGAGCGTCAACAGCTTCCTCTGGATAACCAAACTTGGTATTCCTTCGAGCTTTTACCTCAACAAAAACCAATTCCCCATCATGATCAGCAATCAAATCAATCTCCCCAAGTCTGGTTTTAAACTGATGGGCTAAAATCTTATAACCCTTCCCCTCCAGAAAACGAGCCGCCGCTATTTCGCAAGCGTTACCGAAGAGACGGCGTTTGTCCATATGGTATTTGGATTAAGGGTACGAAGGGGTTTAAGGGGTTGAAGGGAATTTTTTTGGAATACTCTAATCTGTCATTCTGAACCCTTGTGAAGAATCTCGCCTCGTGACCTTCGATTTTTAAAAAACTGGAGTCACGTGGCGAGATCCCTCTCTGGCTCGGGATGACAGATAAAAACTCCATCACTCCATGACTCCAACACTCCATCACTTTATTTTTTCTTCCGTGGTAAATACTTTTCCCGCTGGCGACGAACTTCTTCGACCAAGCGTTCACGCGGGGCGACTTTAAAATAATCGTACAAAATAAATCCGGTCCAGACAGCTAAACCCAGCAACCAAAATAAATACCAAAAACGGGAACCGAATAAACGCACTTGTTCAAAACTAAAGAAAAGAAACAACAGACCAAAACAACTCATGGTAAAACTAAGGCTGACAAACTTACGAACCAACCGTGTCTTAAAACGATCAAGGGTTTTTCGACGTTCAACGATTCGCAAAAAAATTCCCGCAATAAAAATTGCGACAAAAAAAGCTAGCAAAATTTTTTCTGTGGTACCAGACATTGGGGCGGGTGATAATTCGAACCAATACTTTGGTTGGATTATGGTGGGTAAATCGATCATAAAAATGTTTTAGGGGTTTACTACCCTTTTTCTAATAAAAGTCCAAAGTGATTTAAACCGGCTGGAAAGGATTTTAGCAGATGGAAACCGTTCTGTTCAAGTACTTGCTTAAGTTTGGCTTGGTCGGTCTTATGAACCGACAACATTCTGGCCAAAATTGAATTTGGTTGCCAATCAACAAGAACCAGACGACCACCGACTTTTAAAACACGTTTAACGTTGTCTATAACGATCTGATTCTTTAAAATCAAACCGGTGATGTTTACAAAAGACACCAGATCAACAGAACTTTCCGGAATTTCCACCGTACCTTTTTCATGCTCCAAATCACTCCAAACAATTTGCAAATTAAAAATTTTTTCTGATTTGGTTCTGTCTTCCACGGCGCTCAAGGCTTTTTTTAAAATATCCAAAGCATAAACCTTGCCCTGCTCGCCAACAATAGTCGAGGCCGGAATTATAAAATGACCAAGCGTGCCGCAACCGAAATCGGCGTAAGTTTGACTCTCGACCAAACCAACTTCTTTTAAAATTTTATGCGGATCGAGCAAGGCTCGACCGGAAGGCAAAATCATATCTCTTGGAAATTTCTGAATTATTGAATTATTGAATTTATTACTTTTAAAAAAATCAACCGCGGATGAAAATTCCGGCGAAGCCACCTAAGATATCGGAAATTAAATTGGTCATAACGGCCATGCCGATAAAACAAACCAAAATACCAATAAGTTTCAAAAAAAGATCGGTTCCGCCGGTACCCATTTTTTCTTCGGCAAAATCAATTTGTCCTGTCCAGGACTGATAAGCTCCGGTTTTCCAAACCATGCTGAAACCAATAACGATGATTAAGAGGCCCAAGGGCAAACGGTAAATGAGGGACATATTGGTTTTATTGTAGCAGTATTTTGGCGGGGCGTTAAGCCTCGCCTCGCCCGTAGGCCGGGCTATGGCCGAGGGGCGTTACAGGGTACTAAAGGGCCTTATGGGCTTTACGAGGTGTTAGGGGTTTGGTTGAAAATTTTTTGTCTTCTTAAAATAAAAAACTGAGACAAAAAACTGCCACTCTGTGGCAGTTTTTTAAAATTAATTGTTTTACTTTAATTCATCTCTACGCCATTTTAAATAACCTCGCAACTGCAGAACAAACGTAATAGTATTAACTATTATATAGGCCACCGAATCGGCCAAAATAGCAAAAAACAAATCCCGACGCAGCCGCCGCCATATAAAATAAAAAACCACTGCGTTTTTTACTGCCTAATTTCCAAATACCAACAACACCAATTATCAGGGCTAACCAATCAAAACCATAATATTGTGTAAAAATCTTTACATCCATAAATTATTTATATACAAACAGTTTAAAATGGCACGGCTCGCCCCTTCAGTTGAATTCAAACTCCGGGAACGGTTGTAGTTTATACTGACATTATACTCGAAGGCCGTGAGCGGTTAGGGTAGAGGAAACTGTGAGCCCCTCGACCGGGCTCGGGACATTCGACTACAGCGGTAACAGTACAGCTGTAGTCGAATGGTGGGCACTACAGGATTCGAACCTGTGACCTTCTCGGTGTAAACGAGACGCTCTAACCAACTGAGCTAAGTGCCCGTGTTTGCGAAGTTGGTTCGGTGATACCAACTGCGAAGGTTTGTCCAACAAACCGTAGTCCCGCCGAAGCTTGCCACAAGCGAAGGAGGAAGCTAAGTGCCCGGATTTATCGAAAATGTCTAATGACTAATGTCAAATGACAAATGATGGAGGTTTGTTACTCTAAGGAATTGAACTTCCAAAACTCAATAATTCAATAATTAACTCACCTTACGCACCACCCCATCCATGATATCATAAACCTAAGTTCAATTCGGTTGTTTCCAATGCAAGATGAGCCCGAAAATATTCCAATATGA
>JAGVPA010000017.1 GCA_020052445.1 bacterium
AACAAAAAATGCTTTTTTTTGATGCGAAAAAATATTTTATGTTAAAAACATTGAGAATTTAAGCGCGATTGCCTAGAGAGTTGGTGCGTTTGCCCTGCCTACTACTCCTTTTCTTTAAACTCGGCATCCACCGGACCATCATCCTGCTTCGGAGTTTCCGAGGCTGGTTCCCGGCCTGGCTGGCCCTGAGGATTATTTTGGTACATTTTGGCACCGACTTTTTGAGCAACATTAGTCAGTTCGTCAGCGGCTTTTTTGATGGCTTCGTGATCGTCGCCGTCTTTAACTTTTTTGAGTGCTTCGAGTTTTTCTTCGACTTCTTTTTTCTCGTCAGCTGAAATTTTGTCACCAGCGTCCTTCAACATTTTTTCAGTGGTGTAAACCATGGAATCAGCCAAATTTTTATGTTCAATTTGTTCGCGTTTTTTGGCATCTTCGGTGGCGTGAGCCTCAGCTTCGCGCTTCATGCGTTCAATCTCGTCCTTATTCAAACCGGTTGAAGCGGTGATAGTGATGCTTTGCTTTTGATTGGTCGCTTTATCAGTTGCCGAGACATTCAAAATACCGTTGGCATCAATATCAAAAGAAACTTCGACCTGAGGCACGCCACGCGGAGCTGGTGGCAAACCTGACAACATGAATTTTCCGAGCGTTTTGTTATCAGCGGCCATTGGACGTTCACCTTGCAGAACGTGAATCTCCACGCTTGGTTGATTATCAGCGGCGGTTGAGAAAACCTGTGACTTGCTGGTTGGAATAGTTGTGTTGCGTTCGATGAGCGGAGTCATGACACCACCAAGAGTCTCGATACCGACTGAAAGCGGGGTGACGTCGAGAAGCAAAACATCTTTCACTTCACCGGAAAGCACACCACCTTGAACGGCCGCACCGATGGCTACGACTTCGTCCGGATTCACACTAATGTTTGGTTTCTTACCAAAATATTCCTCAACTTTTTTCAAGACGAGTGGCATGCGCGTCATACCGCCAACCATAACGATTTCCTCGATGGCTTTTTTATCGAGTTTGGCATCGCGAAGCGCGGCCTCGACTGGACCAAAAGTTTTGTCGACTAATTCCATAACGAGTTCCTCGAGTTTGGCGCGAGTCATGTTGAGAGCCAAATGTTTTGGACCATTGGCATCGCTCGTAATAAACGGCTGATTGATTTCAGTTTGTTGAGTGGTCGAAAGTTCAATCTTAGCTTTTTCGGCCGCGTCTTTTATGCGTTGCAAAGCCAAAGGATCCTTCGACAAATCAATACCTTCTTGCTTGCGGAATTCGTTGATAATCCAGTCGATAATAATCCGATCAAAATCATCACCACCAAGGTGAGTGTCGCCATTTGTCGCTTTCACTTCGACCGTATCAGCTGAAACGTCGAGGACAGAAACGTCAAAAGTACCGCCACCTAAATCGTAGATAAGAATCTGTTGACCAATTTTTTTATCAAAACCATAAGCCAAAGCAGCCGCGGTCGGTTCGTTGATAATGCGATTCACTTTGAGACCGGCGATTTCACCGGCGATTTTGGTGGCCGCACGTTGAGCGTCGTCGAAATAAGCCGGCACAGTAATCACTGCCTCCTCAATTTTCTCACCGAGCTTTTCCTCGGCATCCTCCTTAAGTTTTCGCAAAACCATGGCCGAAATTTCTTCCGGCGTGTATTCCTTACCACCCATGGTAATTGAAACACCATCACCATGACGTTGCATTTTGTAAGGCAGGACTTTAAGGTCGCGCTGCACCTCCGCATCCTCCCAACGGCGACCGATGAGACGTTTAATGGAATAAAGCGTGTTCTCCGGATTAGTCACCGCCTGACGTTTGGCAGTGGCGCCGACCGTTCGCTCACCAGACTTGGAGATAGCCATAACTGATGGCGTAGTCCGCGCACCTTCTTTGTTTTCGAGCACCTTTGGCTGACCGCCTTCCATGACGGCCATACATGAGTTGGTTGTACCGAGATCGATACCGAGAATTTTTGGCATATTGTTTTTTTGGGTGATTATTAGGTTATTAATTGGGTGATTGTTTTTTTAATTTTATCACCAACGATTTCCAATTGGCGGACTTTCGTCACCATCATCGTCGTCGTAATAAGTTGATTTTTGTGGTTCGGGTTCTGGTTCGTCAGACACAGGAAAATATTTATCGTGAAATTCTGGATTTTTTTCGTTTTCTTCTAACCATCGAGTAAAATAAATGAATAAATAATCTTCTTCTGTTTCGTCATCTTCCATCTTTTTTAAAGTTTCATTTCTCCATTCTTCAAAAAAATCAGACTTTTGAAATTTTCCCCATAATTCTAATTGTTCTTTGTATTTATCATAATCAACACCATTAATACTGAATAAAATTCTGTCAGTACTAAGCCACTTATCAGGATCAATAACATTTTTATCTATTGGTTGACCCTCATCATAACCAATTCGGTAGTCAGTGAAATTTTTTCTAGACTCTTCATCTAAAGGAACAAAATCAAAACTCATTTTGTAATTTCCGTCTTCTGAAACAACATCCACCGATCCAGAACCAAAAAAATCAACTTTACCAAAAGGCTTAGCTAATCGTTCTCTGACACCTCTGGTTTCCGCTTTTTTTTCTTCAGTTTCTTTTCTGACAAATGCTGCTTCAGCAAAAATTTTTTGTGATTCAATTGGCATAATTACTTTTAATTAAGTCACGTGGCCACCCTTCGCTCGCGCCGAGCTACGGAGTGGTAAACAAGATCCCTCTTTGGCTCGGGATGACAGCGGGTGGGTTTGGGATGACGGGTGGTGGGTTTGAAGTGACATCGGGACAGCCGGGTGAATCCCCCACACCAGCCCTCCCCCACTGTGGCAGTGATGGAGGGAGAATTATTTTTATCCACCAATAATCATGGAAATCATTTCCCGCCGGCGGAGACCTTTGGCGGGATCCCGTCCGAACCTAAGAGGCGGGATAATCATTTGAATCATGGTTCAGACAACCAACAATTCAATCCCCCTCTCCGGCCTGCCCCTCGAAGCCCGAGCGAAGTGGGGCGGGAGAGGGCTGGGGCGAGGGGCCGATCCGATTCCAACCTTTCCTCCTCTTTCCCTCCCTTCAATTCCCTTTCCGCCCAGGGCAAACGCACCAACTCTCTAGGCAATCGCGCTTAAATTCTCAATGTTTTTAACATAAAATATTTTTTCGCATCAAAAAAAAGCATTTTTTGT
>JAGVPA010000087.1 GCA_020052445.1 bacterium
AACAAAAAACGAATAGACGCCGACCGGCGCTTATGCAATGCAAACTAAAAATTGTCCGGGTCAAATAAACCCGAACGTTTTTTTATTATTTTCTACTCACCACCCTGGTACACCATCACAAAATAGTGGTCGAACACATCGCTCGCGAGCGATGTGGTGCACCCAAGACGATTCGAACGTCTGACCTCTTCCTTCGGAGGGAAGCGCTCTATCCAGCTGAGCTATGGGTGCATTTTTCTCGAACCCATAGCGAAGCTGGATCATTAATTCCAGCTGCTTGTCCATCCGAAGCTCGCCACGAACGAAGGAGGAAGCTATGGGTGCCTGTTCGACAAAAGGATAGCTTTTATTGAATAGACCGTCAATCAACCCGCTTCATAACTCTAGTTACTTGCCACAAAACATCAAATAAATTTTTTTGAGTGAGATAAAAATCACTTGATTCGATAATCATACCAAAATTTTCTTTTTGTGTGCCAATAATTCCGACTTTATTATCGTAAAGATAAATTGTCATGGGAAAAATCATTTCTTTAGGCGCGTAATGCAATTCACGATTTTCTTCGTGACTGGCCGGCCAAGTTTCAGCGATTTCTTTGGCTTCGGAACGAATGACTTTTAATTTTATGCCTTGAGCCACTCGTCTTTTTACATAATCATCCATGTAATCTCTCCCGGGAATGACATATAAATCTTGCATGGAAAGAATGCCACACAAAATTTTATTTTTCACGGTTAAAGTATCTTCAAAAACCGTTTTAATTCCAGTCACCCCTTCATAAAACCTAACTCGTGGTTTTTCTCCCGAGGTATTTAAAAGGGAAAATAATTCTGGCAAAACATTTTCTAACTTTCGTTCTTTTTCTTTTAAAAGGGTTTTTAATTTATTTGGCGTTTCGGCATTATAAATTCTTGTTCGGCCTTTTATAACAAAAGACACTAAACCCAAATTGACCAAACCCTGTAAAATTTCATGAACCGTGGTTCTTGGTAATTCGGCTCTTTTGGCAATTTCAACCACTGAACCGGAACCGGTTTCTAAAACCGCCAAATAAACCACGCCTTTATTTTTTGTCAGGCCCAAATCGGCCAAAATTGCTTCAATTAACATAAATGAGAGTTTGTCGACTATTTCCGACAACTAGTTTAGAATACTACTTTGGCTAATTTAAGTCAAATTATAAATCTTTATTCCAAAATAAAATTGATAACAAACGAATATTATTGACTAGTTCCCTTTTAACTAATAAAATTACTGGTCTGGAAATTTCCAGATACTATTTCAACATCAATGGAGGAATCGTGAACTCAACAGCCAAAATACTGGTCGGACTACCAGAATATCATCAGCTCGCTTCTGGAACAACCGACGGTCTCATCTATCTAACGATGAACCTGCCAACGATTTGCAGTTATCGATGTCTGAAGTGCGCGCTGGCCGGAAGTCAACGAGCGGTCGGTCCGTTGCTTTCGACAAATGAACGCCGCCAGATCATCACAACGGCCGGAATGGCTGGGACAAAAACCTTGGTCATTATCGGCAACGGAGAGCCAACGGAAAACTTTCCGATGATGGTTGAAACTGTTTCGGCCGCAGTCGAAAACGGAATGAACATCATCTTGTTCTCCACCCTCAGTCACCTTGATGAAGAACAGGCCGAATTTTTCGCGACTCACGACGTTTCGATAATTGTGAGCCTCGACTCGCTCGACGAGAAAACATATCGACTACTCACCGGCAATGGCAACCTCTGTGTGGTTTTTGAAAAAATCCGTCGACTGCGCACAGTTTACGATAAACATCCGGCTTCAAAAGTCGTCGGAAAAAACCTCGTACGTTTGGGTGTAAACACCACGGTCTGCCGTCAGAATATTTCTGAACTTTCAAGTCTTAGAAAATTCTGCGGCGACGACATGATGTTTTTCGTCAATCCACCAATGCGACGAGGACGACTGCAAAGTCGACAGTGGTCGCACCTAGTGGATAACGAAGAGGTCCTGCAACAAGTGGCTCAAGAATTTTCCGAAACCGGCGGTCATAGTTCGCTCGTCGATGGCGTCTGCGGTTATTTCTCTCACGGGGTGAGTGTGGATGTTGATGGAGAATTCCTGACCTGCGGTTACGCCGGAGAAACTGCCGGTCTCCTCGGCAACGCAAGAACAGCAACACCACAGACGCTGTTCGATACCAACGGACGAATACAAAAAAGATTCGAGATTCATCGACGTTGCGGAAACCAACACATAGGTTGTCCGCCCCGTGATCCTAACCTCGAATCGTTTATTGATTTACTCCGGTCTTGATTCGACCCTCGACCGACCACCAACGGTGCGATCGGTCTTTTTTTTAAATACAAATTATTTTTTCTTCATCTCTAACCGTTTCTCATCCCGAATTTCCCGAAGCGACAACCCCAAAAACACCACCAGCAAAATCAAAGTATTAAGCGGGGCCACCCAAAACGGAAACTCCTGACCAAAACTTTCCAGGACCATAATGGCGCCGAGCATACCAATCGAATACATGGCACCATTTTTCAAATAAGCGAATTTTGAAATAACATTCATTCCTTTAACCGTCACCTCACGAACGACAAGAGCACCAATACCGTTACCAATCAAAATAAGCGGCACTGACATGGTAAAAGCAAAAGCACCGATGACACCGTCGATAGAAAACGAGGCGTCAAGGACTTCCAGATACAGAAGTTTACTCCAAGCGCTCATATTACCTTTTTTCTCAAGTTTCTTTTCCGCTTCCTCGGCATTCCGACGGAAACCGTCAGTCATAAAGAAAGCTGTGGCACCGATGGAAGCGGCAAGAGCCAAGATTGGATTTCTGGTGATCGAAAGATAAATTACCGCGGTGATAAACAATGATGAAAGCGCATAAAACCAAATTCCTTGCCGGTGAATAAAACCTTCAACCAGAAAAGCATACTTTTTTTCTTCAAGAAAAAGCCATGCTAAGAAAACAAAAAATAAGTAAACACCGCCACCGAGTAGGAGCAACGGTTTGCTGTGTTCAAGTGCTTTTTCCATGAGCGCCGGGTCGGAAAAAACCAATTTAAAAACTTCGTCAATTGGCAAACCGGCATTGGCTAACCAAACAATGATAAACGGCAAAACTCCGCGCATGACAAAAACTGCCAAAAGCAAACCCCAGAAAAGAAAAAACTTCCGAAATTTTTCTGGTACGGTTTTGAGTACATTGGCATTTACGATCGCGTTGTCGACTGAACTAATGACCTCAAAAAGAATGAGACCAAAAATTATAATGATGGTTTGAAGCATATTTTACTGACGAATTATACCAGCACCATGGCAAGAACTGCAAACAATTTTTACACTTTCACCGTCCTGATATTTTTTTCTGTCAGCTCCAACTATTGGATTCACGTTTC
>JAGVPA010000051.1 GCA_020052445.1 bacterium
AAAGTTTGAAACGAGGTGTCAAAGCTAAACGGTTGAAAGCTGGCTGGGATAACAATTATTTGCTAAAAGTTTTGGAAAGTTGATGCGTTTGCCCTGCCCATTATCCGCATCGACTTCAACCAAATCACCGTCCTTAAAAGTATGTGTCGCAAATTTTGTACCAATAACGCACGGCTTTTTCAACTCCCGACTAATAATCGCGGCGTGACTCATGATGCCTCCCTCATTGGTTACAATAGCGCCGCTTTTTAAAATAAGTGGCATAAGAGTTGGGTTTGAAGTTACGGCCACTAAAATATCACCTTTATTAAATTCAACCTTGACGTTGGAAGTTAAAATCAGTCTAACTCTACCGGTTATTTTTCCCGGATAAGCAACTTGCCCTTTAACCTCATGACTAATTTTCATGCCTTCCAACTTTTCGATTACTTCCGTTATATTATACACATATCGGACAACTTCTTTTCCATCAATTTTTGAGTAAATAAAACGTTTGTTCTGCTTATTGGCCTGCCGTCGAAAAGCGACTTGCAAATTATCTTTGGTAAGAATTTCAGAAACCGTCATAAAATCAAAATCATCCCCAACTAGCTGTTTAGCTAAAGGCTTTATGATTTTTTCAACAACTATTGGATAATAAGAAGTGGCCCTTAAACCTTCAACTAATTTTAAAAGTTCTTCGCTCTTCTGTTCTTTAATTACGGCGTAAGAAAAGTACGGAAAAACAGTAGCGTGAAGTGTGAGTTTTACTAAAAAATCGAGAGCCGATCGAAGATCTAAAAAAAATGATTTTTCAAGGTATTTTTTTGCTTCTTCGTTTAATTTTAATCCGATTTCCAAAATCTCTTTAGTTTTTTTTGTGTCATTTAATACCAATTTTTCAATAACTTTAGAAAAATTATCCAACTGCTCCTTTATTACATATCTCCTGACGACATTCGGATGTTCTTCAATATAAAGATTGTCGGGGATCGAGGCATCAAATAATTCAAAGATTTGCGACGGGTCAAACCATAATTGATAAAGTGACGCACCGAATAATGTATAAGGGCGACCAACGAGAAAAACCCATTTTTTATCTAAAATCTCATCATCTGTTGTTTCCCAAACCTCTTTTTTTATCTCTGTTTCTTTTTTCACCAACGTCGTAATCGGCCTCGACTGCACAATATAAAAAACGCCATTCTCGTAAGCCCACTCAATGTCGCAAGGAAAACCGTAATGTTTTTCAATACCTAAAATAATTTCTGATAGTTCAAGTATTTGTTTATCGTTTATTTTTTGTTGATTGCCACGCTCCGATGAAATATCTCGCCATTCGTTCGCCTCTTGTCTCGCCGAAATCCCTGACGAAGGCGGAGTCCCTCCTTCGATCCGAAAAATTCCCCTGGTTTGTTCGACAATATTTTTATCGATAATCCGTCGCGGTGCTTTTTCCACCACATAACTGTCTGGAGTGATTTGACCGGAGACAATCGCCTCGCCTAAACCAAAACCGGCCTCGATGATGAGTTGGTTGTAATCTTGAGTAACTGGATGGACTGAGAAAGCTATGCCCGAGACTTCGCTGACCACCATTTTTTGGATGACGACGGCTACGGAAATTTTTTGGGTGTGTAAATTTTGTTCAAACCGATAAAAAATGGCGCGTGGGGTGAAAAGCGAGGCCCAACAGCGTTTCACTTTTTCGAGCAAATCGGTTTCGGTGGTATTAAGAAAACTATCAAGCTGGCCAGCCCAAGCGGCTGAAGCACTGTCTTCGGCCGTGGCACTCGAACGGACAGCGACATATTCGGTTCCGAGTTCGTTAAAATATTTTTGAATCAAGTTGGCGATATCGTCCGGCATTTTAGCTGATAAAATCAAAGCTTGGATTTTTTCCGAAGCTTGTTCGACAGTGTTAATATCCTCGTGTTTAACTTTTTCCAAAAGCGAATCGATTTCGATATTAAGATCTGTTTCCTCTAAAAACTTTTCAAAAGCCGCGGATAAAACCACAAAACCTGGCGGAACTGGAATACCGGCGTTAGTCATTTCACCAAGCGAGGCGCCTTTACCGCCGGCAATGGCGGCGTCGTTTTTGTTGAGATCGGAGAAGTTTTTTATAAAAATATCCATAAAGATCACTATGACTATATCGTAAAACTGATTTTTAAGGAAATTCGATTAAGTGTCTTTTTTATCACCTTCGTTCTCCAGAATTCTAATTGTTCCGTGATTTGCTCGCACCTCAATCCAAGCCCCGTCAGGAATTACTTTAGTGGCCACTTTGGTACCGATAATACACGGCACACCGAGTTCGCGGCTAACAATGGCCGCATGGCAAGTAATGCCACCTTCGTTGGTGACGATACCAGCGGCTTTTTTCATGAGCGGCACAAATTCTGGCCGCGTCATACCAGTGACTAAAATCTCGCCTTCATGAAAACGATCGAATTGCGAGACATCAAGAATTACTCTAGCCACACCTTTAGCATAACCCTGACAGGCAGTTTGACCGGACAAGGTATTTAAACTTTCACCTATTCCCATGCGACCTTCTAAATCTTTTTTAATCGATTCGGCTTGTGATCCGTAAATTAAAGAAATACTGCCGTCAGATCGCAAAACATACATTACCCCTTCTTCACGCCGGCGTTTTAATTCTTCTAAACCAATTCGCCCACGCAAAACTAATTCGACTTCATCGGGCAATAAATGTTGAAGGTATTTTTTAGGAATTCCGGTTAGGCGCTCAATGGCTGACAACAATATATCCAGAGCGTGAATACCCATAAGATTATATTTCTTACGAGCTTCGCGGAAAAAAGTTAATCGTTCAAAAACCCACAAAGGATTGTTGGTTAAATGCCGTTTGACCAAAATATTTTTAATCAAAGACCGACGAGTTTTTTCGTAAAACGCTAAATTAATAATTTGTTCGCGCCAAAGATTTTGATCAGTTAAGGTTTTAATTATTTCAGCCGCGGTTTCTTCGACCGTAATATGATTCACGACCGCATAATTAGATCCGGCCGCATCGAATTTTTTTCTAAAAGATTGAAAAGCATGATCTCTGGTTAAATGTTCAACTAAAGTAGCTTGGTCAAAATTTTTCTCAGAATATCTTTGAACTAATTTTAAAAATTCAAATAATTTTTCCTGAGAAAAAATCTTTTCGGTTGGTGTAGTTAAAACTTCGGAATCTTCTTTGGTTAAATTATATTTTTTAATTAAAATATTAATTTCTTCTTGGTCAATTCCAATATCAAAAGCGTCAATAAAAATACTTGATCGCCAAAAAATTTCATAAGCTTGAGAAATTTCTTTGTGCAAAGAAATTATTTGAACCGTACTTAAAGTCTGAGGATTAAAATCAAATAATCTATAATATATTTCTTCAAGTTGTTTACTACCCTTTAAAAATTTTTGCCACACTGTATCAAACTCGACCGGCTTACTTAAAAGTTTAAGCATCCCCGAAGCCGAAGCTCGCATATTTGCTTCATCTAAAAAAGCTTCTGAATACTGATCACGACTATAAAAATGAATATTGCCAAAAAAACTCGGCCACCGACCGTCTGGTGATGGTACCTGGGCCGCCCATTGGACAGGGAAAATAAGCGTAAAGGGTACAGCCTCCGCTTCCTGACGATAAATATGTTTGGGTAAAATATCCTGAGGCTTTTTTTCTTCGATTTGAGAAACCAACAAATCGTTTAATGACAGACCAAAAGTTTTCATCAGTTTTTCCAAGGTTGAAAAACGAATACCCCCAGCCTTGCCCGAAGCAAAAGACTGAATTGTATTTCGATTAACCCCAATTTCCCGAGCAATTTCTGAAAGATTTTTGCCAGTTTTCTCGGTGATGTTTTTTAAATTTAAGGAAATCATATTATATTTTTAAATTACTGGGCAAAAATATCATCACAAAACAAAAAAGTCAAGCATATTGACTAGTCTACTAATCAAGCTGTCTTGACCTGGTTTTTGAGCCTTGCTAATCTGCCAGTAGTACCGAATCCTTTACCAAAAAAAACGGAGAATCTCATGCGACTAGTTGAGTTCTTTATCATGCGCCATGGCAAAAAAAATGATGATGATTTAACCGAACGTGGCTGCCGCCAAGTTGAAGGTGCCGCTCGTTTACATCTCAACCGCATTAAATTCACTGCGGCTTTTTGCAGTCCTAAAAAACGAACCGGACAGGCGGTCGAAGCAGCTCTCCAGGTCATCAATCAAGATAATATTGAGCCGGTCACTAGTCAGGACTTTTGGTATGACTGGCTGGGAGAAAATTTCGAGGCGGCGCTAGATGAATATGTGATTGTCGAACAAAGGATCGGCGACACGGCCACCGTTCAAGTCTGGCTCGATAATTGGGCGCCAGCCAAACAGATGCGCCAAATATTAACAGCCACCTTAATCCGAATCGCCGAAAATCTCCCTGGAAAAAATAATTCGGCCGTTCTGGTCGGCTGTCATCAAGTTCTGGCCGAACTGGCCGTTCTCGATCCAGCTACAACTACCGTACTCGACTTCGCTGACATAGTTCGTTATGTCGTCGAGATCACCGACGAAGGAATCGGTCGTCTCATCGCTTCCGAAATTCTAAAAGCTCCAACGGTTGAGTAGGACCCTCTATCCCATTCACACCGCCGGAGCTTATTTTTTTAATCTTCAAAAATGATCCTCTACCGGCAGAGCCGGTAGTTTCGTGAAAGCCCCTATAAGGGGCTATTTTAGTTTGTTAATTACAAACGGAATTCTAATTACTCATCGCTCCAATTTTACTCACAGTCGTATTTTTTTAACCTCAAAGCCT
>JAGVPA010000066.1 GCA_020052445.1 bacterium
ACAAAAAATGCTTTTTTTTGATGCGAAAAAATATTTTATGTTAAAAACATTGAGAATTTAAGCGCGATTGCCTAGAGAGTTGGTGCGTTTGCCCTGGGCATTAAGGCGTTAAAGGGCGTTATGGGGGTGAAATTTTTAAAACGATTCAAAGGTTATGGAGGCAAAACGTAAAACAAAAATCAACAAGAAACTCACGACCAAAAAGCCGTTGATTTTGCGTTTTCGGGCACCAAAAATCAGTAAAACTTTTGACGAAGGCGTGCCGGTTAGTTTACTTAATTTCTCCAAGTTAAAAACCAACAAGCCAAGCATTAAATTAAATGAAGCGACCGAACTTTCTCCCTTTATCGTTTCCTTCGCCCAAAAAAAACTGGAAACCGTCGAAGAATTACCTTTAGTCCAACTCAATTTTGCCGTTCAAGAAAACGAATTAAAATCTTTAACCGAAACCAAGGAAGATTTTATTTCACACCACGATCTAGAACAACAACTTTTAGAAAATGAACTGACGCCGTCAGGTTTCAAAACTCCAACTCCATCCATTGCCCCACTTTTGCCATCGTTTGGTGCCATCCATCTGGCTTTGAAAAATTTTAAAAACAAAACCAAGATTTCCGAACCTTTAACTGAAAATTTTGATCTCAACACCATCGCCCCACTACCGGAAAAAAGTTTAATTTTACCTTTCGATTTACCGGAAATGGAAGATGACTCAAACGAAGAATCAGAAATTTTGACTTGGGACGAAGTGGTTCGTTCAAATTCCGAAACTCCAAAACAAACCACTACCCGACCAAAAATCGATTGGTCAAAACACCTGGCCGGTCTTTTTGCTCCATTTAAAAATTCATTTTCTCGTCTTAAAAATTTTTCCATACCGATTCATATCGGTTCATTCGAAATGCCAACTGGTTGGCATCGCGCTTTGGCAGCTTTTGTTTTGGTGTCTTTTGCTTTTGTTCTACCCCTCCATGCCATGGAAACCATCAACGACTTGCGCGGAGCTAAAAATAGCTTAAGCCAAACCGGCGCCACAGCTGTTTCCAAACTAAACCAGGCCGTCTCACTCATGACCACAAACTCCGCTTCGGCCGCCGCCTCATTTGAAGCGGCCAGAAAAGATTTTAGCGCGGCAAAGTCGACTGTCGAAAGTTTCAATTCTACAACCTCACTTTTACTTTCAATTCTGCCCTCAACCGGTTCAACTTATAAATCCGGAACCAACTTAATCTCGGCTGGTGAAGAACTATCTGAAGCTGGCGAAAAAATCAGCCAAGGGCTTTTAGCCATTCAAACCGATGGCTTAGACACCACAGGCAAACTGGCTATTTTGGCCGAAACTTTTAAATCAGCCTTGCCTCTTCTGGAAAAAGCCAATAACCATCTGAAAAAAGTCGACCCGGCAGTTTTACCAGCTGAATATCAAACCAACTTTTCCGAACTGCAAAATTTATTACCAAACTTTTTAACCTCAATCCAAAACGGCACAGAATTTTCTGACACCTTGGCCACACTCCTTGGGGCCGAAGGCAAAAAACGTTACCTGCTGCTTTTCCAAAACAACACAGAGATTCGACCAACCGGCGGTTTCCTGGGCAGTTTTGCCGTTCTCGATGTTTCTCATGGCGACATTACAAATCTTGATGTGCCCGAAGGTGGCAGTTATGACCTTCAAGGTTCATTAAAAGAAAATATCGTGGCCCCGTTACCACTCCAACTCCTTTCGGCTCGCTGGGAATTTCAAGATTCTAACTGGTTTCCTGACTTCCCAACTTCGGCTCGCCAAGCCTTAGATTTTTACAATAGTGCCGGCGGTCCAACCATCGACGGTGTGGTCGCGGTCAATGCCACTTTCATCACTTCCCTTTTATCACTCCTCGGACCAGTCGAAATGGACGAATACGACCGAACAATTGATTCGGAAAACTTTTTGTTTGAAACGCAAAAAATTGTGGAATACGATTATGCTGCCTATCAAGATCCGAATAGCGAACGTCAGGAAGCCGCGCCAAAAGCTTTCATTGGCGACCTGACCGAAAAACTTTTGGCTCGAGTTAAAGATTTGGACACGGCTTCACTTTTACAAATTCTCGACACCGCCCAAAAAGGTTTGTCGCAAAAAGACATTCAACTTTATTTCCCCAATGAAGACATTCAAAAAGTCGCTCGTGAATTTAGTTGGACCGGCGAAGTTAAACAAACTGATCATGATTATTTAATGATCGTCGATGCCAATTTGGGTGGCGGAAAAACCGATTTGGTTATTGATGAAAAAGTTAATCTGGAGGTTTCTGTCCAAGCTGATGGAAAAATTCTCAACAAACTCACCATCACCAGAACTCATAACGGCATAAATGGGGCCATGTTTACCGGCGTTAACAACGTCGATTTCCTGCGTATCTACGTCCCGCAAGGCAGCAAACTTATTTCCGCCTCAGGTTTTACCATTCCTGACATTTCACTTTTCGAAGCACCAGATGCTGATTGGACTCAAGATTCCGATGTTCTTTTCAATGAAGAAAACGCTGTCGTTGATCCAACCACGAGCACAATTATCAGCGAAGAATCGGGCAAAACGGTTTTTGGCAATTGGGTGCAAACCAAACCCGGAGAAACTTCGACCGTCACTTTCACTTACGAATTACCTTTCGAAATTTCTACCGACGTTGGGCTTTTACAAACCGTAAAAAACAAAGTTGGTTTAAATAATGGCGAAACTTATTCGCTGCTCGTCCAAAAACAATCCGGAATTTTAAATCGCGAAACCAATGTCACCATCTCGGCCCCAGACTTCAAAACCCTCTGGTCTTCAGACAATAAAAACACTGCAACTTTCGATAATTCTTCAGATTCATTCACCAGCATTTTGTTTTCCAAGTAATTCCTCGTCCCCTCGAAGACCTCGAGCCCGATCGAGAGGTCGAGATCCTGAGCGATGCCTCGGAGTCGAAGGGTTCACTTCACAAACCACCTATGTCCCTGTCTTTGCGAATAAAAAGACCGACCAAAAATGAAAACAAAGAACTGGAAGCCAGTTTAAAAACCATTTACGGCGACGATGAGAATCTCGACATGACCAAAATCGAGCGCCGCCGTGGTTCCAAACTGACTTCTTTTCTACTTCGTTTAGTGGGCGTGCTTTTTTTGTTGGCTTTGGTTTCCTGGGGCGGCTTTATTTGGTGGCAGTCAGGAATTTCGTCACCAAGCCAACCACTCAAAGTAAGCATCGAGGGTCCGGAAGCCATTACTTCCGGTTCAGCTATTTGCTTTAAGGTCAGATACGAAAATATTGGACGAGTACCAATTGCCTCCTTGGCCATGTCACTCAATCTACCAGAAACTTTCGTTTTAAAGGAAGCTAAACCAGCAGCCACCGAAAACCTTAATTGGACAATATCGCCACTCGGCGCCGGTTCCGATGGTGCGGTGGATATTTGCGGAACTTTTCGTTCATTGGTTCCGGGCTCAGAAAAAGTCCAAGCGGTTTTCATTTACCGTCCGGCTAATTTCAGTTCTGATTTTCAAGATATCGCTGGCCTGACAATGACCGTTGATAAATCCGTTCTCTCGGAGGAAACAACCGGACCGGCCGAAACTGTCGTTGGAGATCCAATAACTTATTCGACAAAAATCAAAAACAACGGCACAGAAAAAACCGAAAATCTTCGGGTTCGGGTTATCCTGCCAACTTCCTTCACTGTTGCTTCGTCAGAACCAGCTGTCTCGGAAACAGGTTCGATTTATTGGGATATTCCGGCCCTCGAAACCGGTGCTGAACAAACCATCAGTCTTACCGGTTCATTCACCGGCTCAGCCTCCGGAATTATTCCCATGGTTTTTGAGACGGGTTTCTTGAACGCCGAAAAAACTTTTATCAAACAAACCGAAACCAAAACTGAAACCAAGGTCATGGGTAGCGAACTTTCATTTACCTTGATTGCTAACGGATCGGATAAAGATCAAACCATTGATCTCGGTAATCGTCTGCGACTTTCTATCAACTATACCAATCAGGGTCAGGAAACTATGGAGGATGTTTCGTTTGCTTTGGAAATAAATCCTGGTGGCAAATCACTGCCGTTTAATCTCGAAACTTCCGACTTGGCTGGTGGCGTCAAAAAAGAAAACATCATCACCTGGAACGACGCAAAAATCACCGCTCTCTCATCGCTCGCCACTGCGGCCACTGGCACCATCGATTCAACCTTGGTTTTAGCAAGTTCGATTGATCCGACTATAGTCGCCGATTCCTTCACTCTGCAAATAAAAGCCACAATCGGAAAAATTGGTTCCTCAGTCACCTCACGAACTATCTCCACCACACCATTCATCATCAAAATAAACTCCGACGGAAAACTGACGGCCGAAGCTCGATATTATGACGAGGATGGCGCCCCGGTCGGTTCCGGTTCCCTACCGCCAAAAGTTGATGAAACCACAACCTATCGCGTCTTCTGGACAATTTCGAACTCTCTACATGACCTAAGCAGCAGCTCGGCAACCATGTCTCTGCCAACCAATATTGCCTGGGTCAATAATGTGCGGGCCGATAACGGTTCAGTTTCTTTTAATGAAACAACGAGACAAGTCAGTTGGAAAATTTCGACACTTTCAAAAGACATAAAAACCACCTTAGCCTGGTTTGATGTGGCTGTGGTTCCAGTAACTGGTGACATTGGAAAGTTTATCACTCTAACTAATCCAACAGCTTTCGAAGCAACCGACACTGCAACAAATGAACTAATCCAAAATTCGACCGATGCGTTGACGACAGCGTTA
>JAGVPA010000089.1 GCA_020052445.1 bacterium
CCACGGTTTTTTATTTTTCTTTTTTACGTTAAACTGTTAAGGCTATGAAAATCCAATGGGAAAAAATTTTTACTCTGGCCGTCTTTGCTTTAATTATTACTCTTTTGGTTATCATCGAGACTCGACCAAACTTTCCCGATCCCGATTCTTTTTATCACGCCAAACTGGCGGTAACAATTCGAAATCAAGGTTTCATTCAAACTTTCCCTTGGTTTCAGTGGACATCGCTCCAAGACTCTTTTGTCGACTCCCATCTTTTTTATCATCTACTTCTTGTCCCATTTGTCACTTTTTTTGATCCGCTGGTCGGCATGAAAATTTCGGCTTTTGTTTTTGGTTTATTGGCTTTTTTTGCCATTTATCGCTTTTTACGTTATCTAAAAGTTCCTTGGCCGGCTTTAATAGTTTTGGTTACTGCTTTATCACAAGGTTTCTTGTTGCGAATGTCTTTGCCGCGCGCCCCGGCTCTTTCGATAGCCATTCTTTTACTCGGCACCTGGGCAATTAGCGAGCGTCGCAAAACCGTTCTGTTCTTCACCTCACTTTTTTTCACCTGGCTTTATTACGGCTGGCCGGTTATCTACTTATCATTGGCGGCAATTTTATTAGCTCAAATTGTCACCGAAACCTTAAATCAAAAAATCGGCCTCAAAAAAATCTTAAAACAAACTTGGCAAACCAATTACCAAACCGTCGGCGTTTTAATCTCCGGAACCATCGCCGGTTTAATTATCAACCCTTATTTTCCCAATAACATTTTTTACAGTTTTTTTAGCATCGTAAAAATCGGTTTAATTAATTATCAATCAATCCTCCCGGTCGGCCGAGAATGGTTTCCAACCCTGCCCCACGATTTAATATTGGCCGCTCTGCCGTTGCTCATTGTTTTTATTTTTTCCTTCGCTCTTTTTTTGCCTGGCCTTCTAGTCTCCAAATATGCCGAAGACAAAAAATATATCTATCAACTTTTTTTATCAATTTTCCTGGCTGGCGGTTACACTCTTTTAACCTTGAAATCCAATCGTTATGTCGAATATCTAGTACCGTTTTTAGCTCTAGCTACCGGACTTCTGGCAAAAAATATCACACCTTTTCTCAAAAAAGAACTTTGGCCAATTTTTATTAAATCGCGTCTGGCTAAAATAAGCTTTACCATCCTGTTACTTTTATCTACCTTCTCTTTCTCAGCCATGGGCTTAAAATATGTCACGGGCGAAAATGATTATTATCAAGTTGCCCAATATTCAACGGCCACCGATTGGCTAAAAGAACACGTCCCGGCCAAAGAAGTAATTTTCCACAATACTTGGGACTATTCCTGCGTCCTTTGGTATCTAGACGATACTCATTATTATTTGGTTGGTTTGGATCCGACTCTTATGTATGATTTTGATCCTGAAGCGACCGATTTATATTTGAAACTTTCCGACGGTCGAGATCCGGACGTTTCGCAAATTAAAACCTTTTTTAAAGCTCGAGTAGTCATAGTTGATTTACGCATGGCTCAAGCTGAAGATTTAATAAACAATTTGGTACAGTCGGGATTGTTTAAAGAAGTTGCCCATAATCAATGGCTCAAAGTTTTTGCCACACCAGAGTTAGCTCAATCTAACTTATGAAAATTACCTTAGTTATCCCAGCTCACAACGAAGAAGCGGTTCTTGAAAAAAATATTCGAGAAACTTTAAATTTTTTATTTCCAAATTTCGACCAAAAAGATTGGCAAATCATCATCGCCGAAAACGGTTCGCGAGATAAGACGTCGGAAATCGCTCGTCGACTCTGTGGGCAAGAAAAAAACCTCTCAACTTTTTCTCTGTCCCAAGCCAGTAAATGGTTGGCAATAAAAAAAGGCTGGAATTCTTTTCCGGCTGATTATTTAATTTTCATGGACGCCGATTTGGCCACTGATTTAAAACATCTCCCCGAGTTAATCGAAAAACTCAAAGAAAATGATTTGGTAATTGGTACTCGCTATCACAAAAATTCTCAAACCAAAAGAACCTTAAAAAGAAATCTTTTGTCGATTGTTTACAACCATCTAGCTCGTTTAATTTTAAGTCTACCATTCTCTGATTTTCAGTGCGGTTTCAAGGGTCTTCGACATGAAACTTGGTTAAAAATTAAACCGCTGATTCTTTCCAATCAAATGTCTTTTGACACCGAGATCATCGCTTTGACCAAACACTTCGGTTATAAAATTGCCGAACTGCCGGTTTGTTGGGCTGAAAAAAACTGCGAGCAAAGAAAAAGCAGTGTGCGAATTTTTAAGACTGGACAAGATTTAATAAAAAACCTGCTGCGTCTACGCCGCCGCCTCGCACACTTACCAAAAATCTGATAAAATATAGGGGCTATGCACCCACTCCATGATGATAAATTAAAAAAACTCGAAGAACGGGCCGCGGTTATCCGTGAAGATATTATTAAAATGCTGATTACTGCCAGTTCCGGCCATTCAGCTGGTTCATTAGGGCTGACTGATATTTTTACGGCTTTTTATTTTCACATTTTAAACCACAAACCAAAAAATCCTAACTGGTCCGGTCGTGACCGTCTTATTCTCTCAAACGGCCACGTCTGCCCAGCTCGCTACGCGGCCATGGCCGAAGCCGGTTATTTTTCCAAAACGAAACTCGCAACTCTTCGAAAACTCGATTCCCCACTTCAAGGCCATCCCGAACCACACCGACTCGCTGGTCTCGAAACCACTTCCGGTCCACTTGGTGAAGGCACGTCACAAGCTGCCGGTTTGGCTTATGCTGCAAAAATAGACAAGGCACCATGGCGAGTTTATTGCATTCTTTCCGATGGTGAGTTGCAGGAAGGCCAGACTTGGGAAGCTTTGCTCTTTGCGGCCAAATACAAACTCAACAATTGCACTTTTATCGTCGACCGAAATAATATTCAAATCGAGGGCCGAACCGAGGATGTCATGCCACTCGAACCGCTGGCTAAAAAATTCCGAGCCTTTAATTTTCATGTCGAGGAATGCGCCGGCAACGATATCCGTGATTTTGTAAACGCCATCGAGCGAGCTCAGGAAATTACCGAGCAACCAACCATCATTATTGCCTACACCATTCCCGGCCGCGGCGTCGACTTTATGGAAAACAAATTCGAATGGCATGGCAAGACACCGGTTGGTCTGGAAGCTAAGTTAGCCTTGAACGAATTAAGAACTTTAAAAGGAAAAATTAAAAGTGAACATGAGTAACTAAAAGTTACGATTCACAAAAACCAGCCTGTCATCCCGAGCCAGAGAGGGATCTCGCCGCGTGATCTTAAACCAACATCACGAGGCGAGATTCTTCACAAGGGTTCAGAATGACAGATGATTAAAGTGATTCGTAACCCAAAAAAATCATATGACCAAAAAAACTAAAATCATCATTGCCTCAGTGATTGGGGCTATCATCCTTATACCCGTCGTCCTTTTTATTGCCATTTTACTTTGGCTATCAATCGACCAATTAACCACCTCAAGTGAAGCCACGGTTGGATCGGCTGGTATATATTCAAGCCGTTCGTCTGGGGAGGCACAGGAAATGATGGACAGTTCGGCGTCTTTCAGTGCGCCGTCTTCCAGTAAAATAATGTTTAATGCGCTGGAAACCGCCGGCAGCACAGCTGCCGAAGTCGATCAAAAAATTATCAAAACCGGTTATCTCGATATCACGGTCGACGCCGTCGATGAAACTGTTTCCAAAATCGTCGCTCTGGCCACTGGTAAAGGTGGTTATACCCAAGATTCTTCAGTTTCCGAACGCGAAGATGGCACAAAGTTTGGTGACATCACCATTCGAATTCCAGCTAGCGAATTCGAGAATACCCTGGTCGAAGTTAAAAAATTCGCGGTCACTGTCGATACAGAATCAGCTAACGGTCAAGATGTGACCGAAGAATACACCGACCTCGAATCTCAACTTCGTAATGCTCAGGCTCAAGAAACCGAATATCTGAACATTTTAAAAAAAGCTGTAACCGTCGACGACATCCTTAATGTTCAATCTTACCTTGGCCAAGTACGTGGAGAAATTGAGAGCCTCCAAGGTCGCATTAAATATTTGGAAAACCAAACCGGTTATTCCACCATCAGCGTTTCCCTTTCTGAAGAATCAGATCTCAAAATTCCTTCCAAAGAATTCCGCCCGTGGTCATCAATCAAGGAAGCGGCTCAGGCCTTGGTGTCTGTTTTACAAGGTTTGGTTATAACCATCATCTGGTTGGTTATTCTCGGCGGCGGAGTTATTCTGCCAATCGTTCTCATAATTTGGCTCATCGTAAAACTGATCAAAAAAGTCCTCAAACGCCGTCAGGATAAAAAAAAAATCGGCCCTCTCCCCAGCCCTCCCCCACCGTGGCGGTGAGGGAGGGAGATTAAATTTTTTCCCTCGCCTTTTTCGTCCCCTTAGTCCCCCTTCACCAAATATGCCTTTCTATCTGAAAGAAAAACCTCGTTTAAAATTTGCCGCCACTCGCGATGGTTTTGGCGAGGGTTTGCTTGAAGCTGGAAAAAAGAATAAAAAAATTGTCGCCCTCTCGGCCGATCTTACGGAATCAACCAGGTGTCTACCGTTCAAAAACAAATTTCCCGAACGTTTCGTCCAGCTCGGAGTTTCTGAACAGTCGATGGCCTCGATCGCCGCCGGTCTGTCACTCGGCGGAAAAATTCCCTTCATTACAAGTTACGCAGTTTTCTCACCCGGTCGAAACTGGGAACAAATTCGCACCTGCATCGCCCTGCAAAAATCCAATGTCAAAATTATTGGTTCACACGCCGGTTTGAATGTTGGGGCTGACGGAGCGAGTCATCAAGGACTCGAAGACATTGCACTTACTCGAGTTTTACCTGGCATGACCGTCCTTGTACCCTGCGATGCCATCGAGGCCAAAAAAGCCACCCTCGCGGCCGCCAAAATTGTTGGTCCGGTTTACCTTCGCCTTTCACGCGAAGCTTCACCAATCTTTACCAAACCAAACACCTCATTCAAAGTCGGAATAGCCGAAATTTTCCGACCGGGTAAAGACGCGACAATTATTGCTGCCGGACCAATTGTTTACGAGGCGTTGAAGGCGGCCGAAAATCTCAGTAAAAAAAATAAACTCAACATTCGAGTTATCAATTGTCATACCATCAAACCGCTCGATACCAAAACCATCATCGCAGCCGCCAAACAAACCGGAGCCGTCGTCACGGCCGAAGAACACATGGTAGCCGGCGGACTCGGCAGCGCGGTGGCCGAACTCCTGGCTGAAAATTATCCGGTACCAATGGAATTTATTGGCGTTAAGGATACTTTTGGCGAATCTGGCCAGCCCCAGGAACTCATGGAAAAATATGGATTGACGGCGAAATATATTGAACGAGCGGTTTTGAGAGTTATAAAGAGGAAAAAGTAAAAAAAGAACCGTAAAGTGGCCGATCCCACTTCGCCGGGCTTCGAGGGACACAGTCGGCCACTTTACGGTTCTTTTTTGCTTTCTATGAAACCATCGATTCCCTTGAAATCGCCTTTGGGTTGCCTTCAGACTCCTTGGAAAGCTCGATTATCTCCAGTTGGATCGTTAGTTCTTGTGGTTTGTTCATATACCAACATTTATGGCGCGTTGGGTGGGGGTGTCTAGACTAGGGAGTTTTATTTTTAAAATTCGTAATTTGCCAAAATACTGCTATAATAAAAACAAAATAATTCGCTATTTTTTATGCCAAATATTTTAGATTCAATGGTGATGGCAGAGTACGCTCTTGTCTCGCCTCCCGTGCTCAATCCAAACGACCAACAGTCGATAAAAGATTTTCGTACGCAAGTCGTACTGCAAACCCAAGGCGACCCAGCCATTTTTCAAACTGAAACACCGGTGCTACCACTAGCTTTGGCTTTTGCTACTTCATATGATGTTGCCACTCAAGCTTTGTTACGACTCGATGAGGGAAGATTAGTTTTACTTTTCGATCATGAGACACGAGATTTGATGTCGCCAGAAGAGATTGATAAAACTGTCTGGGAAGAACTTGAAAAATTAAAAAATAAAATAGTTTCAGTCCAGGATGTTGCCGCTCCGATGTCACAACAAACCATTGATTTGAAATCCGTTTGGAGTCGCACCAAAGAACACGATGATTTAATTGTCAGAACAAAATTATTTCTTAAAACATTAGTATCAGATTTAACTCCAGCTATTACTCTCCGTGTCACTGGAGAAATTCCCGCCTTGCCTTTTTTAATGGCTCTCTATCTTCTTCGTCCAACAGCGTATACAGTCGAATACGCCGATCTCTCAGGAAATGTCATCGTCCTATTCTTTGTTTAAAAATATGTTAGACCATAATCGTATGTCCACCCCCCCCCGTGACCGTGGAGGCCAAGGTTATCACGAAAGTTCAACTGACCGTCGTCGTCAGGGCAAACGCATCAACTTTCCAAAACTTTTAGCAAATAATTGTTATCCCAGCCAGCTTTCAACCGTTTAGCTTTGACA
>JAGVPA010000080.1 GCA_020052445.1 bacterium
ATTTAAGTGTCCTTATCTCATCAATCATGGTTCGGTTTTAAATTAACGGAATCGTTTTGTATTTTTGTTGAATATTTTTAGAGTTTCCGATACGTGAACACAACTTATGGGTCCGATTATCAAAAGAGCCTTGATGATGATTTCTTCCACTATATACCTCCTGGATTGGAATAAGGGAAAGGACATGAAACCTTATTATAAAATTTGCTTTGTGTCAAGTCGACCTTCCTCTTTTTCCAAAAAAGCGTTACAATTATTCCCGTTATGGAAGACATATATTTACGAGCTTTTTTGACCACGGTTCAAGAAAGCCGGGCGGCCAAAGATAAAAAATTTGCCGGTGAGGTTATTACGGTCAGCGAAACGGTTTCGGCGGCGGCCAGTGTTTACGAAAATGTTCGTAATGCTTTGGAGTATGATGAAGAACATTTGTTGCGTCGCAATGCCATTCGTCGGATTTTAAAACGTCGTTTTGGCGAGGAAGACATGGCCTCGTTGGCTTTTGATTTAATGCACGAACTTATTTGGGCCCGTTATTTTCCCAATAATTCGGTACCGACCAAGACGCTGGAAGAAATAACCGCCATTTTGCGAAAGTATCAGCCGGTGTTTGCTCAGGCCGAGGACAGCGGGCGAGAGCGTAATAATCTTAATTTATGGTTGCTCGATATTTTGTCGACCGAAATTGAATATAAACTTTCACCGCCGTTGGTTGAAGAATCTTTGGCTGGTTTGACTTATCAAAATTTAAAAAGTCGTTTGGAATGGGCCACCTCGGTTATTAAACCGGAAGATCAGGAACTGCAACTTTATGTGGCTGTTCATCGTGCGGTTTTGAAATCCAACCAAGCCACGCTGCGTTATCGAATTTTTTCTCTTTATTTTCTCGATTGGTCCAAGCGACCAACTCCCGAGCTTGTCGAACAGGTGGCCTCTCGATTGTCGCAGGTTGTTGATACGGTTGAAAAACAATTAATGCATCCGGCCGGTGAGCGTCTGTTTCGTTTTGTTCGTCATCGCTCTGTGGCTTTTTCGGTTTTGCGCGATGTGGCCGAAAAGTATTCGGACGAATTTGATAATATTCTGCTCGATGAAAAAAGATTTCATGCCGTGGTCGCCGAAGCGGCCGCCAAACGTTATGACAATTTTCGTAACCGGGTTCGTCGCAGTATTGTCCGGGCGGTTTTTTTCCTTTTGCTGACAAAATCAATTTTGGCACTTTTGATCGAGTTGCCTTATGATCGATTGATCGCTAAGGAAGAAGGCTGGACGCCACTTTTAACCAATATTTTGTTCCATCCGTTTTTGCTAATTATCATTGGTACCACCGTGAATATTCCGGAAAAGAAAAATACCGAGGCCTTGTATTTGGAATTAAAATCAGTCCTTGGTTTAGAACCAGCTAAGCCGCTTAAGTTTGCTCAAAAACGTTTGGTTAAAAGGAGTATGCGAACCATGTTTGATATTTTGTATGTTTTAGCTTTCCTGTTAATTATTGGTGTGGTTTATTCTGTTCTAAATTCTTTTGGTTTTAACGAAGTCTCAATTTTCTTCTTTTTATTCTTCTTGTCACTCGTGACTTTCTTTGGTTTCAAAATTCGGGGCAGCCGACGCGACTTAGTTATGTTTGAGGGTTCCGGCGGTCTAAGCAGTGCCTTGTTTGATATTTTCTTTTTACCAATCGTGCGGGCCGGTCGCTGGCTTAGTCTGCGGGCGCCGCGAGTTAATATTTTGCTGTTCTTCTGTGATTTTATAATCGAAGCGCCGTTTAAAGCGGCTATTAAATTGATCGAAGGTTGGTTGGCCTTTTTGCGTGAAAAGAAGGAAGAAATATAATGGGGGTTACGAAACAGCGAAAGGGCTACGAAACTACGAAATTGGATTATGGTTTTAAGGTGGCGAAAGTTAATAATTTTAGTGGTTTTATTGTTTGCCCTGGCCGGGGCGATTTTTTGGTGGAAAAATTGGTCGACAAAATCTGAACCGCTCAAACTTGGTGTTACTTTTAGTACCGCTTATTCTTATAATCTTGGTCTTGATCCGCGCGAGACTTTTTTGGCTTTACTTGAAGATTTGCAAATCAAAGATTTTCGCGTGCCAATTTATTGGTCGGAGATTGAACCGGCTCGCGGCGAATTTGATTGGCAAATGTTGGATTTTATTGTGACTGAGGCGGCTCGTCATGATGCCAAGCTGACCTTGGTTATTGGCCGAAAGGTTCCGCGTTGGCCAGAGTGCTTTATTCCCAATTGGGCAGCAGGTTTGGTTGGTTCAAAGGCTGATGAAGCTGTATTGGAAATGGAAAAAACCGTGGTCGAGCGTTATAAAGATAATCCGACCGTTGAACGTTGGCAGATAGAAAATGAGCCTTTTTTTCCTTTTGGTATTTGTCCGGCCCCAAGTCAAAATCTTTTAAAAGAAGAAATTTCCTTGGTTCGTTCGCTTGACGATAGATCAATAATGTTAACGGTTAGTGGTGAACTGGATCCCTGGTTTTCAACTGCTTGTTCAGCTGATGTTTTAGGTATCTCTATGTATCGGTTGAGTTATAATCCGGCTTTTGGTTTTGTGCCTTATCCCCTGACACCGTTCGTTTATCGTTTTCGAGCTTGGCTTATGAGGCCTTTTCTTAAAGAGGAAGTGGTTATTTCCGAGTTGCAAGCCGAGCCTTGGTTTACCAAATCTTTCGACGAGCTGACCGGTGAAGAACGAGCAGTGGCTTTTACAGCTGACGATTTACAAACTAATATTAATTTTGCGGCTGAAACCGGTTTTTCCAAAGCTTACTTATGGGGGGCTGAATGGTGGTACCTTGAAAAGTTGGCCGGTCGAGCTGAGCTTTGGCAAGCAGCTAAGGTTTTATTTAAGTAATTTTATTTTATGGGCTTTTTTTATTGGATTGTAATTATTCTCGTAATTTTATTGGAAGTTGCTTTGTTGGTTTTTTCTTTGTTTATGGTTTCCAACATGTTTTCGACAATTTTTTTGAGCAAAGTGCCTTGGGTGCCCACCAGACCAAAGATTGGTCGAAAAATGTTTGAGTTGGCTGATTTACAGCCGGGCGAAACGGTTATCGATCTCGGTTGCGGCGATGGTGCTTTGCTTTTGACGGCCGTCAAAGATTTTCAGGCCGGACACTGCATTGGTTACGAACTCGACCCAGCCATTCGTTCCTGGGGAAATTTTCGGATTCGTTTAGCTAAACTTTCCGATAAGATCGAACTCCGCGGCGGAAACTTTTTTAAGGCCGAATTACCAAAGGCTGACGTGGTGGCCACTTATCTTTTTCCGGAAGTGCAAATAAAACTCGAACCGTTGCTAAAAAAATATTACCCGTCCGGCACCAGGGTAATTTCCCGCACCTTTCGTTTCCCAACCCTGACGCTGGAAAAAACCAGCGTGATCGATGGTGAGACGTTGTATTTGTATCGGATTCCGTAATTAAAAAAAATTAAAAAAATTTTTTTACCCGTCATTCCGAGTCAGAGAGGAGTCTCGTCGCGTTACTTCCCCCACCCCAACCCTCCCTCGCATGCGGCATGCGAAGGAGGGAGAATCATTTTTTACCTTCCAATCCAACCTAAAAACTTCTCTCCAACCCCTTAAACCCCTTCCGCCCCCTTAATCCAACATCCTATGAGTAAAGAAGTCGTTTTCGACATTGAAACTAAAAATACTTTTGACGATATTAACAGTCGTGACCGTTCGGAATTTAAAATTTCGGTCATCGGGGTTTATTTTTACGAAAATGATGAATATCGAGCTTACGAGGAACACGAATTTGGTGAACTTTGGCCACGACTCGAGCAGGCTGATCGTTTGATCGGTTACAATAGCAAGGGTTTTGATTTGCCAATCATGAATAATTATTATCCAGGAGATTTTTTAACTTTTCCCAATCTGGATATTCTTGAGGAGATTCGCAAGGCCTTGGGTTTTCGACTGAAACTCGATCATGTGGCCGAGGCGACGGTTGGTTATGGAAAAACCGGCCATGGTTTGCAAGCGATTGAGTGGTGGAAAAAAGGCGAGAAGGAAAAAGTTAAGCAATATTGTCTCGATGATGTTCGAATTACCAAAGCGGTTTATGAGTACGGTTTGAAATATGGCGCTTTGGCTTATCAGGATAGGGCCGGGGAACGCAAAGCAATTCCGGTGGATTTTAAGTTGCGACAATTGAGCAAACCATCGATTAATTTGACCATGCCGTTTTAATCCCTCAATCTGTCATCCCGAGCCAGATAGGGGTCTCGCCTCGTGACACCGATGAAATTTCTATGAACCTCTTCCTAACCTCAGCCGGTCTAACGAATAAAAAAATCAAAGATCGTTTTAAGGCCGAGGCCCTTAAACTTGAAAATACTAAAGTAGTTATTTTGTTTACGGCCGGTGATTCCAGGACGCCGGAATGGCGATTAAAACATGAACAAATTTTCGACGAACTCGGTTTAAAATGCGATTTTATAAATCTTTCTGAAGATATCGATCTGACTGGCCGGCTCTCGGATTACGGAATTTTTTATGTCTGTGGTGGCAACACTTTTTACATTTTAGATAGGTTAAGAAAAACCGGTGTTGCCCAAGCTTTGCTCGATTCAATGGAAAAAAATAAATTGTACGTCGGCTCAAGCGCTGGTAGTATTGTTATGTGTCCAGAAATTGAGGTTGCCGGTGTTGGTTTTGATGGTGATAAAAATGAGATCGAATTAAAAGATTTAAAAGGTTTAAACCGAGTTCCATTTTTCATCGCACCGCATTATGATGAGTACGAGAGAGAAATATTGGAAAATTTTTCTCATGAGAAAAATAAACCAATCGTGGCTTTGAACGATCAACAAGCAATTTTTGTCGAAGGCGATAGGTTTGTTTTACTCGGCGATAGTGGTGGACTCGAGATCGGTTGCATTTTAGAAAAAAATAATCTTTAAAATAAATTTTATGTCACCAGCTGAAGGAGGGCCATCGCCTGAGGAAATGGGTATTTTACCGGTCAAAGAAACAACAGTAGTCGTAGTCGAGGCTTTGACAGAACCTGCCGAGGCTTCAGAAAAAAAGAAAAAGATCAGATTAACCAGAGCTAGTGTCGAAGCCAGACGTGAGGCCGGAGAAAATTTAGAGAATTGTGATTTGTCAGATCTTGATTTGGCTGGTCTTAATTTTGAAGGTGTAAGTTTTCGCGGTTCCGATCTTCGAGGTACACAATTTTTTCGTCGAGTGGAGGATGCTGATGGCAATGTTGAGAGGACTTTTTCGAATTTAAAAGGTGCGGATTTTACCGACGCTTTGATTGTGGTCGGTGGGGAAGAATGGGCAAATTTTATTGGGGCTCAGGCCGAAGGAGTAATTTTTGGTAACGGGGGACTTCGGAATTTTTCTGGTGAT
This sequence comes from bacterium, assembly GCA_020052445.1. Taxonomy (GTDB): domain Bacteria; phylum Patescibacteriota; class Patescibacteriia; order UBA9934; family GWF2-40-263; genus UBA12403. The sequence goes on from JAGVPA010000080.1 coordinate 5,383, forward strand.
CATGGCAAATTTACTAATTCCAGGTGGAATAACATTGTTTTTGGTGATGCTGATTACACGAGTTTTTCTGAAGCTGATTTGACCGGGGCGGTTATGATAGGTTGTGATTTTTCTGGGGTAGATTTTTCTAAAGCTAATATCGACGACGTTAAAATTATTGACCCAATTCCTGGTTCCGGTTTAATAATAAATGAAAGTCAGGTTCAGACTATTGTCGAAGCTATTTCTTTCACTGATGGCCGACAAGTCGCTTGGGCAGAAAACAAAGCCAGAAGAGAGCCAACAGAGTTGCTGCAAAATACTTTCGGAATAGAGATTGTCTAATAAAAAATCCGTCAGAGATATTAAAAAGGCTGGCGGTTTTTTAATCATCTAAAAAATCATCTGTCTTCCGATAATCACTTAATCAATCATCAGCCAACAAATTACCCAAACCAAAAAACCTTAATCCCTCACCCCAGCCGCCCTTAGTCCCCCAAATCAAATCCCCGATTTTTCCCGCCATTTCAGCCAAAAAAAAGTGTCGTTTTTTTCTTGAAACTGTGGACAACTTTGTCTTTGACACGACCTCTTTTAAAGCCTAAAATATAAGTATTACGAAATGGAAAGGAGGACCATTTCGGACAAAAAAAGATAATCCGGTGGGATTGTCTTTTAATAACCTTTTTTTCTTATGTCCGACGCCTCCTTTCGCCTCGATCCCAAGGTCGTTTCCGTGTCATCTCCAGACGGTATTTCTGATGCTGTCTGGAATTATGTTACCTCTTTAAAACAGGTAACCAAACGTGGCGGTATAGTTGAACCTTTTCAAATCGAAAAAATTCAACGTTCAGTGGCCGTGGCTATGGCCGAGGCCGGGGTAAAGGACCAAAAAATTACTGACAAAGTGGTTAAGAAAATTGTCTCTCGTCTGCAACGGGCTTTCGACGGTCATTCGTTGCCCACCACTATGGATATTCGCGAAATCATCAACGTTACTTTGATCGATTTCAACCTTGTCCACGTGGCCAAAAAGTACATGACTTACCGTGTCGATTCAATGACCAATAAAAATGGCACCGAGCCGGTTTATGGCCATGGAATTGAAGTGAAACGTTATTTTACCGAAGCTGGCGTTCACCCATACGACAAAATTCCTTGGGAACTCCGCGACGCTCGTATTACTAATGAAAAGGGCAAAGTGGTTTTTGAACAGACTGGTGTCGAAGTGCCAAATTTTTGGTCGCAAACCGCCACCAATATTGTTGTCTCAAAATATTTTCGTGGCAAAATCGGGCAGTCTGATCGCGAATTGTCAGTTCGTCAACTTATCGATCGGGTGGCTAAAACTATTGCTGCTTGGGGTCGCAAGGATGGTTATTTTCAGGCGGTGGATGACGCTGACGCCTTTGAAGCCGAACTCACTCATATTTTAATCAACCAAATGGCGGCTTTTAATTCGCCGGTTTGGTTTAACGTTGGTGTTAACAGCCATCCGCAATGTTCAGCTTGTTTTATCAACTCGGTTCAAGACGACATGCGTTCGATTTTAAATCTAACGGTCACCGAGGGCATGCTTTTTAAAAGCGGCTCGGGGACTGGAACCAACTTATCGTCGCTTCGTTCTTCCAAAGAATATCTTGGCGGTTCAAACGGCCGCGCTTCGGGCCCGGTTTCTTTCATGAAAGGTTTAGACGCTTTCGCCGGGGTTATTAAAAGTGGTGGTAAAACTCGTCGAGCCGCCAAAATGGTGGTTTTAAATGTCGATCATCCTGACATTGAGGAATTTATTACCTGCAAAGCCGAGGAAGAAAAAAAAGCCTGGGCGCTTATGGACGCGGGTTACGACGGTTCCATCGACGGTTCCGCCTATTCCTCCATCTTTTTCCAAAACGCCAACAACTCTGTCCGGGTTAACGATGATTTTATGCAGGCGGTGGTTGATGACAAGGATTGGGTAACTCATGAAGTTATCACTCACAATCCCTCAATCACCTACAAAGCTCGAGACATCATGAAAAAGATTTGTGATGCCGCTTGGCAGTGCGGCGATCCCGGTTTGCAGTACGACACCGCTTCCAATAAATGGCACACTTGTAAAAAAAGCGGTCGCATTAACGCGTCAAATCCATGTGTGACCGGAGATTCTTTGGTGGCAACCGAAGGTGGGCTTTTGAGAATTGATGCTCTTTTGAATTCTCGGGCTAAGGTTTTAGGCTCCGATGGTCAGTGTCATGAAATCGCCCCAGCCTTTGCTACGGGCACCAAACCGGTTTACCGTCTTCGAACCGTGGCTGGTTTTGAACTGCAACTAACTGCCGACCATCGAGTTTTGACCAAAAATCGTGGCGACGTGTCGGCAATTGATTTGAAAGATGACGATATTGTGTTGCTGGGGCAGCCTTCTTTTGGCAAAGAAAAATTAGATTTGCGTTTGGCTGAATTTTTAGGTCTGATGATTGGTGACGGTTGTTTGTCGGGCGAGCAAGAAACGGCTATTGTAACGCTGTCGCCAGAAGAAAAAGTGGTGGCCGAACGCGTTTGCAAAAATCTTTTGGCTTATAAACAAAATAATGCCGCTGACGCCAGGGCATCCAGAGAAACCGAAGTAACCCAACCGCAAGGAACATTACGCTTTGGTACCAGTTCGCGTTGTGTGGTCGACGAATTAAAACGACTGGCGGTTTTAAGTCAAGGCAGTGAACAAAAACAATTCAAGGACGAGATTTTTCTGTTCGATCAAGATTCGATATCAATGATTTTGCGTGGTCTTTTTACAGCCGACGGAACAGTTGCTAATTATGGTGACAAATCTCAATATGTCTCGTTAGACAGCACTTCTTTAAAATTACTTCAACAGACACAACTTTTATTACTTTCTTTTGGTATCAAAGCTAAAATATATAAAAATCGTCGCGTTTTTGGCCAAAATACCGCATTTTTGCCCGATGGCAAAGGTGGAAGCAAAGAGTATCCGGTGCAACAACTTCATAGTTTAAGAATCAGTCGTTCGTCTCGTTTGGTTTTTGAAGAAAAGATCGGGTTTTGTGTCGGCAGTTTAAAAAACGAACAGTTGGGAAAAATGAATAACGAGGTGTCGTCATATAATGATGTGTTTGAAGACGGTATTGAATCTTTGGAATATGTGGCCGATTTGCCGGTTTTTGACCTGACTGAAACCGAAACAAATCACTTTGTGGCCAATGGTTTAATTGTCCATAATTGCAGTGAATACATGTTTCTCGACGATTCTGCTTGCAATTTAGCCTCGCTTAACCTAATGCGTTTCCGAAAAGAAGTGGCTGGCAAAATGGAATTTGATGTCGAAGCTTTTAACAGAGCTAACGAAATTGTGATTACGGCCATGGAAATTGCGGTTGGTAATTCCAGTTATCCAACGCCGTCTATCGAGGAAAACAGTTACTCTTTTCGTCCACTAGGTATTGGTTACGCCAACCTCGGAGCGCTGCTTATGAGTCGCGGCTTGGCTTATGATTCTGACGATGGTCGAAATTTGGCCGCGGTCATCACTTCACTCCAAAGCGGTGTTTGTTACGCCCAGTCCACCAGAATTGCTGAAAAGAGAGGTCCGTTCACCGCTTATCAAGAAAACGCCGAATCCGCTCTCGATGTTATGCGCATGCATCGCGACGCCACGGAAGTTTTGCTAACAGCCAATGTGCCGACAGAATTATTGGTGGCCGCCAAAAAATCTTGGCAAGAGGTGGTCGAACGCGGGGCTCGTTTTGGTCTTCGTAACGCCCAAATTTCTTTGCTCGCACCAACCGGTACCATTGCTTTCCTTATGGATTGCGACACGACCGGCGTCGAGCCAGACATTGCTTTGGTTAAATACAAATGGCTGGTTGGTGGTGGCATGATTAAAATTATTAACCAAACTGTTCCGGAAGCTTTGACTCGCCTCGGGTACTCAGACGATGAGAAAAATAGCATTCTCGAATACATCAAAGAAAAGGATACTATCGAAGGTGCGCCGGGTTTAAAGGAAGAACATCTCGGAGTTTTTGATTGCGCCTTCAAACCAGCCAACGGCCAACGTTCCATTAATTACATGGGCCACCTTAGAATGATGTCAGCCGTCCAACCATTTTTGTCCGGGGCCATTTCCAAAACCGTCAATTTGCCAAACGAAGCGACGCCGGAGGAAATCGAAAAAGTTTATGTCGAAGCTTGGAAAATGGGACTCAAAGCCGTGGCCGTTTATCGCGACGGTTCCAAACGTCAGCAGCCACTCACTACTTCGCTCGATAAAGATCAATCCAAAAAAATCGCCGTCGTCAAAAAAACCGAAGCCGCGGTTGGCGACGGTCGAGCTGAATCGGTTAAACCTTTGCGCCATCGTCTGCCGGATGAACGTAAAGCGATTACTCACAAATTCCAAGTTGGTACTTTCAAAGGATTTATCACGGTCGGACTTTATGATGATGGCAACCCTGGCGAGTTGTTTGTGACCATGGCTAAGGAAGGTTCGGTCATTAGCGGTTTGGCCGATGCGTTTGCCACCTCGGTTTCCATTGGTTTGCAATACGGCGTGCCACTTCAAGTTTTGGTCAACAAATTTGTCCACGTGCGTTTCGAACCGTCCGGTTACACCAACAATCCAAACATCAGAATCGCCAAATCTATTATCGACTACATCTTCCGTTGGATGGCCATGAAATTTATGACGCCGGAAGAGCAGAGAATTGTCGGTATTATGAATGTGGTGGATGCGGAAGTTTCCAATAGTGGTAACAGCGCCCCAGCCATTGCTCAATCAACAAATTCCGAAACCGAAGCCGAACCACAACCAACGCTATTCACCGAAAAGAAAATCGGTCTCAATTCAACCTTCGATAATCAGTCCGACGCCCCGGCTTGTCCAACCTGCGGTTCAATCATGGTACGCAATGCCTCGTGTTACAAATGTCTAAATTGCGGTGCGACCAGCGGTTGCAGTTGATCTGTAAAATAAGAATAAAAAATAATAGATCTGACCGATCTATTATTTTTTTGAAACTTGTCGACTCGGAGTTTAAACGGTAAACTATTCTTGAAAAAGTCTTGATTAATAATTATTTTTTTATGTCTGGAGAAAAAAGAGGAGAGGGCTTTCCTGGTTCAGATTTGGCCGAGAAAAGGCCGGTTTTAGCAATAGAGCCAACCCAGGTTCTCTCACGGAAAGATTTTTTACCCAGTGATAGCGAAGAAATGGAAGAAGTGGAAGAAGTGGAAGGGGAGGCAAGGGTTGATATTTTGGAACAATTTAAGTTTGCAGAAGATTTTCCTCAGGTTATTTCTGGATATTTTGCTCAATATCCAAACGTTCGCCGAGGCGGTTCTGGGGTTGTTGGAGAAGGTTTGGTGGTTTTTTTATCGGCCGCCGATTTATTAAAAAGAGAAATTGCCAGAGCAAACGGTGATTTAAAACAAACCGGAAATCAACTTGCCGCCAATCTTTCTGAAATTGCAAAAGAATATTCAGAACTTTCGGCCTTGTTACCGGATGGATTTAGTCGGCAACTTCCATTTTTGGGTCAGGTTGAATATTTGCCTGATTGGATGATAAAAAGTTTGGTCAAAAGTGATGATCGGTTTAAAAGTACCGAAGAGTCGTCTGGAGCGCCAGGTATGGCCGCGGCCAGATTAAATTCTTTGTTTTCTTTATATCACCAAAACGAAGCGGCTCTAAAAAGTTTAGAAGTTGCAAAATTAAGAGAAACAAAAAACAGCGGTTAAAAACCGTTGTTTTTAAAATTAATCTTGTAAAGTTTGCGATCGGTTGTAATTTTTTCTTTTGTTATGGCCTGCCATGACCCTTCGACTCGGCTCAGGGTCTTTGAGCGAACGGTGAGGGAAGAGGAAGCTGTGAGCCCTTCGACTCGGCTCAGGACCATTCGACTACAGCGGTAGCAATACAGCTGTAGTCGAAGATTGGTTGTAATTTATTAATGTTATGGCCTGCCATGAGCGGTGAGGGAAACGGAAACTGTGAGCCCCTCGAGAGGCCTCGGGACCATTCGACTACAGCAGTAACAGTACAGCTGTAGTCGAATGGTCGGGCTGGCGAGATTCGAACTCACGGCCTCTTCGTCCCGAACGAAGCGCGCTACCAACTGCGCCACAGCCCGACGTTTTTTTGGAATGTCAAATGTCAAACTACCGAATGTCAAATGATGGATTTTTATTTTCTTCTTCTAAATTATTTTTCGTTGAACGAAAAATTGAATTTAAAATTAGACATAACTGTTCAGCTTCATCGAGTAGTTTTAGAATCGTTTCTTTTTCTTCTGGAACTGCGGTTAAAAACATTTTTAACCAATAAACTGTTTCTTTGGCTTCTCGTCTGGCCACGCCTATTTTATAAGCAAAATCTTTTTTTGAGACAGCCGAATCGGCCTCGCTGTAATTTGCTCCAATGCTGGTTGCCGAACGAATATATTGTCTGACGAGAGGATCATTAATTATGTCTCTTTTGACTATTCGACAAAATTCGATTGAATCCTTGCCAAATTTCGTTGTTCTGTCAATCAAATCATAATTCATAAATTCTTCCTTCAATTGACATTTGACATTAAACACTTTGACATTTCCGATACGGATTATACATAATAGATAATTTTTTGGCAATAATCGAGATCTCGATTATAATAGGCAAGCTTTGATAAAAAATTTTATGCATGAATTAGAACACGCTTTAGGTTTAGACTCGAATGATTTTACTCCCGGAGCAAAAAAAATCATTTTTGAAGCTGCGCGTCAAAACGGGCTTGAACCTAAAGATATCATAAAAAAAGGGTCATATGGTATACCTTTGGATACAGAAGGTCGTTCATTTTCTCCCGATTCAGGAAGATTTAAGGTTGAAGTGCCTGGAAGTTTAGATTTGACCAGGAGTGGTGTAAGCGCGAACGATTTACCGGCCTTTTTAACAGTAAAGGGCGATTTAAAAGTTTCTTTAGGTGGTTTTTCAGTTTTTCCTCCCGGCAAGACGTTAATGGTTGAAGGGGCTTTAATTTTGGTTCCTTCGAGACGTATCAGTGATGCAGAAAGATCAAGGATCCCAGAAGAGCTGGAAAGAAGTGAAGGTTTGAGCTGTGACGAAATCAGAGTGGAATTGCCAGGGGTTAATTTAGAAAAAAAAGATGAAAGAATTTTGATGTCGCTGCTTGGCGTTGAACTCGCCTCTGGTAGAGAATCGGAAGATACGTATGTTAATAGATTAGCCACAATGACCCGTGAAGAATTTGTTGATTATCTTATTAACAATTCAGAAGAATATGGTCAGCACGCTGATAATGCTAGTTTCAAAAAAGGAAGGCCTAATTTTATATATTCAATTTTAACCAGAAGACCGGAATTGCGTGGTTTGAGTGATGAAAAAATGGCCGAAGCAACAAAGCTTACAGATGAAGAATTTGCCAGATATTTAGGTTCCCCGGCTAAACCAGGTGTTATTGATAAAATTGTTATTGAGTGGCGACCAAATTTGGTACCTAATGTGAGATTCGATCCCGGAACTGGTTTTGTTCATTGGATTTTTAGGGGTGGTAAAAAAACTGGTGAGGTAAGAAAAAAAGCTTACATTACACTCACAGATCCGGTTCGTGAAATTACCCCAGAAATTATTAGTCGAGTTGTTAAAGCCATCGAAGCGACGGGATTTGATGGTCAATTTAAACTTGCTGATAGTCCAGCCGCTTTAAAAGAAAGATTCGACAATATGGTTATCCATGGTAATGACGACGTTTCTGTAGATAAAGTTCTTAAAGTGGTTATGCGCGAGCTGGTTTTAAGCGGTGTTCAAATAAAAAGTACCGACAAGGGTGAGGATAGAGGTGATAAATCTCATACTGAATTATTGGCGGAAAAAATAAAAGCAGCGGCACGGGCAAAAAAAAGAAAATAATTTTATTGTTATGTACATCTTATTTCTCATCCTCTTCATCCTTATTGCCTCCACAGCTTATGCCGCCAATAGTGGTGCGCCATGGGTGCCGACTAAAAAAAAGGATATTGAACGTTTTTTGAATTTTGTTGATTTGAAACCTGGTGAAAAGTTTTACGAATTGGGTTGTGGCGATGCTCGGCTGGCCATTGCGGCGGCCAAAAAGTTTGGGGTAAAAGCTGTTGGGGTTGAACTTTCAATCCCACAAGTCGTGGTGGCTTTTATTCGTAATCGTCTGGCCAAAACTGAGGTCAAAATAAAATGGGCCAATTTGTTTAAAGTCGATTTGTCCGACGCCGATTTTGTCTACATGTTTTTAATGCCCGAAACTTATGCCAAAATTAAACCAAAACTGGAAAGGGAATTGAAACCCGGAACAAGAGTGGCTTCTTATGTTTGGCCGGTTGTTGGTTGGGAAGCGGAGAAAGTACTTCACGAAGAGGGCAGACTGGATATTTTTTTGTACCGCATCAAATAGAAAAAATAAAACAATAATTCTCCCTCTCGGCGGGAGAGGGTGGGGGTGAGGGGATCTAATTTTCTTCATCACGAACTGCCTTATCCTTTTCCTTCTCTCTTTTTAATTTTCCAATAATGCCGGTTGGGATATATTTTTTAACCAGATCGATAATTTCTTCTTTAGAAAGTGTGGTGACGGGAATGTCTTGGGGATTCACGCCGCCATTTTGCAAAGTGTTGGCGGCTGCGTCGTAGTACCAATTTGGCACTTCATTAATTCGACCGGCGGCGCGGAGTTCGTCACGGGAATAATTTAAAACTAGACCTTTTTTGTCGGCCTCGGCTCGACGAATAGCTTCGGCTAGTGGTGAAAGGTCAAGGCTGCGGAGTTGTTTGGTAAGAATGTTAGCGTGACCGCTGGGCCGAAGTTGAATCATTAAGTCCATGTTTTTGGAAGCCCGCAGAAAACCCGGAAGATTTACGTCGTCACTTTCGAGGACGGCGGTGTTTAAATCCGCTGGACCTTGAGTGATAGTAAAACACTGAGCCTTACCAGACTCGAGCAGACTTTGCCAAAGTTGCGGCAGTTCCACCTGGCGTCGCCATTCTTCGCGGACATGGGCGTCAAAAATCAACATTAAAATATCCAAAGTTTTTTGCGGTTCGTCAAAGTACCGACGGTTTAGGTTCATGATAATTCCGGACAAACCAAAAGCTCGATCAAGGTTGTCGCTGCTCATGGTGCCTTTACCTTCCAAGTCATCACGTCTGGCCCAGGTTAGAATTTTTTTCAAAGCCGGATGCGTGTCGAGACCCAAATATTTGGCGATGATGGTTGAAGCACATTCGGCCGACATGTTTAGTTCTTTATTAACAAGATGATGATCAAAAATTCCACCCAGGTCGATTAAAAGATAGCCTTGCTTTTCCAATTCCTCCGGATTCTGGTCCTGAGGTACGGCCGTCCAAAACAAAACCGGTGCTGTACCAACACCAGGAAAAAACTTTTCCCCAAAAGCCCGCAACAAATAAACCGCCGTCGCCGTGTCAGCCTGAATACGTGGCATGATGACAATGTTTTTTATAGGCTGGGGGTTTGGCATATTTTTATTCGTAGGGGCGAATGGCCATTCGCCCAGGGGGAATTATTTGAAGGTGATTATCGCAGGTAATTTTTTGGTGATTGATAAGGTGATTGTTTTTTTTGAATTTATTATTTTTAAAACAATAATCATTTTAATCATTAAATCATTTGAATCAAGGTTCAGACAATTACGCGGCGAGATCCCTCTTTGGCTCGGGATGACAGGTGTCGGTCATCACTATCAAAACCAACACCAAATAAAAACCCCCTCCAACCTCTTAAACCCCCACGCCATGCCGTAGCTCGCCTCGAGCGAAGGATGGTTCCGCCCCCTCGATCCACACCATAATAACTTTTTTTCCCCTTTTAGAAAAGTTTTACAAAAATAACACCCCTGAATTCCTCAGTAACAGGGGGTTACGTTTGAGGGTTTGTTCAGGGGTGGAGAAAGGAGAAGGAACTAGGCCTCGGTCGTCGCCGGGAACGTTGCGGCGATCGTGCTTTCGAGTGCAGGCCGCCTGATGCAGGTCGGCGTTACCTCAATGGCGGCCGACCCGTTCATCACCATCCCGCGAGGATCGAAGTACCAGATGCCCGGCTCGAGCTCGTTGAGGATGATGTAGACCGACTTCATATCCTTGACGTCGGCGAAGCCGCGCCTCGGGAGGATCGCCATGTTCCTCTTGGTGCTGGTCACCACCACGATGTCGATGTCCTTACAAACACCGAACAGGGCATTGGCGACACCCTTGTTGTTGGTTCGGACGAAGGCCACGTTGGCACGGCCAAGCTTCTTGGTTTCAATCGGAACCTGGCCGGTTCTGATCGATTCCTCGAGGCTCTTATCGTTCTCGGCCGCCATGAGGAACCACGACTCCCAGAATTCGACGAACAACCGGATTTTTTCGGCCGAAGCACCGTCCAGAAGCATGTGCCAGGCCTGACCCGGCAATGTGACGGGGTTGGTCGTGGCGGCCGGGCACTGCCTGCCTTCATCGTCCTGGTAAGGGCCGAATTCGGGACAGATGGCGAAGAACTCATTACGCTTCGCTTGGTAGTCACTGACTTGCCAGTCTCCGTCCAGGTAGCGGAACCAGTTGTAGACCACTGGGAGGAAGGTCTGTACAACCTCGGTTCTCCATGCACGGTCATCATTCACAGAAGTTCCGTGAGGGACTTCGTACATCTGGCGGACGAGCCGGGCGAACGAAAAGGACAAGGTCTTCAGGCAGCCATTTTCGTTATTCCACCTGAGCTGCTCCAGTGCCCTTTCTGGCACCTTTCCGAGACAGTTGAGGTGGTAGGCGACCATCTGGGTCGCCGAGAAAAATCGCTGCTTGCCGTCCTGGTCGTGATAGCGGCTTTTCACGTCGATGTCGACCACTCCATCCATATCGATCATGTCGGGGTCGGTGTGCTGAAAGTAGATTGCGACACGCTTGATCAGACGTGGGTCACGCTTGATATCCAGGTTGAACCCGAACACCATCTGGACCATGAGAGCTGCAAGCTTGTCCCACGCGGGACCCTGAAGCATTGCGACTGCGAAATTCGAGCGGGTGGACGTTCTGGACATTGGAAGCTCCTGCTTCGTTGGGGGGGGTACGACTAGAAACTGCGAAAAAAGTAGTAGGAAACCTTGTAATTCGCTCAGTTATATTAGAGCGAAGAACAAAATAATATATCATAAAATTGGGGTTTTGTCAATGGCCGGGGGGTGCGAATAACGAATTTTGTTACGAATTTACGAATATACGAATGTTGGCGATCGATCGTAGAGACGTTGCATTGCAACGTCTCTACGGGCGGGGAATCCATATTTGTAGATTCGTAAATTCGTAATCGATTCGTTATTCGCACCCCTCCAAACCAAAAAAAACACACGCCTCTGTGTGGGGCGTGCGACGCGGGGATTCGTAGTGAATCACTTTGTTGTGGTGGGTGGTCTGCGTTTGAACTCCTTTTTGGGTTCGAGGTTAAGGTTGGCCGGTCTCTGGGGGATTACATCTTCCCCAGGGAACCTGGTTGAAAACCCCCTATCCATCACAGCTTCGAGGAGCGATCCGACATCCTCGTCATCTTGGGGGTCTGGGTCGCTACGCCGAGGGCTCCTGTTTTCCCTTGGGGTGTAAGCATACTGGGTCCCTGGCCAAAACGTTCTTACATTAGGCCTGCTCATGGTAACTCCCTCATCAATGGTCGGTGGCAATGGCCGGTCACCTTATTATAAAAAGTTGGGATTGTCAATGGACGGGGGGTGCGAATAACGAATTTTGGTACGAATTTACGAATATACGAATACGACCGGATCGTAGAGACAGGGCATTGCCCTGTCTCTACAGACCGAAATCCATATTTGTAGATTCGTAAATTCGTAATAGATTCGTTATTCGCACCCCCCTTTCAATACCACCCCAAACCCTGCTACCATACAAAACGTATGGACTTATTCAGTGCCCAGGAACAACAAACCAGACTGGCTGGTGCGCCACTCGCCGAGCGTTTGCGGCCGCGGACTTTGGTGGAGTTTTTTGGGCAGGAGAAAATTCTTGGGGCTAAAAGTTTGCTGCGTCGGCTGATTGATCAGGATAAAATCCCTTCGATTATTTTTTGGGGTCCGCCCGGGACTGGTAAAACTACTTTGGCTCGCATTATTGCCAATGAAACCAAATCAATATTTATTCAGTTGTCGGCCACTTCATCAAGTGTGGCCGAAGTTCGTGAAGTTATTAAGCAGGCTAGGGAACAGCTTAAGTTTTTTAAAAAACGAACCATTCTTTTTATTGACGAGATTCATCGTTTTAATAAAAGTCAGCAGGATGCTTTTTTGCCGGCTGTCGAGGACGGTACAATTACGCTTATTGGGGCGACAACGGAAAATCCTTCGTTTGAAGTTAATTCGGCTTTGCTTTCGCGGGCCAGAGTTTTTGTTTTGGAAAAACTTTCTTCGGAAAATATTTTGGCCATAGTTCGGGCGGCGCTTTTGGATAAGGAAAGAGGTTATGGTAATCAAAAAATTGTCTTGACCCCCGAGGCTGAGTCGCTAATTTCCGGTTTGGCCGACGGCGATGCCCGTTCGGCTTTGAATGCGCTCGAGGTGGCTGTGAATTCTTCCACAACAAATTTTAGTGAGAGTGTGCTAGAATTATCGACAACAGAAATCAAGGAGGCTTTTCAAAAATCTCATTTGCTGTATGATCGGGCCGGTGACGAGCATTACAACATTATTTCTGCACTCCACAAGTCCATGCGCGGTGGTAATGATAACGCCGCCATCTACTGGCTTGGTCGTATGCTTGAATCTGGTGAGGATCCGTTGTATATTGCCAGACGGTTGATTCGTTTCGCTTCCGAGGATGTCGGTCTGGCTGATCCGCAAGCTCTGGTTCAAGCCACGGCGGTTTACCAAGCGGCTCATTCTATCGGTTTACCGGAATGCAATGTTAATTTGGCTCAAGTGGTTGTATACTTGGCCCGCGCTCCAAAATCCATCGAACTTTATAAAGCGTATGGTCAGGTAGCCAAAGTTATCCAAGCAGGTCCCAATCCACCCGTCCCAATCCATCTCAGAAACGCGCCAACCAAGTTAATGAAAGATTTAGGTTTTGGTAAGGATTACCTTTACCCACCAGAAGTGCCGGCCGATGATCAAATTTATTTGCCGGAAGAATTAAAAGATAAAAAATTTTTATAAAAAATAATATTGTTACGAACACCTGTCATCCTGAGCCAGAGAAGGATCTCGCCGCGTGATTTTAAACTAATGTCACGAGGCGAGATTCTTCACGAGGGTTCAGAATGACATAGGCGTTTGGTTCGTAACTGCTTTAAATCCACATTATGACCACTGAACAATTACTTGCGCTCAAAACCAATACTACCTTGCTCGTAAAAAATGATCCTTTTGAATATAAAGGTCGAGCCGATGTTACCTTAGCCGGTGGTGATGTTATTCATTGGCTTTTTTCTGACGAAGGAGCTTTTGTTTCTTTAAATCCTGACACCGACGAAATGGTTTATTTTCGTCAGGCGGATAGCGAACTTGAATGTGACGAGGAGGGCGCTGTTTACGAAGGCGAGGCTTACGAGATTTCTTATGAAGACAAAGGCACGGTCACAAAAATTATTGACGAAACAACCGTTGAAGAAAGCGACTCCCTAAATTTTACTGATTACGAAAACGACGACGGTGATTTAGTCCGTGCCCAAGAAAACGACTCAACCGGCGAAAGCCAAGTCTTTACCGGTGCGGTTTTGGTTGAGGAGGAAGTTGTGGTGGTGGAGGATTAGAGGTTGGAATAAAGGGGGATTAGGTGGTTTGGGCGTTAAGGCTTTGAAGGGCACTAAGGGCAAGGAAGATTTTATAAGAATAAAATTCTTTGCCTCTAGCGCCCTTTAATGCCCCATAATGCCTAAGTGCCCCCATCACCTAAAAAATATGTCCGATACTCAATCCAATCGTTGGAAAAACGAGAAAAAACACTCGGTGCCGCGTGATGTTAGGGCGCAAATCCTTTCTGGAATTTTAATAATGTTTGCCGGCGTGATTGTCGTCAAACTTTTTTTTCTCCAAGTTATTGATCATGGTTTTTATTCTGACTTGGCTTCTGGTCAACATGATCTTTTTCAAGAACTTTTTCCCGAGCGTGGCGATATTTTGATTCATGACGATAAAGATAATAATTTAATCGCCGCCGTTACCAATCAAAAATTGGCTTTTGTTTTTGCTGACCCGCGTCAGATTAAAGATGTGGCTAAAACCGTTGATGAACTTAGCAAAATTTTTTCCTGGGATGAGGAAACTAAAACTTCTTTTACTGCCAAGTTTGCTGTTAATACCGATCCTTACGAACCAATTAAACGCCATGTCTCTGATGACGACCTGGTGCTCATTGAAGCTCTAAAATTACCAGGCATCGATTATATCCGCGAGTCATCTCGTTTATACCCCGAGGCCGGACTCGGTGGTCATCTTTTTGGTTTTCTTGGTTCCAATTCCGACGGTACGCTTTCTGGTAAATACGGTGTCGAAGGTTTTTTTGATGATGCTCTTACCGGTACGCCGGGTTTTCTACGTTCCGAAGGCGACATTGCCGGTCGTTTAATCGCTTCAGCTGATCGAGCTTTTCAGCCGGCGATTGATGGTGCGGATGTGGTTTTGACGATTGACCGAAATATTCAGTATTTTGTTTGCGATCAACTTAAAAAAACTGTTTTGGAATACAACGCTGACGGCGGTTCTGTGGTGGTCGTCGAACCAAAAACCGGTCGCGTGCTGGCTATGTGCGGTCTGCCGGATTTTGATCCGAATAATTATGGTCAGGTGGCGAACATTGATCAATTTAATAACCCGGCCATTTTTAACGCCTACGAACCAGGTTCGGTTTTCAAACCGTTAACCATGTCGGCCGCTCTCGATGTCGGTGCGGTTGAGCCAACCACGACTTATGAAGATACTGGAACAATCATGGTTGACGGTTGGGATAAACCGATTTCCAATGCTGACAATAAAACCTTTGGTGTTGTGACCATGACTCAGGTTTTGGAAAACTCCGTTAACACCGGCACAATTTTTGCTATGCGGGAAACCGGTCAGGATCAGTTTGTTGATTATGTAAAAAAGTTTGGTTTTGGTGAGCCGACCGGAATTGAAATTGATACTGAATCGGTTGGTGATATTTCTTCACTTAAAAATAAGGCTGAGGTTTACGCGGCCACCGCTTCTTTTGGCCAGGGAATTACTGTTACGCCGATTCAGTTGGTTATGGCTTTTGCGGCTTTGGCTAACGGTGGAGTTTTACTCGAGCCGCAAATTATTGACGAGATAAAATATTCCGACGGGGTGGTTGATAAACGAGAAAAAAAAGAAGTTCGTCGGGTGGTGAGCGAAAGAGCCGCCAGTCTCATCGGTGCCATGTTGGTTTCAGTGGTGGAGATTGGTCACGGTAAAAAAGCCGGCGTGCCAGGTTATTATATTGCCGGTAAAACCGGTACGGCTCAGGTGGCGAGTGGCGGCAGTTATGAAAGTAACAAAAACATCGGCACCTTTGCCGGCTTTGGTCCAGTCAGCAGTCCAAGATTTGCCATGACTGTACGCATCGACAACCCCCACGACGTCGGCTGGGCCGAATCAACCGCCGCCCCACTTTTTGGAGCCATCGCCGATTTTATTTTAAAATATTACGAAGTGCCGCCGGAGAGATGAAGGGTTAAATTATTGAATTTTAAAAACCCGTCATCCCGAGCCAGCTCTTCGATTGGACTCAGAGCCCTGAGCCGAGTCGAAGGGAGAGGGATCTCGCCTCGTGATTCAAATAAATAAAGCGACCCCAGCCAGCGAAATGTTCCAGCTGGTTGGGGTCGGAAGAGGGGACCTTGACGTCAGGCCGAGATGACCTGGTCGCAGGCGGCGCCGTGGAGCTCGTCGGTGGAGATATGGTAATGACTTCTGCAGGTGCGGTGGTTCATTCGGTGAGTGACTCCGAGGAAGCAGCTTGTCTGTCCATAAAGACGAGGAAAAATGGGTCGAGGGAGTTGCCGCTTGCTATCTCCCCTCGTTTTTCCACGTCCTGCCATCGGTTGATGACTGGACAAATTATCATGGTTTATTTTTGCTGTCAAGAAGGAAGGCTTGAAATTGCGAATTATCACAAGAATTTTAGAAAAAACTCGCGATAATTCGCATATTTGTATATTCGGCAAGATTCGCATTTCATACCTTTGACATTTTACGCCCAATCCACTAAGATATAGCCACTTAATTCATAAGATCGCTGGCAGACTGGATGGGGTGGAAATGTCAAATTTCAAATTGATCGAATGTCAAATGACGGAAGTTAATTTCTTAGAAGAGGAATAACCATCCTTCAATTGACATTTGATATTAAACACTTTGATATTCCAACCAAACCCAGAGAGCCGCGAGCGCAAAACAGTTATGTTTGCAATTATCAAAACCGGCGGCAAGCAATATCTTGTCCGCGAAGGTGATGTTCTCTTGGTCGAGAAACTCGAATTGGACTTAGGTGCCAAACTCGATTTCGAAACCATGCTGGTCGCCGACGAAGAAGGCAACGACGTCAAAATCGGTTTGCCAAACGTGGCCGGCGCCAAGGTGGAAACCACCATTGCCGAACACGGTCGAGCCGACAAAGTGGCCGTCGTCAAATACAAACCAAAGGTTCGCTATCGCCGCAACGTCGGTCATCGTCAACCATTCACCAAAATCAAAATCGAAAAAATCGTCGCTTAACAGCGGCGATTTTTTTTGGTTTGGCACGCCTCTTGACAAGTCTAGCTTTTTCTGTTACCTTTGTTGGTCCATTAGGACAACGTTCGGCCCGTTACGGCCGCAAGCGAGGGTTTTGTCATGAAAGAATGGAGTTCACGTATCGGAAACTCTAAAAACATTCAACAAAAATACAAAATGATTCCATTAGTTTAAAACCAAACCATGATTGATGAGATAAGGACACTTAA
>JAGVPA010000069.1 GCA_020052445.1 bacterium
GTTCTTTTTTATTTGACCCGACCTATTATTTCCTTCAAAAACACAAGCGCCTCTCGTTTATTCAAAATCTCCCCCAACCTCTGATTTTCATTAACCTTTTTTAAATGTTCCCCAATTCGCCGACCGTCTAGAGGGTGGCCTTTTTGTAACTGTGACCAAATCTGCAAAACGTCCCGTCCTAAAAGAAGCGGTCGGCTACTAAGTCGATGATCGCGAATAGTTTTCTCCAACCTCTGCCCTGCTGCAAAAACGTCCGTCTGTTTTTTGCCACGAAAATCTGCTTCACAAACCGTCAGAAAAATAGGCAACCTCACTTCCCCAAGCCGACGCAGCAAATCCGCGACTTCGCCGATGTAGCGACGTTCGTCGATTTCCTTGATGGTCAGTTTTTTTAAAAGTCGGGGCGGTGATCGGTGTTCAAGAACGATAGTTGAAACTTTTTTTACAATATCACCCGAGTATTTAAAACGTCGCAGAAAAAATTTGGTCAATTTGCCACCGATTTCCGCGTGACCGCTGGAACGAATTCGGCCTTTTATTTTTTTGGTGGTTTGAGCTTTACCTAAATCGTGACAAAAAGCGCTCAATAAAATTATCAATCTTTCCTCTTCGGAAAATTTTCTTTTTCTTGACAATTCGGCCGCCACATCAACAACTATTTTTGTGTGAGCCCAAACATCGCCTTCGGGATGCCAGGCTGGTTCTTGCTGACAACCAGAGAGTTTCAAAAATTCCGGAAAAAGTTTTTTTAAAATTCCCAGTTCTTTCATTAATTCCAAACCAATGGACGGCTTTTCTGATTTAAGTAAAAGTTTATTAAACTCATCACGAATTCTTTCGACAGATAATTCCTCAAGCGCTCCGCCGCGAACCATTTTTTTGATCAACTTAAAAGTTTTCGGTTCAATTGCCAAACCAAGTCTGGAGACGAACTGAACGGCCCGCATGGCTCGAAGCGGATCTTCAATAAAAGTTTTAGCGTCAACCACCCGCAAAATTTTATTCTTCAAGTCCTCCCGACCACCAAAAAAATCAAAAACCTCACCAGTCATCGGATCCATTGACATGGCGTTAATCGTAAAATCACGACGTCGCGCCGCCTCGATCATCGAAAGTTTGGGGTCAGCTTGAACCAAAATTCCTCGATGACCAGGGCCTTGTTTGGTATCACGACGAGCCAAAGAAACATCCAAACTATAATCTTTATCCAGAGCCACATGCAAGACGCTAAAAAACTTACCGATGGTTTTAACTTTCTTTTGACCAAAAATATTTTTTAAAATCTTTTCAAGTTCATCGATCGAAATATCGTAAACTTCGATGTCAGCGTCTTTTGGATTCTCGCCTAATAAAAAATCACGAACAAAACCACCGACTAAAAAAGCCATGGTGGTGCGAGAAATTTTTTGGGCCGCCGATCTTAAAGGATTTTTCTTCATAATGTTACCAACACTATCTCAAGTTTTTGCTTCTTAATCAAGAAGAAATTTGCTACAATGGTTCCATATCCAAAACCTAAAATTCGTAGATTCGTAAATTCGTAACAAGATTCGTTATTCGCACCCCCCTATGCTTACTTCTCTCCCATCAATCCTCGAAAAAGCTCAAAAAAAACATTACGCCGTCGGGGCTTTCAATGTCTACAATTTGGAAACCGTCCAAGCTGTCATCACCGCGGCCGATAAAATGAAATCGCCGGTCATTTTGCAAACCAGCGAGGCGGCGATTAAATATGCTGGTCTGGAAAATCTTGGGGCTTTGGTTCATCTCATGGCCAAAAAAACCAAAACGCCGATTGTTTTTCACCTCGACCATGGCAAGGATGAAAAATTGGTGGTCGAAGCCATTAAGAGTGGTTGGTATTGCAGTGTTATGTTTGATGGCTCGGCTTTGCCCTTAAAAGAAAATCTCAAAAAAACCAAAAAACTCGTAGCCCTCGCCCACTCAAAAGACGTGGCTGTTGAGGCCGAACTCGGGGCCATCGCCGGCATCGAGGATTTTGTTTCGGTCGAGGAACGCGATGCTCGCTTTACTGATCCAAAACAAGCGGCCGACTTTGTTCGCGAGACTGGTTGTGATGCTTTGGCTATCGCTATCGGCACTAAACATGGCGCCTACAAATTTCACGGCGATTGTCAGTTAGATTTCAAACGATTACAAGAAATTCGAAAACTGGTAAAGGTTCCATTAGTTCTCCACGGCGCTTCTGGTGTGCCAGCAGCGGTCAAAAATCTGGCCGTAAAATTCGGGGCCGAGATCGGCGAAGCTAAAGGTGTTTCCGATTCCGCCATCAAAAAAGCTGTTTCCTTAGGCATCTGCAAAATCAACATTGATACGGATTTAAGAATCGCCTTCGAGGCCGGTCTACACCAATTTATAGAAGAAAACCCAAAAAATCTCGATCCCCGGGCCTTTTTATCGGCGGGTAGAGATTTGATTTCAAAAACAGTTGAGCAGAAGATTAGGTTGTTTGGATCGACAAAAAAGATTTAAAAAGTTAATTCCCTCTCCCCATCCCTCCCCCACTGTGGCAGTGAGGGAGGGGGAATAATTTTTTTAAAAAAAGTAATCTTCCTCCCTCATCGCCACGATGGGGGAGGATAAGAGGAGAGGGCTTAAAAATATGTTCGACATCATCACCATCGGCGCCGCCACTCGCGACGTTTTCCTGCTTTCTGACCAGTTCACTTTTATTCACTCGCGTGAATTCGAAACCGGCATCGGCGAGTGTGTTTCTTTTGGTACCAAAATTGATTTGCAAAAAGTGGTTTTTACGACCGGTGGCGGCGCTACCAATGCGGCGGCAACTTTTGCCAATCTTGGATATTCAACGGCAGCATGGTGTCGAGTCGGTGACGATGTGGCTGGTCGCGATGTGCTCGAAGATCTTAAAAATCATAAAATCAAAACTAATTTAATCGAAAAAGTCGCTGGTGGAGTTACTGCCTATTCCACACTCCTCACTGCCCCTAATGGCGAACGCACAGCGTTGGTCCTTCGCGGTGTCTCGTCGACTTTTTCTGAAAAAAATATTCCTTGGTCAAAACTCAAAACTCACACTGTTTATATAACCTCGCTTGGCGGAAACTTATCGCTCGCCAAAAAAATAATTTCTCAATTCAAAAAAGATGATGTTTTTATTGCTTGGAATCCTGGTAAAAGCGAGCTCCAAAAAGGCTGGAAAAATTTCCGTTCAATTTTGCCACTAGTCGATATTTTTATCGTGAACCGCGAGGAGGCTGAGATTTTAACTAGCAAAAAAGCCCTCGAAGAAATGTTTGGAGTTCTAAATCGAGCTGGTGGAATTTCAGTTATTACAGATGGTCCAAAAGGCGCTTACCTAAAATCAACTGGCAAAATTCTGCACACCGCCACCACCGGCGTCCGCTCAATTTCCCGCACCGGCGCCGGCGACGCTTTCGGTTCCGGTCTTGTGGCCGGCTGGCTAAAATACAACGATCTAAAAAAAGCCGCCGCCGTCGGCATATTCAACGCCGAATCGGTAATCCAAAAAATAGGCGCCAAAGCCGGCGTAATAAAAACCTGGCCAACCGAAAAACAACTAAACAAAATCAAAATAACCTAAAAAAACCGATCCGATCCGATCCGATCCGATCCAATCACCCAACCCAACCCACCTAACCCCACAAAAAAATATGAACTACAAAATTTTCGTCACCCGAGACATTCCCGACGATGGTCTCAAAATGTTACGCCAATTAAAGAACGTTGTACTCGACATTTATCCAGGCGAAAAAGCCATTCCTCGAAAAGAACTTTTGAAACGAGTAAAAGGTGCAGATATAATTCTTTCGATTCTTACGGAAAAAATCGATAAGCAGGTTTTTGACGCGGCCGGTCCTCAATTAAAAATGATTGCCAACTTTGCCGTCGGTTTTGATAACGTTGATGTAAAAGAAGCAAAGAAACGCGGAATTCTCGTCACCAACACACCACATGAAAATGTTTGCGAGACTGTAGCTGAACACACCATCGCTCTCATTTTCGCCTTAGCTCACCGCATCACCGAAGCTGATCGTTTCACTCGGGCCGGACGTTACGAATGTTGGGGACCAAAAATGATGCTGGGGACTGACCTTTGGAAAAAAACT
The DNA here is from genome assembly GCA_020052445.1 of bacterium. GTDB lineage: Bacteria > Patescibacteriota > Patescibacteriia > UBA9934 > GWF2-40-263 > UBA12403. The sequence continues at coordinate 4,113 of JAGVPA010000069.1, forward strand.
GTCGGCGTGATTGGCGCTGGTCGAATTGGCGGTGCAGTTCTTAAAAGATTAGCTGATGGATTTGATGTTAAAGTAATTTACAATGACATGAAAAAAAATCCGATTTTTGAAAAAGCCACCGGGGCAAAATATCGAACCTTGGATCAATTACTAAAAGAAGCGGACTTCGTTTCTCTTCATGTACCACTCTGCACCGCAACAAAACACCTCATCAGCACCCGCGAACTGAAACTCATGAAACCGACGGCTTTCATCATTAACACTGCTCGCGGTCCGATCATCGATGAAAAAGCCTTGCTCAAAGCTCTGGCCAGCAAACAAATTGCCGGGGCCGGTCTTGATGTTTTCGAATGTGAACCGATGATTGATTGTGACCCGCGCGATAATCTAGAACTCAGAAAAATGGAAAACGTGGTTTTAACGCCCCACACTGCCTCCGCCACCATCGAGGCTCGCCAGGCCATGAGCCGCGTCGCAGCCGAAAATATTATCGCCTTTATCAAAGGAAAAACCCCACCAAATGTCTGTTTGGGATAAGTTTCTTGAAATTTTATCGAAAATAAGGTTAAATGTCAGGGTCATCTATGCAAAAAAACTTTCTTTTTCCGACCATAATCGTTATTACTGTCGTCGCTTTGCTGGCGGGTTTTGTTTATTTAATCAAAACCAAAAACACCCCGCCGCCAGACAACACTATGATTTTCTTTTATGGCGACACCTGCCCGCATTGTCTTAAAGTTGAGGAATTTTTCGTCGAAAACAAAACCGAAGAAAAATTCTCTTTCGAAAAACGCGAGGTCTATAATTCCACCATCAATGCCAAACTAATGACCGACCGCTACAAAAAATGCGGCATCACCGAACCAAAAGACATGGGTGTGCCATTATTTTGGACTGGCACCGAATGTCTACAAGGCGATGTCGATATTATAAATTATTTTGAAACCAGATCAGAAGGTTAAAAAACTATGAAAAAATTTCTCCAATCGGCCGGTATTGTTTCAGCCACCGCTTTTGCCGGTGAGTTTCTTATTACTCATAAAGTTGAAGCCTTTTGTCCTGTTTGTACAGTCGCTGCGGCTGGTGGAGTTGGCTTTGCTCGTTGGCTAGGAATTGATGATACGGTTACCGGTTTGTGGGTCGGGGCTTTACTCGCCTCAATCACCATGTGGACAGCCAATTGGCTGATTAAAAAAAACTGGAAGTTTACCGGCATAGCCTGGGCCTGTGGTTTGTTCTACGTTTTAATCACTGTTGTGCCTCTCTACTACACAGGCGTCATGGGCCATCCTTGGAATCAACTCTTCGGCATCGATAAGTTGGCCCTAGGCATGATCATCGGCGCCATTTTTTTCCTCACCGGCGGCTGGCTCTACAAAATCGTCAAAACCAAAAACCACAACAAAGCCCACTTCCCTTTTGAAAAAGTCGTTATGCCGGTGGCGCCACTCATTATTCTAAGCCTGGTTTTCTACTTTTTAACCAAATAAAACAGCTTGTCAATCTCAAATTGACAACTTTTTTTATGGTGTGTATAGTGTATATACAATGAAAATAAGCAAAAAATATGACCACGGTAATAAATTTTAAAACCGATAAAAAAATCAAAACTCAGGCCCAAAAGGTCGCAAAAGATATGGGGCTTAATTTAAGTGATATCTTAAACATTTATCTTCGAAATTTTGTTATAAAAAAAGAATTATATATCAATCTAAATGAAGATGAATCTCATCCTTCGGATGAATTACTGGCGGCGGTAAAAGAAATGCGCCAAGATAAGAAAAAAGGCAAATTAAAAAGCTTTAAAAATTTCGATGATTTGATCACTCATTTGGAAAAAGCTTAGAGTGGTTTTATGGAAATCTTTACCACCAAAAAGTTTGAAAAAATGTTAAATAAGTGTCCGCAAGAAATAAAAGAAAAACTTGTTGAAAAAATAAAACTCTTTCGAACCGACGTATTTAACCCCACTTTAAATAACCACGCACTTTCCGGGAAATTAAAAAACCTTAGAAGCATAAATATTACTGGCGATTGGCGAGTAGTCTACGAAGAAGAGTCTGAAAAAATAACCCTCACTGCCATCGGAACTCACAACCAACTTTATAAATAAAATCCGCCGAATCGATTCGTAGATTCGTGATTTCGTCAAAATTCGCCCCGCCTCTTAGGTTCGGACGGGGTCCCGTCAAAGGCCTCCGTCGGCGGGATAATTCGTAACAATATGGAAAACTCAATCAAAAATGTCCAAGACCTGATCGACAAAGTCGATCAAATGAAAAAGCAGGATAAAATGGATTTGTCGTCCGACCAAGATTTATCCATTGCTATCATGAACCTCGTAAGCATCGAGGAACACTTTTTTTTCACGGCTCAAAAAACCGGCAAGCCGGAATATTTTGACCTCTTACAAGAAGTGCGAGCCATGCGTGGCGATCTTCTGCGAAAAATTGTCAAAAATCCGGAAGGTGAAGAATGGTGCATTAGCAAACACTTGCTCGCCGCTTCAATGCGTTTAATGGAGGTCGGCACCAAACAACACAAAATGGGTAATAAGGTTGAGGCTCAAGAATTATTCGACAAATCCTTCAACCTCTATTCCCTGTTCTGGGCCATCAATATGAAATTGGTCAGCACCGATGGTATTAAAAAAATTGATGATAATGCATTGAACAATCACGATACAGAAAAAAAAGGTTTCATGGGCAAATTGGGCGAGTTGGTTAAGAAGGCCGTTGATTGTTGTATTGAATAGGTTGGAAGTAAAAACGTAAAAATCGTAAAAACGTAAAAGATGGTCGTCGGGTTTTTATCCGACGACCTTTTACATTTTACAATTTTTACCTATTTACCTATTTACATTTTTACGCTTTTACACCTTTACGTTTTTACAATCCAATAAAACCCAAAAAAAATAAGCCCTCGTTCCCCGCAGTGGAAACAAAGGCCCGACGCCGACCAAAAAGTCACTGTGTGTTCAATCCGATTATCGTCCAGGACTCTCCGTGCAACTTCCTGGCATACTTGAACCGAACCAAGAGCACGAGACCTGGGTCTGAGAACCGCCGCAGAACAATCTGCTCAGCTCGAACCATCAAGTCGCGATGGTATTCCAGCTCTTCTGACTCACCGTCGAAAGCCGAGCTTCCTCCGACTGCCCCGCAGTCCTCGTGTTGCTGAAAGTAGATCTCCCGGATGCCGTGCAGCCGCACCGAAACCTCGAGCCCTCTTATTACCGAAGAGACGTAGATTCCGAAGAGACCAAGGAACCAGGCAATGAACCGAAGAATCAGGTTTCCGTCATACCAGAAAACGAGTTCCTGAATACCGCCGGCCACCAATATAGTATCAACTTCCCCACCTTCACGAAGCTTCTGGAGCCACTCGGCATTCGTCTTACCGAGTCGTCCGTCTTGGCAAGCGACCAAGACCGCCTTGAATTTTCTGTGTTCGCTCATCGTACCCTCCACACAAAAGAAAGAACGCCACGCTCCTCCCAACGATCACCGCCAGGGTTCGAGCTCGATTATCTTACTGGAAAAATAGATTTTGTAAAGTAAAACATTAGTAAATAAAAAAACCTCGCTCCCGTGGGGAAACAAGGCTGACGATGGTTGGATGTTCAGAAGAAAGACTGACTGAAGATCTCGGCGAGGATCCCGGACCCAATGACCGCGGTGAAGATTGAGCCAAAGAAAAGGCCGAACGTCATTCCGGTACAGTTGTTCCGGTCTCGGTAGGCTACGACCGACCCAAAGATCAGCCAGCCTACGAACCAGACCCAACACACTGCAAGTCCGATGTCTACGGCGGGAATGGATGTGACAACCCGATCACAATCGCCGCACCCCCCCCGATGACGAACATCGTGAGGTAGAAACCGACGACGCGCGGTCGAGGAAGTCTTTCGCAGAATGCCAATCTTACGGCCGAGGCGAAGGCTGTTGCCAGGCCGACCCAGTAGATGATGATTTCAGGGCCAGAAAGATTTTCCATGGTTTCTCCATCAGACCGGTTTGGTCAAAACAGCCATGACAAACTTGAGGACGAAGGCCGCAACCAAGAAGAAGATTCCGAAAGCCATGGAATTTTGCTCGGCGCTTTTCATTTCAGGTGAGGTGGGCTCTGACCCGGACCGTTTCATTATTCCAGTCGCCCGAAAAATTCCACCCATACCGAAAGAAAAACTGACGATAAGAGCAAAGCCGATGATGTTTTCTGCTGTGAACATTTAATACCTCCACAAGAGCTATTTCAAGAATTCTGTTTCCACCAGCCGACGGCACAAACCATCGCACTGGTGCCGAAAGTGATAGCAAATCCGAACTTGATAGTTTGTTCGGTGGCTTCGAAAAATACACCGAGACTGAACCACACCAGAATCAAGACAATCGTTGCCGCAGTAAATACATTTAACCAATCAACCTTCCTCGGCATTTCTTAAGACATAATCTCCTCCAAAAATTGAAAGACCACAACCAACTAACAAAAAAACATTTCTCTTAATTGATTGTCGACCTTCAAGGTTTTTAACTTGAAAATATTAGGTTAAAGGTGGGGTTTTGTCAAGGGATTGGTTGGGCAGGGATTGGTTGGGCACCATAGGCTCCAGGGGCGACAAGGGCTTCAGAGGCAACATTGATATCGGAAATCGGATGGCAACAACAGTTGACTTTCCGGCTGAAATAAGATAATCTTAAGTTAATCTTAAAATAACCTTTATGAAAAACCTGATTGGTCTTAAGGATCTGCGAGAAAAAATTAATTACTATTCCAAACAAATCAATCGCGGACAATCTTTTATCGTGATGCGAAAATCTCAACCATTATTCCGTCTCTCGCCGGTCGAAGACGACGAATGGGAAACTTTGATTGATTTTACCAAACTCAAAAAAGGCGGTCTTGATATTGATGATCTTTTGAAACGTCTATGACTGACCGAATTCAAAAAAATATCAATAAATTGTCGGCCAAGGAAAAAAAGAAAATAGAAACACTCTTGGTTTTAATAAAAACTGGGCATTTTTCTAATCTTGATTTAAAAAAACTAAAAAACCGAAATGACATCTTTCGCGTTCGCAAAGGCGATATCAGAATAATTTTCCAAAAAAATGATGAAAAAATTACTGTTCTGGCCATCGAGCGTCGTTCAGACACAACTTACAACGAATTTTAAAAACCGGCCTTGAGCCGGTTTTAGTTTTTTTGTGTCCAATCAACCCCTAACGTAGCCTCGTCCAACGAGGCGAAGTGGGGTGGTGGACCAGAGCGGGATCGAACCGCTGACATCCTGCTTGCAAAGCAGGCATTCTACCACTGAATTACTGGCCCGTATTGTTTAAAATTTCTTCTTAAAACTCAGGAATTATCAACTTAATCATCATCAATATCATCCAAGGAAATTTCTTCTTTAAAACTACCGTATTCAGGCAAAGTTTTTTTTGATTTGCATTGTTTGAGCCATTCATTAAATGCCAATAATTGCTGTTCAATTTTGGAAAGATATGATCTTTTAATTATGACAGACGGATTACCACCTAAATCAATCCATTCTCCAGATCGTATTCTTGACTGATATTCTTCGTACCCATTGGTACTGGGGTCTTCTTTACAAACATCATCGGGTAAATTTGGTCCAAATTCGGCTTCAATTATGTTCTTTATTATATCTTTTGCACGATCAACCTCTCGAAAAAACTGTTGACTTTCTGATTTTTTCGGAAAACCGCCAATAACTCTCTGCAAATCTGAACGATCTTTAAAACAACAGGAATCTTGCATATCCGCAACGGCTGTAAAATAAAAGAAACAAAATCGATATAAAATAGAACAAATTTCTTGCAGCTTTAAATAATGCGCCGCACAATATACATCAACCAACATAGGATCATAAGCATCTCTATTTGGAAAACTAACGTCAATATTATCCACGGCTATCTCTTCGTTAATATAATATTCATGCCGACTACGACTATGGCGACTTCCGCGATCATTAATAACATCCCATCGCATTATTCCTTTACCAATCGTTCCTTTCAAATCTCCTGAATTTATACCAAGAACTATTTTACGACTTTTATAATCTATCATAGGAGCATCCAGCCAAAAATTCATTACACGACCGCTTGGTGCACCAACCTGACTTCGACCCGGATCATCATACGACATCTCAAACCAGCCTAATGGTAATTTTCCGTCACGAAATAATAAAAACAATTCCCCAATATCTATATTACGATATAACCGTTCGGGAATTTGCTCATGCTCAGTTTTCGAAACCTCAACACCTTTGTCGTATACAACCATTCTTGGTTCATGTTCACTCATACTCTTTAAAAAAGAATCAAATCAACCCAAAAAGTATAATTAAAAAACTGATTTTAGTCAAAAAAAACAGCGCCCCAGGAAGTTGAGACGCCACGGATGGAAGACGACTGCGGTGACTACGAATCGGGGTGGACTCGGGCAGTTTCGATTTCGAAGACTTTTCGAACCAACAGACTCATCTCGAGGTACTGCCTGGCCGAAGCATTGATCCTGTAGTTGACGCACTTGGTCTCGCTCCGCCAATCTGCACCACATTTTTCAATGGCCAGCGAGACTGGAGCATAACCAAGCTTATACCCGACCATCATGGCGCGGTTGCGCCACTCATCGGTCTTCATCTTTCCTCGAGCTGCTCTGGAAAGGCTGGCCAACACCGCGTCGCCGTGGACGGTCACAGCTAGAGCCGAATTGAGTGGATCTCGAAGACCATCAATCCGGTTAACTATGAGACTGGCCTCTGAATATTCCGAAACCAAATCGTTATAGATGAAACCCATTTGGGCTCGGCCGTAGTAACCTCGTGAAGACTGCTTGGTTCGGTAGGCCGCGTTACCCAGTCGCCCATACTCGGCGAGTACGGCGCAGATAAGGCGAATCTTCCCCGATTCAGCCGTCTCCGCCTCGAAATAATCGGGTGACAGTTGCTCAACCACGAAGGTCGAAGCGACTGCCTCTGGCAACACGACATCGGCAACCAACCTCGTCGGATCACCTCTCGACCGAACCTGATTGGTTCGGAGGGACTGGTTGGCTTGCCAGGCCAGCCCATCGGGACCGGCGAGGTAGTGATAGCCGAGGTGGCAAGCGGTGGTTTCGGGCATGGCCGGAGCCGCTCGGGCTGTTCCACACGTCCAGATGATCGCGGCAGAGATGACCATCAGGTAGACAAGAAACACGTTCCACCGAATCGCGAACCGGATCGGCCATCTTCTTCGCTCCGTGTCCAGTCCATCTTCTTCAATGGACATAAGGACATCAGGCTGAGCGTCACCAGGCTGGGCGTCGGGCGCGAAGCTCATGACCGCACCGATGGTTCCTACCACGATCAGGTAGAAGATCGGGAGGAGGCCGAAAATTCCGATGTTCAGATCCCGGGCCGTATGGGTGACGATGGCGGCGCCGACGATGCAAATGATCGCCACCGGAAGAATCACTTTCAGCTTCAGCATGGGTTTCCCCCTCATCAACAGTGGGCGGGTGTCGAACGGCGGTTTGCCAGACGACGGCTTAATATACACCTAAAACCAGGCAAAAGTCAACCCTAAAACTAGCTATTTACTTAAAAACCCTGTAAAATTGCTTGGTATGAAATTTATCAACTCTTATTTTTGGTCCGGTTTAATTCTGGGGGCAGTTTTTCTCTTCCCTTTTCAGGCTTTTGCCCACAGCGAGGCTTTAACCGTCCGAACCTTAAAAAGTGACGGCACAGAAACCTCATCATTCACAATTCCAACTGCCAACCTTGGCGGCGGGGCCTCTTTAACCGTGGCTGATTTGGGTATCGACGGCCAACCGGAAATAATTGTTGGTAACGGGCTTGGCAACGAACCGCGAGTTCATGTGTTGCGGCAGGATGGCTCGGAAATTGGCAGTTTTCTTGCTTACTCGGCCGACATGGGCACTGGCATCACGGTGACCGCCTGCGATATCAACCAAGATGGAACAAATGAAATAATCACCGGAACCCAATACGGCGGTGGGCCGCAAATTCGTTTATTCGATAATATCGGCACAGCTATTGGTACTGGATTTTTTGCTTACAACGAAGCTTTTCGTGGCGGAGTTAACATTGCTTGCGGCGATATTGATAACGACGGAATAAATGAGCTTATAACCGGAGCTGGTCCAAGTGGCGGACCTCATGTTCGTATTTGGATTTTTTCTAACAATGAATGGAATTTAGAAAATGAATTTTTTGCTTTCGCGGCCAGTGATCGTCGCGGCATAATTCCTTTGGTAAAAAAAGATGGCACGCTGGTAATTTCATCAGAAAAAAATTCTTCCATCGACATCGCGACCTATGATAATCAATTAAAAATAAAAAAGTTATCCACAGTTTCCACAACTTCATCTGGCGTGGCCGACCTCGCCGAATTAAATAACGAAATAATTATTTCACTCTTTGATAAAAAAATAATTGATGAAAATGGTCACGAAAAATTTTCCATTTCTGGTGGCACCGAAGGTTCCAAAGTCATCGTTGCTGATCTTAATTTAGATGGTACCGAAGAAATAATTTCCACCGAAGCGCGTCCGCTCTTTGGTCCAGATGGTGAAAAATACATTCTCGTCGATCTCTCCGAACAAAGATTATACAGCTACGAAAATGGCATTCTGGCCAACACTTTTTTGGTCTCAACCGCCAAATATCCGTTCACCACACCTGTCGGAATTCATTCAGTCTTAGCCAAAAAACCTTATGTTGATTACACTTGGAGTTATGGCGTAGGCAATCCAAATAATTACAGTTTAGGTTTAGTACCTTGGAACTTAAACTTCTATGGTCACTTCTACATTCACTACGCCTACTGGCACAACAACTTTGGCCACACCATGAGTCACGGTTGCGTCAACGTAAATCTTACCAACATAAAATGGATTTACGATTGGGCCAATGTCGGCATACCGGTTGAAGTCCGAGCTTAATAAAAAATAAAATTATTTTTTAAGAAACGAAATAAAAATTCGTTTCTTTTTTAATTTTAAAAATATTTTTAAAATTATTATCCCAGTCGACAAAAATTCTATTCACAAAAATAAAAAAAAGTTCTATAATATATTTAAGTCGATAATAATATCTTACAAAAAGAAAGGAGGTGAAAAAAAATTATGGCAAAGAAAAAAGCTGTGAAGAAAACAGTCAAGAAAGCCGCTCCTAAAAAGAAAGCTGCTAAGAAAGCTAAGAAGCGTTAATCTTCTCACAAAAAAATAAGATCCCACGACTCAATTGATCGGGGGATTTTATTTATGCCGAAGCTTTATTTTTGGCACAGCTCTTCGTCATCCCTCCTTTCGCGAAAGGAGGGATCCTCGATCTGCGCTCAAAAATAAAACTTCTGCGTCAGTTTAGTTATTATATACTCATTTGCTAAACAAAACAGGAATTATATTATTTGAAATTTTAAAGTCAACAGTGTTTTCAATTCCGATTTATATTGTTTGAAGTTTTTAAA
>JAGVPA010000043.1 GCA_020052445.1 bacterium
ATACGAATGTTGGCGTCTTAAAGACGTTGCAATGCAACGTCTCTACGGACGAAAATCCATTTTTGTAGATTCGTAAATTCGTAGTAGATTCGTCATTCGCACCCCCCAACCGATTGACAACCTGCCAACAAAATGCTAATTTTGTGCGTTCCTGTAATAGAAAAACAGGAAAGTTCGTTTACCTCAACTAGAGGGTATTACAATGGAATTGCGACAAGAATTGGTTGTTCACCAAAGGTTGGATGTCCACGATCCTCTCGAATTCCTTATCGACGTCTGGTTGCAGTCTCCGCACTATGTTGTGCAGATTGGTCCAGAGACCGTTGAGTTCGTGGTTTGCGCTCCGGGATTTTTGAATGCGGTAATGGAAGGAGAACGTTACGGTCTTAACTGGGCCGGCATGATCTTTGTTTCAACCGCCGTGCCTGAGCGCTGGATTCCCTTTGTGGTCGGTAATGAGTGGGCAGTTCGCAAGATTGCTGCAACTTATGGGATCAATGAAGACCCCCAGAACCTCGCCAAACATTGGGAAGCTATCCGCGCCGAATTGCAGGTGGCAGCTACCACCCTGTCCCCCGCCGAGTTTGACGCTTACATTAATTGGCGTCGGTCGGTGGAACGCACCAATTACTTTGCGATCGACGAAGATGCGAGAGAGTATTTTGCCAGGCGTGAACAACACCGAGCAATTTCGGTCGCAACTTCGTGGTGGACTAGACGAGCTTGGGACATCGCTTCAGTGGCCGATACCATCGGTTATTTCGAAGCGGTGGGCCTTGGTGTCACCCACACTATTCTTGCACTGCGTCGGATCTTGGCCGCTAGCGACATTGATTTCAGTGACGCCTTTACGGCCCTCTCGGCCGTGGCGTATCTGGATTTTCCGATCGAAGTCCTGGTTCCCAAAGACCTGGCTCATGTAGTCTGGTTTTTGACCCAGGGCGAATATCCCCTCATCACGGAAAGGGAAACCGACCAAGGTTTCTTTATCCGTCATCGAAGCGGCACAGTCGCAAAGACCACCAGAGCACTTGTAAAGCGCATGGCGGATTTGCAGATCAAGGTCGCTGAGAGAATTTCACAGTCCCAACAGAGAGAAGAAGGAGACAAAGAGATGGCGTTCAACTTCACCAAGAATTTCCCACCAGCCCTCCTCGAAGTGCTGCGCAGTATGATCACCTTTAGGATCGATCGCGGTCCTATCAGCAGATCGGTCGTGATCAGAGATCATATCCGAGGAAGAGCAAAGAAAGGAGGTCGCAAGATTTCAGGCGAGCAGGAAGTGTCCTACTTCCAGTTTCTGACCATGCAGGGCATGGTTATCTGTTCTCCGAAAAACAACAAGAGCTTCTTCGTGGACGTCGACCGCTGTCGACAAGTCATCGACCGTCTCGCAAAAGAAGAGGTGGTGCCACCTCGGGCCGATGAAGAAGTACGACGACAGGTTCTCGAGACGGCCTGGCAAGATTCCAGACGTAGGCCTCCTGTTGTTGTCCACCCACTGCCTGTTTCCTCGGAACAGATGCAGATCGGCAGAGAGGATGAATCCAGCGTCTCGGAAGAAGAGCCTGGTTCGGAAATTCCTCAAGTCCCCGTGTCAATCTCGTCGATTGCGTCTACCGGATATAGGTTTGTGGCTTATTTCACGGCTGCCGAACTCGAGCTCTATTACCTTTTTGCCGTCGAGGCGAGGAAGGTGATGGTTGGTGAAGGTCGACCACGTGTGGCGATCTGTCACGAGCAGCCTGTTGAAGGCAGAGTGACGACGGACCAGTTGGCAGCTCAGGCTGGCTGTACTGTCCAAGACATTTGTGACGCGATCGTGCGATTTGAACAGCGCGGGCTCGTGAGGGTCATCGACCTTCCGGCAGCCAATGGTTGTCGGATCATCGAGATCTTGTACGATCCAGAAGAAGTCATGGATGTGCAGCTTGGCATCGAACCTCGTAATCATAAACTGGCGGCCACGTTGCCCGTCCTCCGTGGTTTCGAAAAAGAACTGTCGTTGGAAGACAGACAGCTCGAAATCGCCACCTGCCTTTCGTCCGTCCCGGGTTCGAAGACGGTTTCGGTTCATTGGAAGATCTACACGACTTCTGACACCGCCCGACTCATTCTAGATTGCCTGAGGGAAGGCACTGTGCCAGTCGGAAGCGAAATCGGCCAGAAGATCGAAAGACTTTTGGCCGAGCTTCCGGATCTCAGGAAGAACATTGGTCGAGAGGGTCAGGGATTCTTTGACCGGATTGGACAGAACGGCAACGTTCGGTTCAGGGTGAATCGGCAGATGGCTGGACGTTGCCTGATTGTTCCGGCCAAAGCTGGAGAAGGGAATCGGACGGCTCGGTTGAGAACCCGTGAGTTCAGACCGGCTGATCATTGGGTCATCGCCCTCAACGCACTGGTCGAAAACAGGCTGGTGCCGGAGTTCGTGGTTCAGCCACGGACGAACGAAGAGCGGGTTCCTCTGCCCGAGGCCGGAATCGTTCCAAGGCCGCCGACCAGGGAAGCAGTTGAGTCAGTTGTCACTTCAAGGGACGAAACTGAAGCCGGTGTGGTCGGTGCTGTTGAGGTGTCGGTATCGGTTGAAGAACCAACTCCGCGCGCCTCGGTCGCTCAAGTTGCTCCGGTCGCGGTGACTACTGAAGTTGAACGGTCGACTTCATCCGCTCCGCCCGCAGCGGAGACCGAAGAAGCCGAAATCGAACCGCCGGTTCCTCCGGCACCTGAGGTTGAAGAAATGGTTTCTGTATCCGGTACCACCTTCACCGTGACTCTGCCAGAAGGATCAACTGTGGTGGTCAAGGTGCCACCAGGTTCCGTGGCCATCGAGGATCCGACCTCACTTACCGATGAAGAACTGGAAGCCAGGGCCGCTGCAGCTCAGCAGTTGTCCGAAGCAGCTCTGTCTCTCGCAGGGGAGTACAAAGCGGTTCTCGCAGCTCGCCGTGCGGCCGCTCTCGCTGCTCTGGAAGAGGAAATCGCAGCGGCCGAGCGCGCCTTGGAAGAGAAGAGAATCAGACTTGAAGAGCTTCGTCGCCAGAGCAGTCGGACCTGAGCAAGTCCGACCATTCACGTCCCAGCCGTTGTCCCCTCGTGGATGATGGCTGATTTTTTTGTGGGAGAGAGGTGCGAATAACGAATCGATTACGAATTTACGAATCTACGAATGTCGTCGATCGTAGAGACGTTGCATTGCAACGTCTCTACGGATGGAAATCCATATTCGTATATTCGTAAATTCGTAACAAAATTCGTTATTCGCACCCCTCCGCACCTCTCCTTGCGAAAGCCTCATCTTTTCGTTATAATTTAGCCATTATGAAAATACTTAAAATTCGTCTTCGGACAATAATTTTTGCCTTGGCGGTCATCGTTTTGGTTTCACTCGGGATTATTTGGAAATTCGGTTTTTGGCAACCGACGCCGGTGGAAAATAAAAGTGGTGAAGTCGTGACTTTTGCCGATCGCGGTTTTCAAGGCGACGCTCAGGCGGTTTTGGAACAAAAAATTTCTGACCAAGAAAATAAATTGGCAACTGATTCTGAATTTGCCAAAGATTTATCGCAGTGGTTGATTCTCGGCAACATGAAATACCAGCTGGGTGATTTAGCCGGAGCAAAGGAAGTTTACGAAACCAAAATTTTGCAGGATCATCCAGACGATGCTCCGGCTTTGGAAAATTTGGCTCAGACGCTTTATGAAATGGGTGATTACGCCGGAGCCGAATTGCGTTGGCGAGCGGCTATCTCAGTCAGTCCATGGGAAGTCACTTATTTGAAGCTGGTAGATTTAATTGAAGATAAATCTCCGGCTCGACAGAAAGAAATTCAAGGAATTTTAGAGGAAGCGATTGCCAATCTTGGCCAGTCGCCAGGTTTGCTGCGTCGTTTAGGTGATTGGTACGTTGATAATCAACAATACGATCGTGCTTTATCGCATTACCAGGTCGCCAAACAATTGGCGCCGGATGATGCGTCTATTGATGAAAGGATCGTTGAAGTGCGGAAATTAATGAGTCAATAGTTTTGAAACCACGCAAGGGCCGATCGGCCCTTGCGTGGTCTGGTTCTTATGTTAAAAAAGTTTTTTTATTTTTTCTTTTTAACCTTCTTTTTTGCCCAGACAGCCTTCGCTCAAACACCAAACGATCCTTTTGTAACTGAACAGTGGTATCTTAATCAAATCGATGCTTACCCGGCTTGGGACACTGCGACCGGATCGAACGAAGTGGTGGTGGCGGTTTTGGACACTGGGGTTGATGTTGATCATGAGGATTTGGTAGATAATCTTTGGGAAAATTCTGACGAGGTGCCTGATGACGGAATTGATAATGATCATAATGGTTATGTTGATGATGTGAATGGCTGGGATTTTGTTCGTCGTGATGCGACGACTGGTCCGGAATATGCTGGCGGAGCTTTTGACGTCGATGCGGTTTCGCACGGCACTTTTGTTTCAGGAATTATTGGGGCGGTTGGGGATAACGATGAGGGGATTGCTGGCATAAATTGGCAGGTAAAAATTATGCCGGTGCGCATTCTTGATCGTTTCGGTTCCGGCGATACTACGTTTGCGGCTAATGGCGTTAGATATGCGGTGGCCAACGGAGCCGATGTTATAAATTTTAGTTTAACCGGTCCTTCTTTTGATTCAGAGTTTTTGGCGGCGGTTAAAGAAGCTCATGAGGCTGGTGTTGTCATGGTGGCTGCACTCGGAAATGAGGGGGAAAATATTAATAACTCGCCAGTTTATCCAGCCTGTTTTATGAGTGATGATGATCTGGAAGATTATGTTATCGGTGTGGTGGCTTCTGACGAAGAGGATTTACATGCCTCTTTTTCGAATTACGGTTCAGACTGCGCGGATATTTCCGCACCAGGTGTTTCGATATTTAGCACGTTGCTCCAAGAGGATGATTCACTAGATTTTTCCGAGGCTTATGGTGGTGGTTGGGATGGCACCTCGGTGGCCGCGCCGATAGTTAGTGGGGCAGCTGCTTTATTGAAAGGGGTTTTTCCCGGCATGACTCCAAATGAAATAAAATTAGTTTTGCAACTCTCGGTTGATCCCTTGAAAGAAAAGGGCACTGAAGCGGTTGGACAAATAGGCGCTGGTCGTTTGAATTTGTCAAAAGCTTTGGCCTTAGCTCCAAGTTTCGCTTCGCCGGTTATGGAAACCGTTGATCGAGCACCGAGCGGTTTGTTGGCCGTTGGTTTGGCTGATGGTTCTTCCATGGTACGAACCGTTGATTCGGCTGGTAATAAAAAAAGCGAATTTTTTGCCTATGCCGAAAATTTTTCCGGTGGCGTTCGTTTAGCTATGGGTGATGTTGATGGCGACGGTGTTGATGAAATTGTCACCGGTGCCGGTCCAGGTGGTGGTCCTCAAGTTCGAGTTTTTGAAACAGATGGAACTTTTATAAATCAATTTTTTGCTTACAATTCAAATCTGACTCACGGAATTTTTGTTGGAGTGGGAGATTTGAATGGTGATGGTGTGGCCGAAATTTTAACCTCGCCAGACGCCGGTGGTAACGGGGAAGTCCGGTGGTTTAATTTGCAAGGTGAACAAAATGGTTTTATTAAACCGGTCGGGGCGTCGGCAATTAGTTTGCGAGTGGCCGCTGGTGATATTAATAATGATGGTTCGGACGAGATTATTGTCGGTTCCGGTAGTGGTAGTAATCCAATGGTTTGGCTTTTTGACGGTGGCGGAACTTTTATTAGTTCTTTCGAAGCTTATGCTACAACTTACAACAAAGGTATTTATGTCGAAGCTGGCGATTTGGATGGTGACGGATCAGACGAAATTGTGACCGGAACCGATTACGGTGGCGGACCGCATGTCCGAGTTTTTAAAGCTGATGGTTCAGTCGTTTCTTCGTTTTTTGCTTATGACCCAAATTTTCGTGGTGGGGTGCGAGTAGCGGTTGCCGATCTCGATAATAATGGCACTTCGGAAATTTATACGGCGGCCGGTCCTGGTGGTGGACCACACCTGCGAGTTTTTAATACCTCCGGAACAGCCATTGGCGGCTTTTTCCCTTTTGATGAATCGGCAGAAAATGGTATATTTGTGGCTGGTTGGTAAGTCGGCAAGCAGGGGTGCGAATAACGAATCTGTTACGAATTTACGAATCTACAAATTTGTTTTTGTAAAAAATATTTTTAGTTCCTACAATCCCTTAGTCCCCCTTAATACCTTTAATCCAACACCAATATGTCCAACTACATTTCCGGTAAAAAAAATGTTCTCGTGACCGGTGGGGCCGGTTTTTTGGGGTCTTTTTTGTGCGAATATTTATTGCGTGAAGGGGCTCATGTTATCTGCATTGATAATTTTTCCACCTCGCATCCGCGCAATATTGAAGGTTTATCGGCTCACTCTGATTTTCAGTTTTTGCGTTTGGATATAAACCAACCTTTTGATCTGGAATCGTTTAAAGAATTGGCGGCTTTTAAAATTCCGTTTCAGGGCATTCAGGAGATTTATCATTTGGCTTGTCCAATGTCGATCAAAAATTTTGATCAGTTTAAAATTCAAACTTTGTTAGCCAACTCCATCGGTAACTATCATGTTTTGGAAACGGCTGTAAAATATCGAGCCAAGGTTTTGTTAGCCTCAAGTTCAGTGGTCTACGGTCCGCGTTTTGAAGGACATAAAATTTTTCGTGAAGACGACATGGGTTGCGTGGCTCACTTAACACCGCGTGGTTGTTACGACGAAGGTCGGCGTTTTTCCGAAACCATGTTTGAAACTTATCATCAAACTCACGGGCTCGACACAAAAATTGCCAGAATTTTTCGAACCTACGGCGCCCGCATGCCGCTTTTTGATGGTCAACTGATTCCTGATTTTATTTTGGATGCGCTTGACGGCAAAGATTTGGTTATCTATGGTGACGAAAATTTTACCACCTCACTTTGTCACGTAAACGATGTGGTGGATGGTTTGGTTCGGGTTATGAATACACCGGAAGGCATCGGTCCAATAAATCTTGGTAGCGATGTTGATATCAAAATGCTCGACGTAGCCAACATGATTATTAAAATGACCAACTCAACTTCCAAAATTAAATTCGAAGGTCAATTATTATTCTTGACTGAACTCGGCTTGCCAGATATCTCCAAAGCCAGAGAATTGGGTTGGGTGCCGCTGACTCGGTTGGAAGACGGATTAAGAAAAACTGTTGAGTATGTTAAAGCCAATAAGATTTTGTTGACGACATTGGGTTAATTCCCCCACCCCAACCCCTCCCCCGTATGCGGCATACGAAGGAGGGGAAGTCCTTGGTTTTTATCACAATTTATTTTTACAACCGATTAAAAAAAATAATTCTCCCTCCTTCACCGCCACGGTGGGGGAGGGCTGGGGTGAGGGAAGTAACTTTAGTTTTATGAAAGTAATTGTTGTCATTCCTGCTTATAACGAAGCCGAATGGATTTCTGGTGTTATTTGTGACCTAAAAAAAGCCGGTTATGAAACCGTTGTTGTTGATGATTGTTCGAAAGACAGTACTGTGAAGCTCGCAGAAAAGGCTGGGGCGACGGTTTTGTCTCATGTCATAAATCGAGGACAAGGGGCAGCTTTGCGGACGGGTACTCACTGGGCGATCGAAAATGGAGCGGATATCGTTGTTCACTTTGATGCCGATGGGCAGTTTCGAGTTGAAGATATTGCTCGTCTTTTAAAACCTTTGGAAACTGGGGAAGCTGATGTGGTTTTTGGCTCAAGATTTTTGGATAATACCACCAAATTACCTTGGTTGAAAAAAAGTTTGATTATGCCGTTGGCTCGCTTGGTTAATCGAATTTTATTTAAGGTAAAATTAACCGATCCGCAGTCTGGTTTTCGAGCCTTTACTTCTGAAGTTGGAAATAAATTAAATTGGCGTCAGGATCGCATGGCTCATGCTTCGGAAATTTTGGCTTTAATTATTCGTGGCGGTTGGCGAGTTAAGGAAGTGCCGATCACCGTTATCTATCACGAATTCGGTCAAAGTTTTTCCGGCGGCTTTAAAATTTTAAAAGAAATTTTTCTTAAAAAATTAAGTTAGTTCAAAATATGCTTCAGTTATTAGTCGCGGCTTTGGTAATCATTTTTTTTATTGCCAAGCTCGGGTGGCAAAAACATAAAGGAACTGTTTCAACCGGGGAATTTATTTTTTGGTTGGTTTTTTGGTTAGTGACTTTGGTTCTGATTTTATTTTTAAAACAACTTGACCGACTAGTTGCCTCGCTCGGTTTTTCCGTTTCCGCCATCCAAGTCGCAGTCTACTTGGCCATCGCTGTATTATTTTATTTCATTTTTAGAGTGAGACTCAAGTTGGAAAAAATTGAGGAGAATCTTACTAAGATTAATGAAGTTGTGACGAAAAAGTTAAAAAATTAATTCCCGCAATAAACCGCCGGCGAAGCCGGCAACGGTTTCCATTTAAGACGAGGTCCTTGCCCGATTCCGATATGCCAAAACAACAACCAACCAACCGATTCAATGAGCGTAGCTCTTAATCAACCAACAAGCCACCGACGAAGTCGGTGGTAGTTGACTTATTTATTTATGCCATTAACAGAAAGAAGTTCTTCTTCATCAGACAAAAGAGAGTCTGGAAAGGAAGCCAGAGAGAGAAAAAAAACCAAAGTTCAAATTTTTTTAAAACGTGGAAAACAAGGAGATTTGGTGGGTAGCATAATTACCAGTGATTCAGATGTCCGAATCAGCGAAGGAAAGATTTGCCTGATTACAAATTTAAGAGATGTTGAAGCGGTAGCTGATCAGGAATGGATTGCTGAAGTGGTCAGAGAAACCGGTCAACCTGGTGAAAGATCGGGGGCTTATTTTGTAAAATTGCTCGAGAAGCCAGAATATCGTTGGGAAATAACTTTTGGCGATGTACCAATTTTTGGTGTTCGAGAACCAAAAAAAAATTTAAAATTTGGTTTGAGCGTTGTTTTTGATAGCGAACAAGAAGTGCCAGAAAAAACTCAAACAGAATTTGCGGTGGTCAAAGAGGCATATGAAAAGTCATTAGAAAGATTAAAAAAAGCGGCTCGAGAAAAAATAATACCTGACGAGGAAATACCAGCTGTTGGTATTATTGTTCCTTTCACGGAAGAATCACCAAGCGGTCGATTAGAGGCTGATGTTTCTTTTAAAGACGATGGGGTTTATTTGGTGTGGTGGATTTACCGGCGAGATGATTATGGAACTATAATAATTGATTATTGTGATAGAAAGATCGGTGATTTATTTTCTCGTTATGGTAATTCGCAGCAAGTTGTGAATTTTTTCGAGGCGGTAAAGAGATATGGTCAACCAAGAGTCTTTATTAAAGTTGATGAAAATTACAGCTATATTATGGCCGAATGGACAATCGGCGATAAAAAATTGTTGACTTACGCGACCGAGGCTATTGAAAGATCTGGAGTATCGATCGAGGCTAGCCAAGGAAGTCGGCCAGAGCTAATCGGAAACAGAGTTAAGTTGTCAATAGATATTCAGGGGGTCGGTCTTGCCGAACCTTTTAAAGAAGCCGACGTTGGTTATACAGAAAATTTACGGATAAATTTAGATGGTAAGATTGAGGTTTCCCCAGCCAGACTTTCTGGGTTTTGTCCGGCTTCGGTTAAGAGTGAAGTCAGCCAAATTTTAAAAAATCAGAAAGATTCAGAAGACCGACAGAGTCTTTTTGATCTGGCAAAAACAAGACGTGTTGAAACAGCTGAAGGAGAAGTTAGAGAAATGTCAAAGGCTTTGGAAATTGTTTTGGCAATTCCTGATGATCAGTTTTGTTTGGAACACGTTGTCGGAGAATACATGGGTTCCGATGATGAAGATGGGTATTATAGCCCATATAAAGTTGATGAATACGTGGTTTTTTCAGAAAAAGATCGTGAAAAGTCAACCTTGGTTTCGTTTGTAATGCAGCATAATTTGCCAAGAGCTTATGGCGAAGCAGTATCCGGCCTTAGCGGCGGTGCGGCCAAAGCGGCAATTATTGCCGAAATTGAAAAAAATATTAATAGTTTACCAGGCCGTTTAGCATCTTTCGTCCCTGAGGTGATTTTTAAATCACCGCCCGACGAAAGCTTGTATGGTTCCGCACCGGACTCTCTTTTTAAAATTCCTTTGCCGATTAAAGTTGAGAATGTTATCGGTTATTATGATTTGCGGAGAAAATTCGATTCACAGGTATCTGAACCAAGAAGACTGGCCGAAGAGGCGATTTACGAACAAACGGTTCGTGAAAAAGCCAAAAGAAAAAAAATTGAAAGCGAAACAGAAATCTTGTCAGCAGAAAAACGTCGCGAATTGCTTGATCGTCTCGGTATTTTATTGGCGATTTCTGAATACCTAAAACTTTTGCCAAACCAAGAAGAAATTAAAAAATTACCGATTTATCATGAAATGATTCAATCAATGGTTTCGCAATTAAAAATCGAACGGGTTGCTTTGGGTATAGAAGAAGATATCAAAATATACGAAGATAGAGTTTGGCAGGCGCTTGGCCGTGAAAAATTAAACATAGGCAGACCAATTAAAAGAGAAGCCGAACAGCTCAAACAAAACTGGTTTAATGTTCCTTCGATGATTGATTCTGATGGAACAGTTAAAATGCTGGTCGATGAGGGTGAAACGACGAGGGATAAAATAATAGAGGAAATAAGAAGACTTCTTCCACAAGCAATAAAAAATAAAAAAACAGTTCAACTGGTTTTGCATGAATATCTAGATACATTGGTGATTTAGGGAATATGAAAATTGCTCAAGTTGTTTCAACTTATCCTCCTTATCGCGGCGGCATGGGCGCGGTGGCTTTTGAATATACCGAAAGATTGCGAGCTCGTGGGCACAATGTTCATGTTTTTACGCCGCAGTATGAAAAAACGGTCGGTGATCCGGATTATGTTCATCGTGTGCCATCGCCTTTGCATTGGGGTAATGCCGGTGTAGTACCATCGCTGGCTTATCGTTTGAAAGGTTTTGATTTGGTTCATCTTCATTATCCATTTTTTGGCGGGGCCGAACCGCTTATTGTTCGTAAATATCTTCAACCGCACCAACCGCTCGTCATGACGTATCACATGGATAACCAAAGTGCTGGTTGGAAACATTTGATTTTTGACGCTCACCGTCGAGCAATTTTTCCATGGCTGGTGGAACGTGTCGATAAAATTTTAGTCAGCTCACGTGAATATGCCGACACTTCAGCGCTCATGAAAATTCCCGGGGCGGCTGAAAAGATTTCAATTTTACCGTTCGGCATCGATCTTGATCGTTTTCATCCCGGATCTGACGAAGCTTTTAAACAAGGTTTTGGATTTGCAGAGGGAATTCCGGTTTTGCTTTTTCTCGGTGGATTAGATAAGGCCCATTATTTTAAAGGTTTATCGGTTCTTATCGAAGCACTTTCTGAATTGCCAAATGAGTCGTGGCAACTTTTGGTTATTGGCGACGGGGATTTGAAAGAGGCTTTTACCATTCAAGCCAGAATGAGCGGACTTAGCAATAAAATTAAATTTATCGGTTCGATCTCTGAAGCGGAAAAACCCCGAGCTTTTCGAGCGGCTGACATTTTTATTTTTCCTTCAACTGATCGTTCCGAAGCTTTTGGACTCGTGGCCTTGGAAGCGGCGGCCAGCGGTGTGCCATGCATTGCCTCGGATTTACCTGGTGTTCGAAGTGTGGTAAAAAATGACCAGACCGGTCTTTTGGTTAAGCCAGAGGACACAAACGGACTTCGCGAAGCCATCAAAAAACTCTTAAATGACGTCGAAACTCGAAAAAAAATGGGTGTGGCCGCCAGACAGACAGCTGAAAAAGAATTTGCCTGGGAACCGCTTATGGATCGGTTGGAAGAGGTGTATGGTGCGTTGGTTGGTGGGGTGCGAATAACGAATTGATTACGAATTTACGAATCTACAAATACGGATTTTCGTCCGTAGAGACAGGGCATTGCCCTGTCTCTACGATCGCCAACATTCGTATATTTGTAAATTCGTAACAAAATTCGTTATTCGCACCCCCCAAAAAAACAATATGAAAATAGCCGTCATTACAAATCTCTATCCGCCAATCAGTCGCGGGGGAGCAGAAAAAGTTGTCCAGCGGGTGGTGGGGGAATTGGTGCGACGCGGACACGACATGGTGGTAATTTCGACTATGTCGATGGACGGTCGAGCCACCTTTACGCCAGAAATAAAAGAAACGATTGCTGAAACGGTTTATCGTTTTTTTCCTTTTAATATTTATCACACCTTGCGTGATCATTTGTATCCTTATCCGGTGCGTTTGCTTTGGCATTTGATCGATCTTTTTTCTTGGTTTCCAAAGAATCGAGTGGCGGCCATTTTGGAACTTGAAAAACCGGATATTGTACTGACTCATAATCTTAAAGGTATCGGTTTGCGCATCCCTCAAGTTTTAAATGAGTTGGGTTTGCCTTACATTCATACCGTTCACGACGTTCAGCTTTCCGTACCAAGTGGACTCCTTATGTATGGAAAAAAAATGAATTTGTTTGAACGGATTTTGCGTCGACCTTACGAAATAGCGGTTCGTTGGGCTTTGAGTAAACCTGATTTGGTAATTTCACCATCCAAATTTTTGGCGGATTTTTATCTGGCTCGAGGTTTTTTTAAAAATTCTTCGGTTAAAGTTGTCCCCAATCCGGTCCCGGATTTTAATCCCGGACCACGCAGTGAAAATTTTTCCGGTACTTTGCGATTATTATTTGCCGGTCAGCTGGAAAGACATAAAGGAATTTTGGATTTACTCGAAGCTATAAATTTATTGGAGATACCGTTGGAATTACACGTGGCCGGCGGTGGTTCATTCGCACCACTTTTTGAAAAAATGGCCGAACAGGACCGACGAATTATTTATCACGGTTTTGTTTCTTCTAATAACGTTGAAAGACTTTTGGGTATTGTTGATGCTACGGTAATGCCGTCGATTTGTTATGAGAACTCGCCGACCATAATTTATGAAAGTTTGCGATCCGGTGTTCCGGTTATTGCTTCAGACATTGGCGGCGTGGGCGAATTGGTGCGGCACGGCAAAAATGGTTATTTGGTTGAACCGGCCAATGCCCAGGCCTTAGCCCAAATCATTCGCAAGTTTGCCACTGAGGTTAAAGATTTTCATTCTCGAGGTGAAGCTATTAAGGCTTCGGTAGCTGATTTTTCGTTGCGTTTTTATGTGGATCGTTTGGAAAGTTTAATGAAAGACGTCTTGATGAAATGAAATTGCGAATCTTGGTGGCCCCCCACCCCAG
>JAGVPA010000005.1 GCA_020052445.1 bacterium
ATATACGACTTTCTCTCATTTGAATTATAAATTCCATTTTTATTGGGGATTTAAGTGAGACTGCCTTGTGGACACAAATAGTTGGTGCGTTTGCCCTCGGGTGAGGGGCCAATCAAAAAAAGGCGACCAACCGGTCGCCCCTACAATAATTAATTTTCCCAACCAAACCAACATTCGTATATTCGTAATAAAATTCGTCCCGCCTTTTAGGTTCGGACGGGATCCCGCCAAAAGCCACTGTCGGCGGGATTATTCGCACCCCCCCCATTAACGCCCTTCAACGCCTAAACATCCCCTCCAACCAAACCAATAATCCTCCCCCGCTCACCGTTCCGATTCACAAGGGTCGCCCCAACCACCTTGCCGTTTTTATAAAAAATCTGTACCACACCACCTTCGGAAACACCGCCTTCAATTTTGATCTCGTCGGCCCAATTGCGATCATTGTCGCCGATAAAAATTACATCGAGGCCGAGTAGGCTCATGGTTGAAGTGGTGATTTGGTCAAAGGATTTATTTTCGCCGGCGATATTTTTGGCGGCGATGCGGCCTTGGGTTTGGGCGGCGGTCCAGGTGCCCATGATTCGGTGGTGACCGGAAAAAATGTCGTAAACTTCGGCGGTGTCGCCGATGGCGTAAACGTTTGGTAAATTGGTTTCCATTTTTGCATTCACCCCGATTCCCTTTTCGGTCTTTAACTCTGAATCTTTGAGCCAAGATAAATCTGGCTCAAGACCAATGCCGACGCCGAGAATTTTGCAGGGGATTTCGCCTTTATCGGTTTGAAAATTTTCCAGTTCGGACGACCGACCGGTCGCCCCTGCGTTTAAACCGACAAATTTTGCCTCTGGCAAAACCTTAACACCTTGTTTTTCTAAATGCTGGTTGATGAGTTCGCCACTAGCCGCATCCAAAACTCGCGACCAAAAATAAGGTCCGCGAAAAGCGACGGTGACATCAAAATTATAATTTTTAAAAATATTTAAAAACTCGCAAGCAATCAAACCACCACCATAAACTCCAACCTGAGCCGGCCGAGGTTGCTCGGAAATCAGTTGGAGGAGATGATCAGCATCGCCAAGTGTCCAGAGATAGGCGACCCCGCGCTCATATTCCGGAATGTCGCGGGTGTAGCGACCGGAAGCAATGACCAATTTATCAAACGGTAATTCGCGAGCGTCAGAAGTTGCGACAAAATTATTTTTTAAATCAATTTTTTCCGCTCGCGCCTCAACCACTGAAATATTTTGTTCCTCGTACCAAGCTTGAGTTTTCAAAAACACTCTTTCACGAGGCACCTTACCTTTTAAATAGTGCGGCAAAAGCACCCGCGAATAAAGCGGAGTTTCTTCCTCGGAAATTATGGTAATGTCGGCGTCGGGCAAAAGTTTTCTAAGCTCTTCGGCACAGGAGGTGCCCGCAATGCCGCCGCCAATGATAACGGTTTTCATAAAATTTTAACGGTAAGTTAGTTGGGGCGCGCCATGGCGCGCCCCAACTAACGAACTTATCTCGGAAAAATCTGCCGTCCGTTTTCGTCGTAGACGAAAACGGCCAGCACGGGACACGACTCGGCGCTGAGTAAAATATTTTCCAATTCCTCATCGGTCACTTCGACTTCTCGCTCATAAGCTGGACCACCTGGAGCTTGGCCGTGGTCGAGGACATCGGCTTTGTTTTCGTTATTGAGCTGAAAGGTTTCTGGAGCAACGGTTACACAAGCGGCAGCGCCGATACAAAGATCGGCGTCGACTTTGATTTTGATTTTCGACATATGATGGGGGGTTACGAAACTACGAAAGTGCTACGAAACCACGAAATTGGCACAACCGCCCGTCATCCCGAGTCAGAGAGGGATCTCGCCGCGTGATTCAAGCCAGGTTTGTTGGTTTGTTTTACAATTCGTTTTTCGTGACAAAATTATTAATCGCATTTCTTAAAGCCTTATCGCACAACACCGAACAATGAATCTTTCTTGGCGGCAAACCACCAAGTCGGTCGACGATCATTTGTGGGGTGATTTTTGCCACCTCGTCGATGGTCATTCCTTCATCCTCCAAACACATAACCGAACACATGGAAGCAGCGGCGATGGCACTAGCACAACCAAAAGTTTTCCAAAGATAACCGACGATCTTTTTTGTCGCCGGATCGATCTTTAACCAAACCTTCATTTCGTCCCCGCAAGCTGGCGAACCGTAATTTCCATAAGCCTTAAAATCCGCCGGTGGATTTTCTTCTTTCAAAAAATTCCGCGGATTAAAAAAATGGTCTTTTACAATATCACTGTAAAACCAGGCTTCGGTGTTGCAAGTGTTGGTGACGTCGGACATATCGGTTTTGGTTATCTGAACTGGGATTTTTGGGATTACGGGATTTACAGGATTTTATTTATTGGTTTTTAGTTCTTCGCTTCGCTCCAACAATCACAATTCAGACAACTATCGCCGCCGTCGCCAACAATCCCCATAATCCTTAAATCCCACAAATCCCAGTTCAGACACTCATCGAACTAAACATTCTCAACTTTTCAACCAACGGTGGCAAAACTTTCAAGACATAGTCGATATCCTTTTCTGTCGTTGAGTGTCCCAGAGTGAAACGCATGGCGCCGTGGGCCTCCTCGGGACTTCGACCGATAGCCAGAATGACGTGGCTTGGATCAAGTGAGGCACTGGCGCAGGCTGAACCGGTGGAGGCGCAGACGCCTTGAGCGTCGAGGTAGAGTAGCAAAGCTTCACCTTCAATGTCGAGGAAAGAAATGTTTACATTGTTCGGTAAGCGATTTTTTGAGTGACCGTTGAGTTGGGTTTTGGGAATATTTTTCAGAATTTCAGAAATCAATTTATCTCGCAAGATTATCAGACGCTCCGATTCTTTATTTTTTTCTTTTTGGGCGAGTTCGAGAGCCACCGCGAGACCAATAATTCCCGCCACGTTTTCTGTACCGGGACGAAGGCCTCGTTCCTGGGCGCCGCCGAATTGCAAAGGCTGCAATCTTAAACCGTGATGGATGTAGAGTGCCCCAGTACCTTTTGGTCCATAAATTTTTGAACCGTTTATCGTCATCAAATCAACATGGAGTTTTTCCACTGAAAGTTCCAAAGCACCAGCCGCCTGACAGGCATCGGTGTGAAAAACCGGATACTGTTTTGCACCGCGAGTTTTTTGAATCCAGTTACCAATTTCTGAAATTGGTTGGATGGTGCCGATTTCGTTATTGGCCAGCATGACGGAAATTAAAACAGTGTCCGGACGAACCAAAGGTTTAATGGAATCGAGTTCAATAATTCCCTCAAGGTTCGGTTGAACATAGCTAATTTCAAAACCTTCTTTTTCCAACCGCTTGGCCGCTTCCAAAACCGCGTGATGTTCGATGGCACTAATGATCAAATGTTTACCGGCTGACGAATTGGCTCGGGCAAAACCGAGAATCGCTAAATTATCAGATTCAGTACCGCCCGAAGTAAAAATTATTTCCTCGGCTCGGCAAGACAAATTTTTCGAAATCGAAACCCGAGCCGCCTCGATGGCATCCTTTGCCTCTTTACCCGCGGAATGAAAACTGGAAGGATTGCCAAATTTTTCGGTCAGCCAGGGCTTCATAACCGCAAAAACCCGCGGGTCAAGCGGGGTGGTGGCGGCATGATCAAGATAAACAAATCTCTTCATAAATCTGTTAGTAGACTAGCAAATAAAGGTGAAATTTTCAATGATTACCTCGTCTCCTGTCATTCTGAGCCAGAGAAGAATCTCGTTTACCACTCCGTAGCTCGACGCGAGCGAAGGGTGGCCGCGTTACTTCCCCCACCCCAACCCTCCCCCGCATGCGGCATGCGAAGGAGGGAGAATTATTTTTAAGTTCACTCAAACCGCCCAACCACCTCCTCAAAATCAATCTCAATAAACTTACCAAAAAATCTTGTAATATTTTTCAGATCTCGTTCCAATAATTCAAACGGATTTGGGTGAGTTCTTTTATCAACGGCTTGCGGAAAATCGATTATGTAAGGTTCTTTGTGCCACCAAAGAATATTGTATTCTGACAAATCGGCGTGGACAATACCGAAATTCCAAAAAATAAGAACTGTCTCGATAACAGACTGAAAGGCTTTGTCGGCTTCTTTTTTAGTTAGTTCGACGTCACACAAACGAGGCGCAGCGTTTTCGATGTCACCTAATAGTTCCATGAAAATTGCGTTCTCAACTTGTAAAATTGGCTTGGGGATTTTGACTCCGAGTTTGTACAATTTTTCGAGCAGAAAAAATTCTCGTTTAACCCAATTTTCGTATTTTAATTTTTTAGAAAATCTATTGCCTTTAGCCACCGCTTTTCTGTGAGACGGCTTGAGATAGTTTTTCCCTTCTAAATATCGGCTGGTGTTTTTAAAATCCCGTTCTTCTGGATTTTTATAAACTTTCATGGCCACTAATTCACCGTTTAAAAAAACCCGATAAACAGTTGCCTCTTTACCAGATTTTATAACTGAACTTATTTCCATTTCTTGACCAAGTTTTTTAACTTGATCAAAAATTATTTTCAAACCATCTTTTTCCATGTTTTTTTTCTTAAAGAAATAAACTCCTTGCCCTTAAAGCCCTTTAACGCCCCTCAATGCCCAAAAAAATTAACCCCCTCGTCCCAAGCAACCGATCGGTTACTCCAACGTCTCCTCCTCATCCAAATACTTTTCCGGCTCTTTTAAAAACTCCTCTCGACACTGTTGCGAACAAAAAGTTAAAACCACACCGTTTGATTCTTCGGTTTGAATATTTTCTGGATCATTAAGCGGCGCCAAACAAACGTCACAAACATCGGCGGAATCTTCGAGATATTTTTCAAAAGCGGGCATATCGGGTGGAAATTTTCAAATTATTGAATTATTTTTTGGAGGGGACG
Source organism: bacterium (assembly GCA_020052445.1). GTDB lineage: Bacteria > Patescibacteriota > Patescibacteriia > UBA9934 > GWF2-40-263 > UBA12403. Next base: position 4,901 of record JAGVPA010000005.1, read on the forward strand.
GAAGGGGTTTAAGGGGTTGAAGAGATTTTTTTATGGTGGATTGGATCGATTTTAGATTTGAAAGGTTGTAAGGGTCTTAAAGGTCTTGGTTGCTTTGATTAAAATCAAAAAAATTATCCAACCAATCCTTTCAAACCCTTAACATCTTTCGGACTCTCATCCGCATCAACCCAACCTAAAAATTCCCTTCAACCCCTTCCACCCCCTTAAATCCCTCCACTCACAATCATACCAGAAAATCAGACTTTTATGTCAACTCCGAACAAATTTGGTATGGCCCAGCCAATTCCATAGCCGATGGCCGCAGCTAAAAGAGAGACGCCGACCATTTCCAAAGCGGCTTTCCAAGGAGAGCGACCGGTAATTTTTCCAGCCCACAAACCGACCAAAGCCAGGGCTAAAACAGTTAGGATAATTGAGGGAACAACCGCTTGATTAGTTGGCAACAAAAAATAAGGAACGAGTGGCAGAATACCGCCTGATATATAAGAGACAAACATGGTGACCGAAGCTTTTAACGACTGCTTGTGAGCTGTTTTACTGGTTTTGTTTTCTAACAATTCCTCTGACTCGGTCGACAAAAAACTTCCGGCGGCCATGGAAGTAGCCTCAACTGCCAAGATGACGATACCTGATAAAATAACCACCGTTCTATTCCCTGTACCAATAGCAATACCGGTAACCGCACCCATGGTTGAAACCAAACTATCTTCCAGTCCGAAAATAATTTCTCGAACTGATTCGGCAAAACCACTTTTTGATCTTAGGTGCATATTTTTATTTTGATGAGCAACAGAAGCGACAAGGGCTTCAGGGGCATCACTTTATTTTATTATATCCTAAAACACCGAAGAAAAAAATGTTGCCACCTGGTATCTTTCCACCACTCCACCACTCCACCACTCCACCACTCCACCACTCCACCACTCCACCTATTCCCAACCAAGAAAAAATAGTATACTTCTTTCAGAAATTAAA
>JAGVPA010000054.1 GCA_020052445.1 bacterium
AGAAAAACCTTCACCCTTAGTCCCCTCAACTCCAATCCAACAACCGCCCCCCCCAGTCCCTTCAACCAAACCATCCTTAGTCCCCCAACCACACCTATGCCTCACCAAGCGCGCAATTTTAGTCTGCCACGTCTTCTGTCTTCGCGAACTTTTTTGATCGCGAATCTTTTGCTGTTAGGTTTACTGATTTTTTCTTTTGGTCGAGAATTTGCGCGCAATTACACCATCCAACAGGAGATTGCCGAACTGGAAGCTGAAAAGACTTCTTTGGAGGCTAAGAATTCGGAGATTGTTGGCTTGATGAGTGCTGTTCAAACTGAGACTTTTATTGAACGTGAAGCGCGAATCAAATTAGGTTTGTCTAAACCAGGGGAAAAAGTTATGATTGTGCCTGATTCGGCGACCACTAACCAGGCAGGAAGTGAACAAATATCGGAAATCGATTATCTTTCAGAAATTCCTATCACCGACTTATCCTCAGTTGCCAATTCGTTAAAATGGTGGTATTACTTCTTCGATATTAATAAATTTGACATGATAAAAATCTATGGAAACAGACAATAAAGAATTGCTTGAATCTACTTTATCAGAAACTCCAGTGGTCGAAACTACGCCACCAGATGTGACTTTTGAAGCAGATTATGAAGCAGACATCAACTCCACCACTCTCCCGCCGTCGCCGGGCTTTGGCGGGACCCCGTCAAAGGCCTCCGTCGGCGGGGCATCACTCCATCACTCCAACCACCACTCCACCACTCCAGCCTCAAAATTCCGTTTGCTAATGGGTTTGGGATTAGGTTTAATAGTTTTGGTTTGTATCAGCGCACTTACGGCGGCGGTTTATCTTTTGCCTTTCTCTGACAAATTCGTTCGTTCCGTCACTTCGGTTGTGCCATATCCAGTAGCGGTCGTAAACATGCAGCCAATTTCTTTTGGTGATTTTTATCAGGAATATGATGCGCTGCAAAGTTATTACACCTCAAACAGCACTCCGGCCGAGGAACGTTTATCCGAGGCTGAAACCAGCGATAATATTCTGGGCACCATTATCGACCGTCGCATAATCGATCAGTTGGCCAAACAATATCAGGTTAGTGTTGATGACGCTAAAGTAAACGAAACTTTGCAAGCGGCCTATGCTCAGGGTGGTACAGAAGAAGAGTTTACCGCAGAAATAAAACGAGTTTTTGGTTGGGATAAGGAAACTTTTTTGAATCATGTAATAAAACCAATGGTTTTGGCCTCACAAGTTGAAGAAGTAATTCAATCAGACGCGACTTTACAAGTTGAACCAAAAACTAAAATCGATGGCGCTTTGGCTAGTTTAAAAAATGGTGAATTGTTTGCTACCGTGGCCGTGGCAAATAGCGAAGATACTTCTGCCACTAACGGTGGCGATCTGGGCTATCTGACAGCCGATCAAATGCCACCGGAGTGGTTGGCTTTCTTTGCTTCTTCTGAGTTGAATATTCCAAGCGAAGTTATCGACCTTGGATCCGTTTATTCTGTGGTTGAAGCGACTGATAAAGTTGAAGGCGAAGAAGGAACAAAGTATACAGTTAAGGCGATTATCGTTTACAAAAAAGGCCTGGATTCAGTAATTGAAAGTTTTAAAACTTCTTCAAAAATTTGGAAATTTTTGAAAACTAGTTAATCGATTGAAAAAACAAAAATCTCCCCGAAATTTTTCGGGGAGATTTTTATATTATCAGCGTAATCCCCAACGTAGCCCCGTCCAACAGGGCGAAGTGGGATGGAGCCGATGGTGGGATTCGAACCCACGACCTTCGGTTTACGATACCGGCGCTCTACCAACTGAGCTACATCGGCCTATTTGGGATTTGGTATTTGTCCCGCCGGTATAGAATTTTGGCGGGACCCCGCCAAAAGCCGCTGTCGGCGGGGGAATTTCCAAGTGGAGCGGGTAACGGGAGTCGGACCCGTCTCTCGACCTTGGGAAGGTCACATACTACCGATGTACTATACCCGCGTTTTTATTATTTAAGAATCGCCCCGCCGTCGTCGGACTTTGGCGGGGTCCCGCCAAAAGCCGCTGTCGGCGGGAAACTCACGACTCGACCTTGGGAAGGTCGTGTTTTACCACTAAACCATACCCGCATTTATCCCAAACATTTTTTGTCTCTTCTTTTAACGCGTGGTATCATAGCAATGTTGGGAGGGAATTACAATGGTTGGTTTTGGTTGGAGGGGTTAGGGGACAGGGAAGGAAGTTTATTGTTAGGAATTGGTTGGTTGGAGAGGTCTTCAAAATTCTGTCATTCTGAACCCTGGTGAAGAATCTGCTTAATTATTCATTTTTTTAGTAAAGACTCTGTTATAAAAGTTAAAAAATTCTTCGCGAGGCACTCAGAATGACAAGTGCGTTTATTCCTTTTTAACCTCGTCCAATTTTCTGGATAAATAATCGAGCCGCCATCCCTGTCCCCTAACCCCTTTCCCCTAAAACCCCGATATGATCCGACTAAAAAATGTTTCTAAAATTTATCCACCAAACGTGGCGGCTTTGCAGCATGTCAGTCTTCATATTAAGCCGGGTGAGTTTGTATCGATTGTCGGCCAGAGTGGCACTGGAAAAACCACTTTGGCTAAACTTTTGTTTGCCGAAGAACATCCGTCGTGCGGCGAGGTGATTATTGGTGGTTGGGATATTAGTAAAATCAAACATTCCGAGGTTCCTTTGTTGCGTCGTCAAATCGGTGTGGTTTTTCAGGATTTTAAATTGTTGCCAAAGAAAACGGTTTCAGAAAATGTAGCTTTTGCGCTTGAGGTGGCCGGGGCTTCAGTTAAAAGAATTCGTGAAGTTGTGCCGCAGGTTTTAAAAATTGTCAATCTTCACGATTGCGGTGATCGGTATCCGCGTCAGCTTTCTGGCGGTGAACAGCAGCGAGTCGCCATCGCTCGCGCTCTGGCTCATAAACCAAAAATTATCGTGGCCGATGAACCGACCGGGAATCTGGATACCATCAACGCTCACGAAATTATCAATCTTTTAAAAAAAATTAACGAGTTTGGCACGACCGTGGTTTTAGTCACTCACAATCGCGAAGTAGTGAATCATCTTCGTCGCCGAGTCATCACTTTGCAAGACGGAAACATAATCTCCGATGAGGAGGAAGGACGTTATCGTTTATGAGATTACTTTTACGGATTATCAAATTCGCTTTCCAACATTTTTTTCGAAATTTTTGGCTGTCTTTGGTTACGGTCAGTATGCTGACGCTAACTTTTTTGACTGTTGATGTTTTGCTGGGTTTAAATTTGGCTACCGACGCGGCTATCAATAATGTCGAAAAAAGAGTCGATGTTTCAGTGACTTTCAAAATCGGTACCGAAGAAGCTGAGGTTAAAAACGCGGCCTCGTATTTACGCAGTTTGCCAGAAGTTGAGGATGTCGGTTTTGTCACACCAGATGAAGCTCTAACAGATTTTAAAACCAAACATGCCAACAACCCAACCGTTTTGGCTTCGCTCGATGAAGTTGGTGGCAATCCATTCGGTTATGAGTTAATCGTTCGAGCTCGTTCAGCCGATAATTATCCAATGATTTTGGAGGCTCTCGACCACCCATCATTCCGCGACTTCATCGAAGCCAAGGATTTTACCAGCCATGAAACAGTTCTAGCCAGTCTTTCCGATGTCACCGTCAAAGCTCGTTGGTTTGGTTTTACTCTACTCGCCATTTTTTTAGCGATTGCTGTTTTGATTGTTTTCAACACCGTTCGAGTAACAATTTTTGTCCACCGCGAAGAAATTTCTATTATGCGTTTGGTCGGCGCCGCCGGTTGGTTTATTCGCGCCCCGTATTTAGTTGAAGCTTTCATCTTTTCCTTAACCGCGCTTATTATTTCCGGATTAGTCGTTGTCCCCGCCGTTTTGATTTTCAATCCGCTTTTTGATGCTTATTTTGAAACCAGTTCACAACTGCAAAATTTCTTCATCGGCCAAGCTTTTTGGGTTTTTGGTTTAGAATTCGTCGGCGCGGCTTTGGTTTGCATGGCCTCGACGGCGTTTGCGATGAGACGATATTTGAAGGTTTGATCGGTTGCTGGTTGTAGTAAAAGTGTAAAAATTGTAAAAAGTAAAAGGTCACCGGTTTTAAACCGGTAACCTTTTTTTTGAATTTCAACCCAACCAAGTTTTACATTTTTACGCTTTTACAACTTTACTTTTTACATCTCGTCCCACCCAAACGCCATTACCTCACTAATATCCTTTTTACCAGTCAAAATCATGACCAATCGATCCACGCCAAGCGCAATACCGGCGGCTCGCAAGTCGCCTTTTTCTAAATCGGCCAGATATTTTTCGTCGACAACGATTGGTTTTTTGTTTTGACGGCTTCGTTCCTCTTGCTGTTCGGTAAATAATTTCCGTTGTTTGGTGGCATCGCAAACGGTAGTGAAACCGTTCGCGATCTCAAGACCGGCGATGTAAAGTTCGCTGCGATCAGCCACCTCGGGATTTTCTTTTATCGGTTCAGCCATTGAAGTCTGGAAAATTGGCCAGTCGTAAAGCCAGGTTGGTGTTGTGGCCCCGAGGTTTGGTGAGATTTTGTCGATGAGCCAGGAGAAAACTAAACCTCGGTCATCGAGAAAATTTGTTGGCACCTCAAGTCCGACTTTTTTTATTTCTTCGACCATTGAGACGAGTGAAAAATCCGGAGCAATATTCAGACCAAGATATTTTTCAAAAGCTTCATGCACCGAAAGCCGTTCCCAAACCTCATCTAAACCCCGTAGTCCCTCAACCAACCCCGTAGTCCCCACCACCATCCGAACCAACCCCTCCACCTCTTTTTCCAACTGTCTCATGTTTGCGTTCACAGCCTCCCACTCGAGCATTGTAAATTCCGGATTATGAGTAACATCTTTGTCACTGGCTCGAAAATTTGAAGTCAGGGTGTAAACTTTTTCAAAACTATTCGACAAAAGACGAAGTAATTGAAATTCAGTCGAGGTGGTCAGATAACCGCGAAATTCATCATTCTCAAAAACCTCAAATGAAGTTAGAAAAGCATCAGGATTTGTGCCGCGAATTAAGAGTGGTACCTGAACCTCGAGATAATTGGTTTGATAAAAATAATCCCGAATGGCCCGGATTATCTCTTGGCGGGTTTGTAGGGTTGGTTTTTTGGTATTCAGAGACATAGTTTTGATAGATTACCCGACACCGGTCTCTTTGACAATATAAGATATTTTTGATAAATTTTTGGCGCATTTGTTTAGCTCTTTCCAGGAGGTGTGATTTGTCAGTCGAATTTCCAAGGGTCCTGTTAGTTGATTCCTATAAACCTCACAGTGGTTTGAAAAAAACGATTTTGTGTGGGGCCGGTTTTCAGGTTTTCCCCGCAGCCGACGCTACAAGTGCCGAAGAGATTTTTGCCAAGGAGGCGATCGATCTGGTTGTTATCAGTGTCTGGTTGGCGGCTGGCGGTTCAGGCTATGAGGAAGTGGGTTCGGAATCAACCGAACCAATAAATTCGGCTAGGTTGGCAGCAAGACTTCGGGCTAATAGGTCAGACTTGCCCGTTCTGTTTTTGCTCAGTCGAAGTATTACTTCGGATGGTGTCTTCAACACGATTCGGTCAGAAGATTCGGGTTTCGATCACGGAGCCATTTCTTTTCTGATTAGAGGTCGTTTCGGTGGAGAAGACATGATTCAAGCCATTCGTGGGCTGTTGGGTTAGCAGAATCCGATTCCTAACACCAACCCAACCCGACTGAGGACGTAACTCGGCGGGTTTTTTTATTTGATTTATTTTGTTTGACAATCGGGCAGTTTTTTTGTTAAGGTCACAACGGTTCTTTTTGTTCAACCTCATCACGGGAGCGGAAATGGCACGAGTTTTGTTGGTTGGTTCCCGAACCGAACCGATGGTCAATAGACTTTCTACCTATGAAGGAATCGAGGTAGTTTTTACCGAAGATGTTGAGTCGGCTCGTGAAGCAGAAGGGAAATTCGACATGTGTATTGTGGACGCTATGGAAACCGGTGATTGCACTTCCGAATGTCCGGGACTTGATTTTGTCTCTGATCAACAGAGAATCAGGGGGTTCGGACAAGTGGTCATTGTTTCTAGTGTCGCAAATCCGGAATTTCTGGCGATACGATTTCCGTGGATAAGGGATTGTGTCTTCGCCCTATGCCTTTACAGTGACTTCGTCCTTGAGGCGGTCGTCTGTCGATTCTTGAGGATCGCTCCTCAAGGGGCTGCGGCAGAAACAGATCTGCAGGAAGAAACTGGGGGATACGGGGATGGCAAAAGTCGTTTCAACTTCTGGTATCCACCCTGGTAGTGTGTGAGGTTTCTTCGCACCGACTCCTTTTCCGAGCCGCTATCCTTTCTTGGATCGGCGGTTTTTTTATTTTGGGTTGTCCCCTCATCTTTTTTAGTCGCCGGTTCCACTCACCCTAACTTTTTTTACTGAATTGGGTTATTTGTCTGAACTATGATTTACCTGATTTTCCCGCCGTTATAGGATTTTGGCGGGATCCCGTCAAAAGCCGCTGTCGGCGGGAAATGATTAAAATGATTATTGGTTTTTTACCTCGCCAATTCAAGTCAATATCATGTCCATCAGTAAATCATTTGAATCAGAGTTCAAGACAAAAAACAAATTAATCTCCCTCTCCGGCGGGAGAGGGTGGGGGTGAGGGGTTAAAACACCTGATCAATAAACACCACCACGCTAAACACCCCAAAAAAGACGAAAATAATTCCGAGCAAAATTTTTCGCCATAAGCTTGGTTGGAAAATTTTTGGTAACTCTTTGCGATTCAAAATTGAAACTAGACCAATATGAACAAACATGGCCACGGCGTTCAAACAAGCACCGAGGATGATGAGGGTTTTTGGTTCGGAGAGGCCGAGTAAGAATAGAAGGATGCCGAAAGCGATTTGGGTCCAAACAAATGAATAATAAATTTTTGACAAGTGAACGGTTTTTTTGCCGTTCATTTTCATTTGGGCAATGGCCAGGTTTTCGGCCATGATTCTGGAGGTCGAGTCCATGACGCCGAGCTGGGTTTGGAAAAGCATGATCGAGACCGCTAAAAGAAAAAACCAACCGACGATTGGACCGAGGATTTTTCCAATCATCAAACCTTCGCTGAGAACGAAATTGATACCCTGGGCATTATCAGGATTGCCAAAGGTTGTGACATAAGAAAGCAAAACTAGTAGTGAAATGGAAAGAGCTCCAATAAACCAAAAAACAATGGCGTGTTCGATGGAAATTTTTTGCCACCAAGCGAAGAAGTTTTTTTTGGCGGTGGCGTTCATTTCGAATTTTTCACCTTCGAGTTTGAATTCTTCTTGGGAGGCTACATGGGTCGCATGGGCTTCAGGGGCTGTTTGGTTTTTGAAAAGTCCGGTAATTTTTTGTGAATATTTGCCCATGCCGTAGCCTTTTTCTTTTATATAGATCGATTGGGTGAGGTTTAGGTTTCCACCAGCTCCGGAGTAGGCGAAAGCGCCGAGAAAGGTGGCGAGGGCGATGCCGACCGGTAAAAAGGTGTAACCATCACCTTGGCCGACTAGGCCTTGGGCCAAAGACCACCAATCAGCTCGACTGCTTAAAATGATGGCTAGAAGAAAGATAAAAGGAACTCCAACCAAAAGAATGGTTTTGGTCAACTTTTCCATGAGTCCATAAACGGTTTTGCCAGAACTTAAAATTAGGCCAATGACAATCAGGAAGGCGATGGCTACCCAACGAAAATCCTCAAAACCGATGATGGAAGCAAAAACCTTGGCTGAAGCGGCGATGATACCGGGAAGACCGAAACCGGCAAAAGTGGAAATAATGAACCAGATGGGGGCCAGTTTCCAAAATTTGGCGATACCGACAAAAACACTCTCGCCTTTTACCAAAGCATAGCGCTCAATCTCCATGTTAATGAAATACTGGAAGGTAATGCCAAGGAGGGCACCCCAAGCAATGCCAAGACCGTAATTGGCGGCCAGATAAGGCCAGAGAATAATCTCGCCTGAACCGAGGCCGAGAGCCAGAATGACAAAACTTGGACCGATGAGTTTTTTGAGCGGGAGCGGGGCGGGGAATTGGTGAAGGTTTTTGTTTTTTGTGATCATAAATTTCTTTTATTATAGCATAAAAGTTTTAATTGTTGAGGAGTTGTGCTTCAAATGTAAAAGTGTAAAAGCATAAAAACGTAAAATTGGGTTGGAATGGAATCAAACAAAAAAAGACCAACGATCAAAATCGCTGGTCTTTTACTTTTTACAATTTTTACCTATTTACACCTTTACGCTTTTACCGCCATCTAAAACTTAAAATTATCGGCCAACTTTCCAATAATTGGCAATGGTTCCTTTTTACCCTTGAGGGCATTGGCAATGCCAATAATCATGACCACAAAAATTGCCAAATTCACCAAACTAAAAATCCAGCTGATGGACCAATAAATGTTGTAGGGAACCAAATTGCTGACGATCATGAAAGCGACGCAGACCAAGAATAAAACCAAACCTTGCTTGGCGTGGAATTTAACGAATTCGTCTTTTTTGGCAACGCCACTGATTAAGGGTACAAAGAATAGAATATAGGAAAACGCGGCCATGGCCGTATTTTGTTTTACTTCGGGCATAGGTTTTTTTGGATAAGAATTAATCTGTCTTTATTTTATCATTTTTATTTTGTTTCGTCATCTCAAGGCCGTCTGCTTGACGGATTAGGCTCACTCATATACTATAACCGCCGTTCGCCGCAATATAGGACGGATACGTTAACCGGTGCGTTATCACTGGTCCGTCCATGGGAAATCTCATCCCAAGGACATTGCACGGAGCGATAGACCCGCCATGATTCTCAACCCAACCCTGCTCACGCTGGCTGCCTTCATCCTCTCGGGTTCCTCTACCTACGGCGACACCAATGGCCTGGCCCCCGATAAGGTCGCCTACCTCGCCTTCGGCGAAGACCTCGAGACGATTGCCTTCAGCGATGAACACGGGCAGAACCCGGATGCCTCCTTCAAGGAAGTGATCGGCGTCGACGTAGTGCCGACCAACTTCATCCCCGACGGCCTCAACATCGAGAAGGTCTTCCTGGCGCGCGTCCAGACCGGCCTCATCACCGACATCGAGACGGCCACCAAGCTCGGCCAGGCTCTCGAGGCCTACACCGATCGCTACAACAACACCAGGTTCTCGACCGGCGCTGTTTCGACCATGAAGACGGGCGGCGCGCTGCACAACAAGTGGACCACCGTGGTCCTCTGCAAGAACGGCGACAACACCTGGACCTTCAAGGACATCGGCCAGATCTCCGTCGAGGTGACACACAAGACCAGTGCGATCATGCACAACAGTCGGGTCTTCCGCACGCCCACGACCCAGCTCCTGCAGACCCTCCTCCTCGACAACACGGCACTCACGACCATCGTCGCCAACACGGGCTTCGATACCGGTGAGGTCGATGGTTTCCTGGTCAGGACGCCCGGCCAGACCGCCTTCACCGTCGTCGGTTCCGAAGCCCAGGCCGTCTACAACGACGCCAACACCATCGTGGCCACCTCCTTGGGTAGCACCGACGGTGGGTACATCGTCCTGCCGGCCATCGACGTCAGTGGCATGCAGGTCTCCGGTCAGGCCACGACCGTCGGATTCGAGGGCGACAGGACCAACATCCAGTTCGTTCCGACCTCGACCCTCGCCCCCAACTTCGACAAGGTCTACAACGAGGCCTAGTCAAGGCCACTCCGTCAGGTAGCACGTCCTAGTGTCTTCCTTCATCCCCCGCGGTATCGCAATATGCGAACGCGGGACTTTTTTTATTTATTTTTTGAGTAACCGTGTATAATGTTGGGGTGTTGGGCGCAAAGGGCGGCAAAGGTGTCAACTGGGGCAAAGGGGGTTTTTACTCAATGTTCCATTTGATACCTTTGCACCCCCCCCGTGCAATCTCCACGATGAACAATCAAGCTTCCTTAATTCAATAATTCGGAAATTCAACTTGACGATTCCGCGCCAGCTCTGCTGCGCGGTTTCCTTGCAAGGAAGAGTTTGAGAAACCATCGGTTTCTCAAATCAAGAAACTTCCG
>JAGVPA010000007.1 GCA_020052445.1 bacterium
AGTAATTAGAATTCCATTGGTAATTAACAAACTAAAATAGCCCCTTATAGGGGCTTTCACGAAACTACCGGCTCTGCCGGTAGAGAATCATTTTAAAATTTTTGAGGATAATATCGATAATGTAATTAATTCAATTTTGGGTAATTATATTAATACAGGCGGAGAATATGTTTCTGTTTATTTAATATTTGCTGGTTTTGATAAGACTTTAAAAAAACAAATAAATTCTTCACAATACGGTCAAACTTTAGTAAATACTTTTATTCCAGGAAAAAAACAAATGATAAATAAAGAGATAGTACAAAAATTGTTTGAAGCCACAATACAAAATAGGTCAAAAGATGGAGAGGGTATAATCGGAAGTCTTAATAAAGATACCTTGTTAGAAATTGATTCACCTTATTCATCAATTGTAACAGTAGAAATTAATTTACCAAGAAAACCAATAATAAAAAAAGTAGATTGTTATAAATGTGTAATGAAAGCCCCTAATGGATTAGACGAAATTAATTTGCCGGAAGAGTTTGAGAAACCATCGGTTTCTCAAATCAAGAAACTTCCGCTCGATACCGCGTCAGCTTGCTGCGCGGAAATTCATTAAAAAAGGGAATTTTGAATTATAAAAAAACGGCATTTTGTTGCCGTTTTTTACAAAAAAAGTTTTTTCTATCCAACCAAAAATCATGTAAATCCTTTAATCAAGTAAATCACGGTTCAGACAATCACTCCATCAACCCCCGCTCAAACAACCCAACCTCGCTACCCCTCGTCCCAACCAGATACAAAATCTTTCCATCACTCGTCGGCACAAAAGCCTCGATATTATCCATAGTCGCCAGAGTGAAAATATTTCTCCCTTCGCCGCGGCGATCGAGTTCTAGGGCGTAGAGATTTTTGCTGTCGGCGTAGAAAATGTCGGCGGCGGTTGGTTGCCAGGCGGTGCTGATGATTGGGGTGCTGACTCGAGTTAACAGTTCGTCAGCCATTTTTTCGGCGTCAAAGATGTGGACTTCGAAGTCGGAAATGTAAAGAAGTTGTTTGGGGTTTTGTGGATTCCAAACGGCCATGATAGCTTCGGTATTTAAAAGTATTGGTTGATCAACACCACGATCGTCGATTAAAATTATTTTGCGTTGTGTTTTATCTTGCAAAAGTACGAGTGAGGGTGGAGCGGTTAAGAACTCATAGTTTCCGGTTGGCAGAGAAGCCAGAGTTTGTTCGGCGTCGTTGGAATTTTTTAGAACTAAATTGGCCCCGGTTTCGGTTGGTGAAACATATAATAATTGATTGGTGTCGCGTTGCCATTCGGATAATTTATTTTCCAAAATTTTACTGTTACCGTTTTGATCGATGGTTTGTTGGGTTTCAGAAAGACCGGAAGTTTTTTTGACCAGTAGGGTTTCACTATCGATCAACCAAGACAGTTCGAGTTTGTCGACGCTATTTTGTGGCAGGCGCAATAATAATTTTTCTTCATTAGAAGCTAAGGTCCGAGACCAAATTTCCACCCAGCCTTCTTCTTGAAGGGCAAAAGCAATTTTTTCTCCACGACTATCAAAACTGAAAGTCAGGTATTTTTCAGCGACTTTTAAAACCGGTTCGCCAACTAAAAACAAAATCGCTTTTTGAACAAAAGTTGTTTCATTTTCTTTGACTTCAAGTTTTTTTGCCCACGGTAAGTAACTGTCTTTTTCTAAACGAACAAGGTGCTCGCCCGGCATGGCATCTTTTAAAATTAAGGTCGTTTCTTTTTCCGTTGATTTATCATCAATTATAACCGTGGCGCCTTTTGGTAAAGTGGAAAGAGCGAAGACGCCGGTTTTGACCAGTGAAAAGCGTTCAAGATTAAGGCGATAACCGGCCGTGTACATGACAACGGTTGGGGCTGAGACCAGAAACAAAGCCAAAAATAATAAAAAAACGATTTTGCGAGTGGTTTTTTTCATAACAAGATCTATTGTAGGTTTTTTTGCCTCTAAAATCAATAAGTTGACAGTATCCACTCCTCAGACCGGCGAGTTTCTGGTATCCTAGAGCCGGTTATGAATTATTCCTCAACTTCAATTCGTCACAGTTTTTCTCGGGTCGCTTGGCCGCTAGCGCTACTTTTAGCGGTGGTGACGGCTTTTGTTGTTGGTCTGCTTTTTGGCCGCCACCAGGGTGTGCTTTCGGTGGTGCCCGAAGGTGAAAGACAGGTAATTAATAAAAGCGACGTTTCCTCAACTCTTTCGGAGGATATTAATTTTAAAACTTTTTGGGATGTCTGGGATTTTGCCAAAGAAGATTATTACGAACAGCCGGTTTCTGACCAAGATTTATTCTACGGTTCGATGAAAGGTTTAATGGCCGGACTTGGCGATCCTTACTCGGTCTTTTTTGATCCTGAAGAAACCAAGGAATTCAACGCTGATTTGAACGGTTCTTTCGAAGGCATCGGCGCACAAATTGATGTTGATAAAAACGGACAATTGGTTATTGTCGCCCCGTTGCCAGGCAGTCCGGCGGAAACCATGAATATTAAATCCGGAGATAAAATTTTAGCTATCGATGGTTTGAGTACGGTTGGTATGAGTACCGAAGAAGCAGTTTCAAAAATTCGCGGTCTCAAAGGCACCGATGTGGTTTTGACGATCACGAGAGATGGTTTGGAATCGGCAATGGAGATAACTATTACTCGTGACACGATTGTTATTGACAGCGTTAAATTAGAAATGCGTGACGACGGTATCGGAGTTGTCTCGCTTTATTTCTTTAATGAAGATACTAACGCTCTTTTTACTTCAGCTGTTAACGATCTGCTGGCCAAGGGAGCTAAGAGTATTATTTTAGATCTGCGAAGTAATCCGGGCGGTCTTTTAGACACGGCCATCAGTGTAGCCAGTGCTTGGACTGGTGAACAGACAGTGGTTATCGAAAGTGTTAAGGGCGACAAACAGGCTTTTGTTGGTTCGGCCGATGCTCGACTGGCTGGAATTCCGACTGTCGTTTTGGTTGATGGTGGTTCAGCCTCGGCTTCAGAAATTGTGGCTGGTGCGCTTCAAGATTACGGTTTAGCCAAACTTGTTGGTACACAAACTTTTGGTAAGGGCTCAGTTCAAGATTATCGCGAACTCGAAGACGGCTCGGCCGTTAAAATGACCATTGCCGAGTGGCTAACGCCAAAAGAACGTTCCATCAACCACGTCGGCATCGCCCCAGATTTTATCGTCGAATATACCGCCGAGAATGCCGAGGTCGATGTTGACCCGCAAATGGATAAGGCAGTGGAGTTGTTGAATGGAGTGATGGAGTGATGGAGTGATGGAGTGATGGAGTGATGGAGTGATGGAGTGATGGAGTGATGGAGTGATGGAGTGATGGAGTGATGGAGTGATG
>JAGVPA010000081.1 GCA_020052445.1 bacterium
GATGAGTAATTAGAATTCCATTTGTAATTAACAAACTAAAATAGCCCCTTATAGGGGCTTTCACGAAACTACCGGCTCTGCCGGTAGAGGATCATTTTAAAAAATTAAAGTATTCTTGTTCGATTTTCATGTTGTATTTGGGTGTGAATAAAAAATTTGATCTGAAACATCACAGTATTGTTTTTGCCGATGATTATCAAAAAAATGTTCAGGACATTTTTGGTGGCCAATTAACTGAAAAAGATTTTTCGGTTTATCTTCGCGATGCTTCGGCCGTTGATTCAACTTTGGCCCCGGCTGGTAAAAGCGCTTTATATGTTTTGGTACCGGTACCGAATAATCGAGCTGGTATTGATTGGTCAAAAAAAACCCCGATTATTCGTCATCAAGTTTTAGAAATTTTAGAAAAAAAGCTGGGTTTAACTGGTTTGACTGAAGCGATTGAGGTTGAAAAGATTATAACTCCCGACGATTGGGAAAAAGATTTTAATGTTTATTTGGGGGCGGTTTTTAACTTGTCACATCGACTGGACCAAATGCTTTGGTTCCGGCCTCATAATAAATTTGAGGAGTTGGATAATTGTTATTTGGTCGGTGGTGGTACTCACCCTGGTTCGGGCTTGCCAACTATTTACGAATCCGGCAGGATTGTGGCTAAGTTGTTGTGCCAAGAATTTAAAAAAGAATTTTAAATTAATGACTCAATTTAAATCCAGTCGATTAATTTTTACATTTTTACACCTTTACGTTTTTACTTACCGATATCACTATTAAAAATATGAACAATAAAAAATTTTGGCGTTGCACTGTTTGCGGCGATTTGCATTACGGTTTGGCCGCCCCCGAGACTTGTCCGACTTGTCACGCGCCAAGTGAAAAAGCCGAGGAGATTTCTAAAGAGGAATTTTTGCAAGCGATTGAATAATTTTCCTCACTTGTCATTCTGAACGTCACGTGAAGAATCTTTTTTGCAATTTGAATATTTTTGTGTCCAAAACAATTTTAATTCACGGTTTTGCTGTCGGACTAACAACACCAATTTTTCGTCCCGGTTTTGGTGTCAGTGCCGGTTTTTCGGCTTGGAAAAAACCGATCGCAGCTGGAGAGGCGGCGGTTTTTTATTGGGGCATAAATCGACAAGTTAATCTGTGGCAAATTCTCAATCCGTTTTTTCTTCGCGATCATTATGAAGATGAAAAGATTTTAGCTCAGGCAACTGAGACTTTTGAACGACTCAAAGTTTTTCTTGAGCAGGCACGGCCGACAAAAATTGTTTGTCATTCAATGGGCGGTTTTTTACTCAATCAATATTGCAAAAAGTTTTCTTTGCCAAGTTCGGTCCAAAAAATATTTTTAGTTCAGGGCGATTTGTCGATAAAAGATAAAATTAATTTTCCGGTCGACAATTTATCGGTTTACAATATTTTTTGTCCTTGGGATCCGACGTTATTGATTTCCTGGATTTATAATCGCGTTTGGCGAGTTGGTCTTGGTCCGATAAAAGTTGCTGGTGTTCAAAATATTTTCTTTCCGCTTTGGCGACCGATAAATTTTCATACCAGTGGTTTGCGTGATGACAAATTAGTAAAGCTGATTGAAGCAAAATAAAAAAACCGCTCGAATTTTCGAGACGGTCAGACTTCGGATCGGGTGGATCAACCAAAAGGATTGCAGCGTTTTTGACGGCGTCCATCCTGGCGTTGTCCCCAGGCCTCGATGCCGAAGATAATACATCGAAGTCCGAAGTTCATTATTCCGCAGACAAAGCAACCTGAAGGAAGTTGGTGGTGCCTTTTTGAAGGGATAGTCATTGACATCGCCTCCGTGGTATCGAGTTAAATTGTTTTGCGGAGGTGTCTACTATCGACTTACCGCATTTTTCGGTTTAAGTCAACGGTCTTTTTTTATTTATGACCACAAATTATAAAACATGGCGCCCGAGGCCAAGAACATGAAAGCGGTGATTAGCCAACCGAATATTGACAGCCAACGAGAACTCGAATATTTACCCATGGTTTTTCTGTCGCCAGCCAGCATGATTATGGCCACCATAAGGAATGGAGCCACTGTGCCATTTAAAACTGCGGCGTAGTAAAGCATGGTGAATGGTTTGATGCCGAGAAAATTTACCAGAAGACCGACGAGGGTGGCCAGGGTAATAATTCCGTAAAAACCGTGAGCGTCTTTTAATTTTCGATACAAGCCTGATTTCCAACCGAGTAATTCAGCCACGGCATAAGAAGCTGAACCGGCGAGAACCGGAACTCCAAGTAAGCCAACACCCATGATGCCGACCAAAAAGAGCAGAGAGGCGAAATTTCCAGCCAGTGGTCTAAGTGCCAGCGCCGCTTGTTCGGCAGTTTCGACGTTGTTGATACCATTTGGAAAAAGTGTTGAGGCGGCGGTGGTAATAATGAAGAACATGATCAGGTTGGAAAATAGCATGCCGGCGATAGTGTCGAGGCGCATTTTACGAACATCTTTTTTGGTGATTTTTGGTCGGCCTTCATCCATGACCGTAAGTTTTCCTTGAGAAATTTCTTCCTCAACTTCTTCGCTCGACTGCCAGAAAAAAAGATAGGGCGAAATAGTGGTGCCAAGAATAGCCACGATATTCATGAGATAATCTTTTTCCAAACTTATTTGCGGAATGAAAGTTGAATAAGCGATGGTGGCCCAATCTTGTTTGACGATGAAGACGACAATGACGTAAGCGAAAAGTGAGAGGGTAAGATATTTTAAATATTTGGCGTAGACTTTGTAGCTGACAAAAATTTCCAAAACCAAAGTCAGAAGTGTCATGCCAACGAGTAGAAAAACAAAAGGAATACCAATCAATAACTGAGCCGAAGCGGCCATAGCCCCGAGATCAGCCCCGATGTTTACCGAGTTGGCGATGAGTAAAAGAAGAATGATTGGATAGAGAATTTTTTTACCATACCTTTCTTTGATCGCCGCTGCCAAGCCACGGCCTTTAACTAAACCAATTCGCCCACACATTTCTTGTACTACAATCATGAACGGGGTGGTAAAAAACGCTGTCCAAAGTTGCGTGTAGCCAAAGTGAGCGCCAGATTGTGAATAAGTAGCAATACCAGACGGATCATCGTCAGATGCGCCGGTAATAAAACCAGGTCCGAGAATTTTAAAAAGTTTCTTTAGACGCTTTGTAAGTTTCATAAAACCGCAAATATTTTTTTGCGGTTTTATTATAGCAAAAATTTTAGCTTCTACATATTTTGAGAGATAAAAAAAGCCGCGATCAGATTGGGGTCTGTACGCGACATAAGATTTGGACAGGTTCCGCCCTTATTGACGAGCTTCCTTAATGATCTCGTTCAGAAGAGTCTGAACATAGCAAAACAAAAAATACGACTCTCGGGAGTCGTATTTTTTATTTTGCACAGATATTTCCGAGTTCGTATGGCCACCCCCCATCTAGCCCATAAGTAATGGTTACCCAAATCTCTCCGAATCCCCGATTTCCTGGTTGTTATTTTTAAGTTTAATAATCTTCAAAATCAGTATATCAACTTGTCGTTTAAGTGTCAGTGGATTAAGAGCTTCGTGCTCTTTTTTTAGTTTGTCTTTTA
>JAGVPA010000008.1 GCA_020052445.1 bacterium
ACAAAAAATGCTTTTTTTTGATGCGAAAAAATATTTTATGTTAAAAACATTGAGAATTTAAGCGCGATTGCCTAGAGAGTTGGTGCGTTTGCCCTGGGGAAGCACCCGATTGGAATTTGTAATTTTAACCTTGGAATTTGTGACCTACCACCTCATCACCTTCGGTTGCCAAATGAACCACTCCGATGCTGAGCGAATGGAAACCATTTTGCAGGGTTTAGGTTTGCAAGCAACCGATAAAAGGGAAGATGCGGATTTGATTATTATCACCACTTGTTCGGTTCGTCAGTCAGCCGAGGATCGGGTTTATGGTTTGGCTCAGCAGTTGAACAGACTCAAGGTTAAGAATCTGCGTCTCCTTATTGGTGTCACGGGTTGTATGGCGGGCCGAGATTTAGATGGAAAAATTAGAAAACGTTTGTCTTTTGTGGATTTATTTTTTCCGGCCAAAGATATGGTTCTGTTGCCAAAAATGATTGCTGAAAAATGGCCCGACCTGAAATTGAATTTTTCTTGCAACGATGATTATCTTTTGGCTAAACCTCAGTACCACACCAAACACAAAGCTTTCGTAACAATTCAAACCGGTTGCAATAAGTTCTGTTCCTATTGCGTCGTGCCTTATGCGCGGGGTAGG
Source organism: bacterium (assembly GCA_020052445.1). Classification (GTDB taxonomy): domain Bacteria; phylum Patescibacteriota; class Patescibacteriia; order UBA9934; family GWF2-40-263; genus UBA12403. The sequence goes on from JAGVPA010000008.1 coordinate 638, forward strand.
GAAACCAATCGTTTGGCCGCCGATATTTTGTCTGAGATAAAAAATTTGGCGGCTGACGGCTGTCTCGAGGTCACACTGCTCGGTCAAGCGGTGAATACTTATCGGGCGGCCGATCCTGAGAGTTTTTCCGCTGCCAATCCTTACAAAGATCATTTTGCGGCTTTGCTTTGGGAGATTGATAAAATTCCCGGTATCAAAAGAATTCATTACACCGCGCCGTACCCAAACCATATGACCGACGAGGTCATCGACGCCCTCGCTCTACCGTCTCAAGTAAACTTTTTGCACTTACCAGTCCAATCTGGTGACAACGAGATACTTCGTCGCATGAATCGTCGTTATACTCGCGAAGAATATCTCGACATTATCAAAAAAATCAAAGCTCGAGTTCCAAACATTGCCCTCGGCACCGATATCATCGTCGGTTTCTCGGGCGAGACCGAGGAACAATTTGAACAGACAATGAGTTTATTCCGTGAAGTCGATTTTGATATCAGTTATCACGCCCGTTACTCATCTCGTTCAGGTACGCTGGCAACCAAGATTTTTCCCGATGATGTCTCAAGAGAAGAAAAAGAGCGTCGCTGGAAAGCGGTTCAAGATTTAATGGTTGAAACAACGCTGAGAAAAAATCAAAAATTCCTTGATCAAATCGTCAGTGTCTTGGTCGACCGTTGCGAAAAAGGAATCTGCTGGGGCAACACCAGAGAAATGAAACTCGCCAGTTTTCCTGGGACATCGGACTTAGTAGGGAAGATAGTTGAAATGAAAGTTGAGCGGCCGGATGTTTGGGTGTTGTTTGGGCAGAAAGTTGGAAAATAAAAATCACCCGATCTTTTATGATCGAGTGATTTTTAAAATTTATAGACCAGTGTCTTTAAAGATTCTTTCGATTGTTTCATTTACCACTCGTTGATCTCTTGTGGTTTTTCCGCGGGAGGTAAGGTTTTTTTCTCGGCGGAATTCGATTAAACGTCCCGAAGATTCCAAAACCTTAGGTAGAGTAATATTCGACGATGTCCCATGTTCCAAATAGTGTTTTACGATCGCTTCGTCGTTTGCGCGATCTGTTTCGCCATAGCCGGTCGGCAGTTTTATACCAGCGGTTTCGCGAACCATCTTTTGCATGTGCGTACGAAGATAATCTTCCCGTCCAGTTTGAGGAGAGGATTCATTTACTTGTACGGTTTTACTGCCGATTTTCACAGGTTTGCCGGCTACTAAAGCCTCAGCTTTTTCTTTGGCCGATTGTGCTTGTAGTGTAGCCATGTCGGCATTTATTTTTTCTTGTCGTCTAGCCTCTTGAACCATTGGTGTATTTTCAGCCCAATCTCTATAACCGGCTTGAGCGTCAGTTAGAGTGGTAGAGACATCTTGAGCTATTTGTGAAACTGACGGTTCGACGGCTTTTGCTCCGCCAACCAAACCTAATAAGGTCAAAGCGCGAAGACCCCATTTTTTTACCGAGGCCGGAAGCCAGGATTTTTTTGGTGGGGCAACTGGAGCGGGTTGAGATTCAGTCGGAACTGGTTTAGTTGATTCAGACTTATCTGTGTGTTGAGGCAAAACAGGTTGCCAAGTTGGTGCGTCTTCAACTTTATCTTCCTTTTCCTCGGCTTTAGCCATTTCTTTTAAATCATTGCTAAGTTTTTCCACCGCAGCTTCTTCATCTCGTATTTCTTGATCCTGATCAAGCAGTTCGTCCATGGCTCTTTCCGCGTTGTCTTTATCGAGTGATTCTTGAGTCGCGGTTTCTTTTTTGGGTCGACTCCCCCAGGTTCCGTCCGGTAATTTCTCCATTATTTCAGGGTTTTTTGCCGGAAAAATTTCTTGAAATTGTCTTTGACTCGTTGCCTCAGGCGCTCGGTCACTTAATGTTCCATCAGCCTGTTGCCATTCCGGTCCTTCATTGGCCGGTGGCAATTTTGGCGGAGCGCCTGCAGTTTTTGTTGGGATATCGTAACCTTCTAATTCTTTGCCGCGACGATTGTTGGTTTCTCTTAATTCTTCATCTTCAACGTCTGTAATAATTTGTGGTTCTTTTAGTTTTGCTTTCCAAATTTCTAATTCTCGTCTTAGCTCGTCTGAATCCTCCACCATTTCATTTCTCATTTTTTGGGTCAAGATGACCCGGTTTCCTTCCTCGTCCGGTTTGCTTTTATTGATTAATCTGTAACCCTGCCGTATTTCTTCAGCAATATCTTCCAATTCGTTCTCGATTCCATCAATTGTACGATTTATATCCTCAATTTCCGAAGTTTTTTCCGCTTGGTTTTTAATACTTTCTTTTTTGATTATCGGTCCGGGTTTTTCTTCTGCCGATGACGGCATTCTATCCGCCGTTGATGGTCTAGACATAAATTTAAAAAGTTAAATAATTTAGGTTAACAACCTTTATATTTTAGCAGATTTTTTTAAAAAAGTCAAAAACATAGCTTATCCCCAGTAAAAATATGTTTTCGTTGCGTTTTATTGGCATTAGCGGAAACCGGCTGTTGACAAGTAGAAAAAAACAAGGTAGGGTCAAAAGTCAGAAAACGTTCAATTTTCAAGGAGATAAGATCATGAGCGCCATCGGCAGTGGGAATAGATCTCTTCTGGCCGAATTTCTCCATAGGAATGTCTGCGATGACAAAAGGTCTCCGGGTTTTATCTATCCGCTGGAGATCGATTGGCTTCTTGAAGCCTTCGGGGTTCAGGCCAACTTTGGTTGGGATGAGGATGGATTGTTTGCGGTCAAGTTGGTCGTTGAATCACTGAGGAGACAATCGCGGAGACGACAGGTCCTTGAGGAGATTGTCAACCAGAAGTTGAAAGAAATTTCTTTGGCAGTGTCGACTTGCGAGGCTCGACTTGTTCTGGAGTTTCGACAGAAACTGGACGGAGCGATCGACGCCGGGAAAGTGGAGATGGAGGCTGACGGGGTCGCGTCCGGCCATGTTGCTGACCTGACTGGCGGACGGCGTTTTTATCTGCGAGCCGTCCTGGTTATTCTGGCTCGCTACCGATGCGAGCCGTTTAGACGGAATCTTCGTCCGATTGAGGGGCCTGAGGTTGATGGAGAATCAAACGTCGTCGACTTTCGACCATCGGATAATGTTGGTCAAGACGATGATGCTGACTTGACCGACGGCGATGAGGCTTGGGACGATGACGATCAACCAAGTCCATCTTCTTGTCAGATCCTCGAATTCCCAACACCTTTCCGCGTTCGTTCGTGACCCTTGTCCTCATGCGCCTTCTGCCTCTGGGGGCTTTTTTTTATTTTCAAAATCCTCTATCCTAATCTCATGAAACCAAAAATTATTGCCGTTGTTGGTCCAACCGCGGCTGGAAAATCGTCTTTAGCTATTGAAATCGCCAAAAAATTTTCCGCCAAAGGCGGATCCGCCTTTGGCGGAAATGGCGAGATTTTGTGTGTCGATTCGCGGACGGTTTATCGGGGAATGGATGTTGGGACAGCTAAACCCCCACCCCCACCCCCAACCCCTCCCCCAGGGTGGGAGGTGGGCGTTAGAGCAAATGGTTTTGGGCCGGTTTTAGGGATTAAGGGATTAAGGGATTTTGATCGGTTTTTAGTTTCCGATGGTGTAAAACATTTTGGTCTCGACCTTGTCGAGCCAAATGAAGAAATGAATGGGGCTTTGTTTAAGGAATATGCTGACAAGGTTATTTCCGACATTGTTTCTCGGGGTAAGTTACCGGTTTTGGTTGGTGGTACCGGACTTTGGTTTGACATGATTGTTGATAATTTGGACATGCCAGAAGTTGAACCGGATTTGGTGCTTCGGGCCGAACTGGAGCAGAGAAGTGAGGATGATTTGTTTGCCGAATTTGTCGAACTCGATCCAGTTGGGGCCGAGGTCATCGACCGAAAAAATAAACGCCGTTTAATTCGCGCCCTCGAAGTCTGTAAAAAAACCGGTCGACCTTTTTCCGAACTTCGGAAAAAAGGCGAGCCGAAATATGACGCGTTGTGGCTAGGAGTCGATTGTCCGATTCCAATATTAAACGAACGCATCGACCGAAGAGTCAACGAAATGATTAAAAACGGTTTAATCGATGAAGTTAAAAATTTGATGGGAAAATTCGGTTCCAATGTTTATGCCATGTCCGGTATCGGATACGGTGAAATATGTAAATATTTTCACCGTAGGGGCGAATGGTCATTCGCCCCCGAGGATATTACAAATATCGCCGCCGAAATTAAACTCAACACCAAACATTACGCCAAACGCCAACGAACCTGGTTCAAAAAAGATAAAAAAATTAATTGGCTAGCCTCGCCGAAGCCCGGCGAAGGCGGGATAACGGACGTTTCGGCGGCCGAGAAATTGGTTTCGGAATGGTTGGAAAAATAAAACAAAAAACCAAAAAAAACGTAGAGACAGGGCATTGCCCTGTCTCTAAAGATTTTTGAAAAATGGCAATAAAACCGCCGTTTTTTGTTTTTTTCGCCCCACCCACCAGTATTTTCCAGTCAAGAGATGAGCCCCAAATCGTCGTTATTTTCTGAAGGATTTAAAGAGGCTTAATTTAGCTTCTTGCATGTCTTTAGCACACTC
>JAGVPA010000085.1 GCA_020052445.1 bacterium
TCAGTTAGAAAATTACTTTTTTCTAAAATTAAACCTCATTCCAGTACCGCGAGAATTCTTTTTTCGATTGGTGAACTTGGTTATGGTAAAAAAGGTTTCTTATTGGAATCGCCTAAAACAGATAGAAAAAAGTTTATGCAAGGTGTTTTTAGACTAAAACAAAGTAAGTTAATAAAGGTTACAAAAAAAGGTGAAGATCAATTCATTAAAATTACCAAAGAGGGTTACTTTGAGTATCAAAAAATGCTTTTAGGATTCAGTGCTTTATTGCCTGATGAAAAAGTTTGTCTGGTTATTTTTGATATACCAGAAAAATTCAGATCACAAAGAAAATTGTTAGGTAAATTTTTAGAGGAAAGTGCTTTTTTACATATTCAAAAAAGCGTTTGGATTTCCCAATTTGATGATGCAGAAATTTTAGCTTTTCTTTTTAGAACTCTGGATTTAAAAAAATGGGTGAGAATTTTTGTGGCCGACGAATTTACTTCCGTCCCACACAAGGGCCGATCGGCCCTTGTGTGATCTTTTGCATGATATGACTCTAACCATCGACTTAGAAAAATTATTTCCTGTCCTGTTCGTGATTTTTGCCGTAGTGGCCATCGTGGTAGTAATCGCTTTTGTTGTCGACTGGCTTCGTCGAGCCTTCAGACGTTTATTTTGGCGACGAAGAAGCGAGCTTTCGTGGCAAGATGTTGAACGTCGTTGGCAGGTCGTGGATAATTTAATGAAATCCGGTGAGTTGGTTTCATTGCGTCTGGCGGTCGTGGAAGCTGACAAAATTCTCGACGAAGTTTTAAAATCCCTGTCCATGCCAGGCACCACCTTTGCTGAACGTTTAAAGTTTGCTTCTCACAAATACTATCGTCTAAAAAAAGTCTGGCGGGCTCACAAAATCAGAAACCGGTTGGCTCACGAAACAACATTTAATTTGCAAAAAGGTCAAGCTCGATCAGCTGTGAAAGAATTTTATCGAGCCTTGAGAGAAATTGGAGCCGTCAAATAAAAAATAAATTACAAAAACCGAATTTAAAAGATTCGATTTTTGTAGTTAAATTCATGATTATTTGGATTTCGGATTTTTGACTTTTCTATCTTTTGGCCGTATATTATTTATCCGATTCAAAAACAAGGGAGAATTTTGTGTCGAGAACTTATCGTTTTGTTAAGAATCATCAAGCGTTGGTTTCGGTCATCGTGGCCGGGTTTCTAGCAACGGCGTTAATTTTTGCGGGTTTGTTGTTCATTGGAATTTTCAGCGATTTGCAGCTGAATGTTTCGGAAACAACCCTGAACCTGCTTCTTGGCGGTATTTACTTTTTCGGTGGCTTGGCTGTCACCTTGTACTGCCTCTCAACCAGCTCGGACAAAACCTCGTGGTAGTTCGGGTTTCTTTTTTTCTCGGGAGTGGCCTAGTGTTCTGTTCTTGACATTTTTTGGTTTTTTGTCAAGGTGGTAAGTAGATTCGTTCATTCGGAGGATAAAAATGCTGTTGCTAACCGATCAAATTTCTCAAGAAGAGATTGTCGAATTTCTTAATCGTTTTTGGAACAGCGATTTTCCCGGTCTTCATCTAAAAATAGTTAATGGAAAATTGGAGCTGGGAAAGTTTAGAAAATGTTATAGTCTGGTTATTGTCGATGAACAGACAGGAGGGGTGATAGCCCATGTGGCTGTCAGTAGCCATTTCGTCTCAGAGTCGTCAGCTGATATCACTTACGTGGTTGTTGACAGAAGGCACCGGCGGTGCGGTTTTGCTCGTTTGTTGATGGAGGAGGCTATTCGCATTGCCCGAGAGGCTGGATGTGAATGTGTCAGACTGCATGCTGAAGTTCATCGAAAGTCGGCCAGGCGGCTTTATCAAAGTCTTGGGTTCGTTTTGATGGATGGTTCAACAAAATCTTTCGAGCTGACTCTCTGATCATCTCATCTTTCAAAAGGTGAGATATTTTTTTATAATCTTGACGGAAACTGCTTTTTTTGGTAGGAATTAGTGTCGCTTCTCTAATTTTTTTTTGAGAAGACGATGTTCCTTTCACTCAACGAAAAAGGAGTTCGGGTCATGACTTTTGGTCACCTTGGCGAAGAACGCATCGATGACATTGCTCGTATGGTCGTGATCATGTTGCGAATCGGGTTGTCGGCGAAAAAAAGTGCCGAAATATTCTCTGTGGAAGTTGGTGATATTAGAGGCTTAATCGCCAAACGCGGTTTCCAAAATATGGCAGAAATCCCGGGTTGGGCGTTCGGACGTTCCAAAAAGGAAGATGAGGTGAAGCGACGTATTGAACTCTATCTTGCAGACTTCGCGACCAATGCGGTGTCCGACAATATCGATGATCGCTTGGCTGTCGAATTTCGTGCGGTTCTTGAACGGTGTCAGATGACAGTTACGGAAAATATCCGCCTCAATTTTTCACCGCGAGTTATTCGTGAAGCCGTCATCGCCCGTTTGCTGATTCATAGACTCGAACCTGGTGTGATTTCAGCTTTGACCGGCTACGATCGAAGCACGGTGGCTTTGGAAGTTCGCAGGCTGGACAGCCAGTCGCAACCAATTTCTGGAATCAGCGGATTTCCTTCCGTACTCCATGAGTATGCCGAACTGTCCGTCAATTCACCTTCCGGATTTATCTGCGAGGATATTCAGGATACCGGATGGTATCTTGGAATGCTTAGAAGGTATCTTAAGGTGGGTGAATTGTTGGCTTATCTTCTCGCGGTCGAAGAGAATCGACGTCGGCTTCACAATATTGGTCGGACTTCGGAACAAGAGTCATATGTTCGTCTGTTTATGACCGTGGCTGAAGTTGAAGAACCGCCAGGATCGGCGACCAGGACGGTTACGGCGTTGTGGAATTTGTATCTTCGCCGTTTGGCTGACGGTGAAGTTGAAGCACCTGAAAGTGTTATGGATCTGCGGGTGATTTTGTCACGAGAAATCGAAGCGGTTGATCGTGGCGGAATCTGGCCAAGCTGGACCGATGAAATGAGCCGGTTGCTCAACACGGCGATCGAAAGACTCGGCCATCGGCAACGAGACGTTGTCGAGTTGCGTTACGGTTTTGGTCGACAAGCTCATACCTTGGCCGAGATTGGACAAAGGCTTGGTATTACAAGTCAGGCTGTCGGTAATATCGATAAGCTGGCCCGCGAGCAAATCAGAAAATCTTCCGAGTTTGCCACAGTTGACCGTTATATGAGGCCGTTGAGCGGTTTGGCCGAAGAACTTCGGCACACTGATGAAGAAAACGTAAGGCTACGAGCGGAACTTGAGCGGGCTTGTGAAAGAATTGAGGCTCTTGAAAATGGTATTCTGTCCGAAGAGCAAGGCAGTTTAAGCGGCCATCTGTTCAAGCGGGTTGATGAACTGGAACTGTCGGTTCGTTCGGCTAATTGTTTGCAGAATGCCGGTATTGAGTTCATCTATCAGCTCGTTGAAAAAACTGAGGCTGATCTGCTCAAGACCAAGAACTTTGGTCGAAAGAGCCTGAACGAAATCAAGGAAATCCTGGCTGAGCTGGGCTTGAAGCTTGGCATGAGGTTGCCCGCCGACTTCAGGGTTTTGAGACCATAGAATTAATCGAGCTGGGTCGTACGTGGCCCAGTTTTTTTATTTTCTCCACCTTGCATTTTTAAGGAAAAACCCGCATACTGTTCAGGAAAACTATGACTAATCTCTTCAATTTGTTTTTAGGTGATCCTAATAAAAAGGTGATTGACCTCTTGCGTAAAAAGGTTGATCTTATTAATTCTTTTGAATCAGGTTTTAAGGAATTGTCTGACGAGGCTTTAAAAGCCAAGACCTTGGAATTTCGTGAACGTTTTAAAAAAGGTGAAAGTCTTGATGATTTGTTACCGGAAGCTTTTGCGGTTACTCGCGAAGCTTCGGGTCGAGTGCTCGGCCAGCGACATTATGATGTTCAGCTTATGGGTGGCATCGCTCTTCATCTGGGGCAAATTGCCGAAATGGGCACCGGTGAAGGTAAGACTCTTACTGCCACCTCGGCGGTTTATTTAAATGCGCTTGAAGGTAAGGGTGTTCACCTTATCACCGTCAACGATTATTTGGCGCGACGTGACTCGGTTTGGATGGGACAGGTTTATTTTGCGCTCGGATTATCAATCGGTTGCATTCAACACGATCAGGCTTTTATTTATGATCCGAGTTTTAAACATACAGAAGAAAATGCTGATGAGCATGATAAGGAACGTGACACCACCGGTTCTTTTCGTGTCCACGCCGATTATCTTCGCCCCTGCACTCGTCGCGAGGCTTACGAAGCTGATATTACTTACGGCACCAATAATGAATTCGGTTTTGATTTTTTGCGCGACAACATGGTTTATCGTTCCGACCAAATGGCTCAGCGGCCTTTGCATTACGCTATTGTTGACGAAGTCGACTCGATTTTAATCGACGAAGCGCGAACCCCACTTATCATCTCAGCCCCAGCCGAAGAATCGAATGACATGTATTTGCGCTTTGCCGGAGCTGTAAAGTTTTTGAAGGAGAATGAAGATTATAATATCGACGAAAAAATGCGTTCAGCTGCTTTAACAGCTGAAGGAATTGCCAAGCTCGAGAAAACCCTGGGTATCGAAAATATTTATGCTGGTACTGGCGCCGAGGCCCATCACGCCGAACAAGCTTTGCGGGCGCATGCCATTTATCGTTTGGATCGTGATTACGTGGTCAAAAATAATGAGGTGATTATTGTTGACGAGTTTACTGGTCGTTTAATGGAAGGTCGTCGTTACTCAGAAGGTTTACATCAGGCCATTGAAGCCAAGGAAGGTGTCCAAATTCAACGTGAGAGTGAAACTTTGGCCACCATCACCTTCCAAAATTATTTCAGAATGTATTACAAACTGGCTGGTATGACCGGTACAGCGGCCACTGAAGCCGAGGAATTCGGTAAGATTTATGATTTGGAAGTGACGTCTATTCCGCCAAATAAAATTTCTGAGCGTAAAGATTTACCGGATCGCGTTTATAAAAACGAGACTGGAAAATTTATGGCCGTGGCTCGTGAAGTCAAGGCTTTACATGAAAAAGGCCAACCGGTTTTGCTTGGTACTATTTCAATTGAAAAAAATGAAATGTTGAGTCAACTCCTAACTCGTGAAGGTGTGCCTCACAACATTTTGAATGCCAAAAATCACGAGCGTGAAGCCGAGATTATCGCGCAAGCCGGTCGTCGCGGTGGTGTTACTTTGGCCACCAACATGGCTGGTCGTGGTGTCGACATTATTTTAGGTGGCAATCCGCCGGATAAGGTGGAGGCGACGGCTGTTAAAGATTTGGGCGGTCTTATTGTCATTGGTACCGAACGCCACGAATCTCGTCGTATCGATAATCAGCTTCGTGGCCGCTCCGGTCGTCAGGGTGATCCGGGCGTGACTCAATTTTATGTTTCCATGGAGGATGATTTGATGCGGATTTTCGGTTCAGACAGAGTTAGAGGTATGATGGATCGCTTGGGAATTCCCGACGACCAGCCGATCGAAAACGGCATGGTTTCTTCGTCGATCGAAAAAGCCCAGCATCGTGTCGAGGGTCATCATTTTGATATCCGTAAACACCTTATCGATTACGACGACGTTTTAAATAAACATCGCGAATTGGTTTATGGTCGTCGCCGAGAAATCGTCGAAGCTTTTGAAGGCGAAAATCCTGAGGCTTTGAAGGAAAAACTTTTGGAAATCATCGAGGATGAGATTGAACAAGTGGTCATGTTTCACACCGGGGAAGAGAGTGGTAAAAAATCCAGTGATTGGAATCCCAAAGAAATCCTCGAGGTGGTACAGACCATGATTCCTCTCTCGCCAGGTGCTCGAAAACAAATTGAAGATTTTACACTCGGTGGCTCAAAAGAAAAATTAGCTTTGGCTAACGGTCGAACTCAACTCATTGAAATAATTGTCGCGGCCGTTCGCGAGGCTTATCAAATCACTGAAGAAAAAATCGGCGAAAAAAGTAAGCTTAAAGAACTTGAGCGTAACGTTATTTTGCGGGCCATCGATCGTTTATGGATTGATCATTTGTCAGCCATGACCGAACTTCGCACCGGCATCGGTTTGCGCGGTTACGGTCAACTCGATCCATTGGTTGAATACAAAAAAGAAGCCTTCCGCATGTTCAACCAACTGCTCGGCGCCATCAATCAAGAAATTGCCCAATCATTTTTCAAAGTCGCTGTTCACGCCGTTCAGGCTCACCAAGCCACCCTCCAAGGAAAAACTTTGTTCGAGCGCGCCGGTGCGGCCATTGCCTCAACCAAAGCCGGAGCTTCGACAACCGCTGTAAATAACACCTCTGTCAGCAGCTCCACCACCCAACCAAGAATCGGTCGGAACGATCCGTGTCCTTGTGGTAGTGGAAAAAAATATAAGAAGTGTCACGGGGCGTAGTTGCTTGATGTGGTTCAAATTGTTCACTTGTTCAAGTTGTTCAGTTTTGGTGCCGATCGTTGAAACCGATGTGAACAATTTGACCATGTGAACATTTGAACAGTTTGAACAATTTTATGAGTCAATCCAATAATGTAAAAATTGTGGTGTTTGTCCCAGAATCGCATGCCGATGTGGTTCGTGAAGCAATGGGTAAAGCTGGAGCCGGAACAATTGGAAATTATACATTTTGTAGTTTTTCATCAAAAGGTATCGGTCGTTTCAAGCCGGAAAATGGTGCACCTCCAGCAATAGGCGAGGTTGGTAAATTGGAGTTAGCTCAAGAAGAACGAATAGAGGTTGTTTGCGATCGTGGTTTTTTGGAGGAGGTTGTAGAAGCAATAAAAAAAGTACATCCTTACGAAGAAGTTGTGTTTGATATTTATTCTCTCGAATAATTCTATGACCATCACTCGCCCACCCTCCAAACAACCAATCCCAAATCACGCCAAAAAGGTTTTTGATGGTGTGTTGTTTGACGTTTATCAGTGGGGACAGGAACTTTTTGATGGCACGAAAACAACTTTTGAAAAAATAAAGCGACCGGACACGGTGGTAGTTTTTCCGATCACGGACGATGGAAGAATTATTCTTACCGAGCAAGAACAGCCCGGTAAAGAACCTTTTATCGGCACAACCGGTGGTCAGGTCGATGAAGGTGAGGATATTTTGGCTGCGGCCAAACGTGAGTTGCTCGAAGAAAGCGGTTATGAAGCTTCGGAATTTATTCTTTTGGATGCTAAGCATCCGGCCACAAAAATTGATTGAGTAATTTATACTTTTGTTGCCAAAGGCCTCAAAAAAGTTGCTGACCTGAATCTTGACGCTGGCGAGAAAATAATTCTTAAACCGGTTGAGTTTGATGAATTTTTGAAAATAGCCTTGGATAAAAAATTTGTTGAAAAAGAAATCACTTCAAAAATTTACGAAGCCAAACTTGATCCGGAAAAAATGGCCGAGTTGCGGCAGTTGTTTAAACCATAAGTATGTTAATCGAAGCCCTTCTAATTACTGTGATCGCTGGAATTTTTTCTCTGTCATTTTCCAAATTGGCGATTGGCGACTGGTGGTATCCGGAATTTTCGTGGAAAATTGTCGGGATAATTTTTGCGGTTTTGGCGGCTGGATTGAATTTTTTGTATTTTTTGGTTTTGAAATAAAACAAATTATCCACCCGCGGGTCATTGACTTAAGATAAAATTCGTGATGTAATCAAAATAACCAAGTGAGGTTCATCTCGAACTTAACCCTAGGTGTCAACAATCAACTCCCCCGAGTTGCAGTGACACGAAATAACAAAATCGAATTAAATTCGTATATTTGTATATTCGTGAAAATTCGCAATTCATAGGAGTTGTTTTGTTTTATTTGAAATCCCCCCCAACCCGTCATCCCGAGCCAGAGAGGGATCTCGCCGCGTGACTTTAATATTCAGTATGTCAATTTTTGATAAAAATTATTACACCTACATCTTAACCAACAAAAAACACACAGTTTTTTATGTCGGCGTCACAAATAGTTTAATCCGTCGTCTCGAAGAACATAGAACGTCAACCGATCCTAGGAGTTTTGCAAGTAAATATAGATGTACTAAATTGATTTATTTTGAAAACGGTTCGTCGGTTATTGGAGCTATCGCTAGAGAGAAAGAAATAAAAAGTTGGCGTCGGGAAAAGAAAATCTGGCTTATCAATTCTTTGAACCCGGAATGGCGGAATTTATCGGAGGATTTTGTTGAGTGACGTGGCGAGATCCCTCTCTGGCTCGGGATGACGGGTGGTTGAAGGACCGTCAAAACCCGCCTTTCACTCCTGTGAATCGGCGGGTTTTGGTTTTTGGATACAAGTGATAAGATAAAATCACCTGTTGTTCCGGGCCACGCGGCCCTCCTACGCTAGGGCTACGGAAGGGTGAACGAGATTCTTCGTGAGGGCTCAGAATGACAGGGAGATAGATTATGAAAACCATAAAATTTCAGCCAAATTTAGTGCCACTCGTTTTGTCCGGTGAAAAAACTTCTACCTGGCGATTGTTTGATGACAAAAATCTTTCGGTCGGTGATGAGGTTTCTCTGTTAAACAAGGAGACTTCGGCGGAATTTGCCAAAGCAAAAATTGTGGCCGTTAGAGAAAAGAAATTTGGAGAATTAACTGATGATGATTTTTTCGGTCATGAACGTTACGAAAGTACCGAAAAGCGATACGAAACATATCGAGGTTATTACGGTGACCGAGTTACTTCGGAGACCGTGGCAAAGATTATTGATTTCGAAATTATTTAGAGGAATTTCGTCTATTAAGTTTAATTTATGAAAACTTTAAAATTCGTTTCACGCCTCGTTCAACCAATCTTGTCTGGTGAGAAAACTTCTACCTGGCGGCTTTTTGATGACAAAGATCTTTCGCTTGGCGACGAATTATCTTTTGTTAATCGTGAAACTTTGCAGGAATTTGCTCGAGGAAAAATTTTGGCCATTAAAGAAAAGTCGCTCGGGGAAGCTACCGAAGCAGATTTTGTCGGGAACGAAAATTATGGCAGCCTAGAAAACATGTACAAAATTCTTCGTGGCCATTACGGCGACAAAGTTAATCCCGAGATAATCGTGAAGATGATTGATTTTGAAATTGTTTAAAAATTGATGCTGTCATTCTGAGCCGAGAAGAATCTCGCCTCGTTATATCAATCCATATGCTTTGGCAAAAAAACGACGAAAAACTTATTTATAATGGTTTTAGAAAGATTATTCTTAAATCTTTTTATTTGCCAAATGGTAAAAATAAAGATTTTGAAATTAAAAAGGAAGGTGAAATTGTTTGTGTTTTGCCGATTACAAAAGACAAGACAGTGGTTTTAGCCAAACAATTTCGTCCGGGACCTGAAAAAGTATTTTTGGAATTACCAGGCGGCTGTGTTGAAAACGGCGAATCTCCACAAGAAGCCATTGGGCGCGAACTTTTAGAAGAAACTGGCTACGCCGGTGAAGTCGGTTTTGTTTGCTCGATTCCCATCGGTGGGTATTCTATCGGTTGGCGTCATGTCTTTGTGGCAACCGAATGCAAGAGAGTTTGCAAACAAGAATTAGACGAAACAGAATTCATCGAAGTATTAGAAATGTCTTTAAAGGATTTTCGTAACCATTTGCGTTCCGGTCAATTATCCGACGTTCATACAGGTTATCTTGGTTTGGATTATTTGGGTTTGTTATAAATTTTATGAAACTCGTTTTTATCGCCGGTCCTTTGACTACCGGTTGGGATGGTAAGGGAACTGAAATTATTGAAAATAATATTCGGAAGGCGGAAGTTTTTCAGGTGGCGCTTTGCAATCTTGGTATTGGTGTCTTTTGTCCGCATTCTCACACCTCGTTGCATCACACTAAAGGCAGCGTGGCGTCAGAGACGTTTTATTATGACTTGGACTTGGAATTTTTGAGTCGTTGCGATGCTTTGTTGGCTTTGCCAGACTGGCAGCAATCGCGTGGGGCGCGAAAAGAAGTCGAATGGGCGATAGCAAACCAGAAGCCAGTTTTTTATCCTTCGAGCGTTGATGATTTGAACGAGATTGTGGTGTGGAATAAAAAAGAAATTTAAAAAATAATTTTATATGTTTGATGTCACTTTTCATCCAATTAAAGAAGAAGAAGAACTGCGTGAATTAATTTTTCGGCCAGCCGTTAACTCCGAGAGTGGGTTTAATAAAATTAAAGATTTGGTAATCGGGGACGATTATAAAGGAAATCTTGATAAATTTTTTGTTTATTTTTTGACGGTAATCAAAGAAGCGCCGGAAATAAAGAATTTTGATTCGGTAACTTGGACTTGTGCGGCTTTGGCCGGGTTTCTTCATCCATATTGGTGGGGCAAGGATACGGCACTTAAGTATTTGCCAAACTTTGAACATGATTTCGTACCATTTATAAAAAGTGTTTATGACGTTGCTCCGGAATTTTTACCAAATATCGAAATAGTCAGACCGCCGGTTTTGAACGACAGTTATGCTGGCGGTGGTTTTATTCCAGCCACAGCCGTGCCCGAATTTAGACGAATTTTGTCACAGTTAGTCGCCAGGCAAACTGATTTTGATGTCATTACTTGGTCAAATCTTATCTTCGCCCTTGAATACGCCGAGAAAAATAATTGCGGCCTTTTGGAAACGTCGGGGGTTTTTGATTGCGTCAAAGGTTGTCTAACTAAAAGAGAAAATTTACGAACCGGAATTTCCCGAATGAATTTTCCGGTGGTGGCCATTTCGCTGCCAGATACGGAAGACTGGGAGAAACAAGTGGAAGTTTTTTTGAAAGGTGATCCAGTTGAATATAAAAAGTTTGTTTTGGCACATTTGGTCTAGTCAGTTTGCGTTTTAAATTCTACATGCCACAACTTTTATGAAACTAATCCTTGGTTCAGGTTCTCGCAGTCGACGCGAGGTTTTAGAACAGGCCGGTTATCAATTCGAGGTCGTTACGGCCGATGTTGATGAAAAAACTATTCGTCATGACGAACCTGAGAAATTGGTTTTGGCCTTGGCTAAAGCTAAAGCCGAAGCGGTTTTGTCTAAAGTTACCGAACCGGCTTTGATAATTACCGCCGACCAGGTGGTGGTTTGCAATGGCCAGATTTTGGAAAAACCTCGGGACGAGGCCGAAGCCAGATTGTTTATTAGAGGTTATTTGAAACATCCGATGATGGCAGTAAACGCCGTGGTGGTGACTAATTCCATGACCGGAAAACAAGCCGGGCAGATCGAGATTTCCAAAGTTTATTTCAAACCTTTTTCCGAGTCAGTTATCGATGAGGCTATCGCCATCGGTCGAGTTATGACTTGCGCCGGGGCCATGCGGAACGAGGAAGCACCTTTTTGCAATTACATCGAACGGTTTGAAGGCACCAAAGACAGCACTTCCGGAATGCCACTTAAGGTTTTGACCGAGCTTATCAAACAAGTTGAATAAAAAATTAGTAAATAATCAAAATATTATGTCATTGGAATCAAGACCGCAATCTCCGGAAGTTGAAGTAACCCCTGAGCTTACTTTTGAAAAAGTTAAAAAACAATGGGGGTTTTTAACCGAAGCGGTGAAACAAGAAATTGTCGTTGATCAAGCCTTGCGTGAAAGTCTTATGAATGTGGTTCAGTCTTCGGTTGATGAGCATTTGCCGTTTGAAACTTTTGAATTTTTAAGTCAAAAAAATGAGCGTATTAAAAAATTGTGGAATAGATATCGTCGTGAAATAGGAAATTGGTTATCCGGCGCGGTTCGATTGGCGGATTTTAATCCTAGAAACAATCAAGCCTATCTTTTTTATTTTGCTCGCGATTTGAAATGTTTGGCCTTTGCCGCCGAGTGCCTTGGCAGTCCTTTGAATTTCGAAGGAGATTCTGAAACAGAGTTACCAAGTGGTACTCGAGTTTTTGTGGATCGTGAAGCGGTTGGTAGTCCGGAATTGGCAGTTGATTTATTAAATCCGTTGGCTTGGGGAAATCGATAAAAAATTCACGATCGAGTTTATCGTGTAAAGATCGGGGAAAGATTTGTTATTTTGAAAGAACGTAAAACTGTGGAACATTTAAGCCAATTTCATGGCGGGTATGTTCCAACCTTGACCTCTCGTGAAGAATTTTGCGCGGCTAAAAAAATGAATACCGACGGGAATCAAATTTTTTCCGGTTTGGAAATTAAGTGGGAAAAACCCCTTGCTTATGTGGAATTTCCTGACGGTTTTTCTTTCACAATTTTTGAAGACGATCCGGTAATCTCCACCGATCTTGATGATGATTCTGTGTTAGGTTTGGAAAAAATCAGATCGCAAGTATTGGAGCGTCTAAAACAAAATTCAGAGCAGCTCAAAGCCGAATTTAAATTAGTGAAAGAACTCGCTGAACAAGAGTTTGTTTATAATAAAAACGTTCAAAGAATAGGTACTAAAATTTGGGAACGCGCAGCTATGGCTGTAAACTGCGTTTTTAAGAAGAATATTTTACCTCTCGGCATTACTTTTGAAGATTATTTGACCGTTAAGTCTTATTGGCTTATTAATCAGGCAGAAAATTTAATGGACAGTGCCGCCTCGGCTGTTGGCTATACGAATGTCGATAAACAAGGTAAGGCATTTTTCTTTCCAGAGTCAGGTTATTTAGGTGCGGTTGGTTTTGATTATGAATATTTTAAGGCCGATCCAGGTAACCGAGAGTTTTCTTCTGATGAAATTAAGACAAGATTTGATGAGATTCTGGCCGGGTGTTTAAAAATTAAATCGGGATTTAATTTTGTCCCCAGCCGGTTTAATCGTGTTCAAGCCGCCATTTATTTGGCGATTTCACAAGCCAATTATTTGGAATTAACAAACAAGAGTTTGTAGTTTTGATTATGGATATTACTAAGCAAACCTACAATCGTATCGCCGAAGACTGGCACCGAGCCAATTCGTCGGCTGATTGGTGGATCGGCGGAACTGATTATTTCGCTTCTTTGTTTTCTCGAGCGGATGAGATTTTGGATGTTGGTTGTGCCGGCGGCCGCAAAGCAAAATTTTTGTCGGACAAAGGTCTGAGGGTTACCGGCATTGATTTTTCCGAAGGCATGCTTAACGTGGCTAAAAGAGAAGTGCCCGAGGCGGATTTTTTTCTGCTCGATGTGCGTCAAGCTGAAAATCTGAACAAAATTTTCGCTGGCATTTTTGCTCAAGCGGTTTTTCTTCACGTACCAAAAATCGAGACGCCGGAATTGATAAAAAAACTGACAAAAATTTTAAAACCCGGCGGTTATTTTTATGTGGCGGTGAAGGGCATTAAGCCGAATCGAGCGGAGGAAGAAATAAAAACTGATAACGATATCGGTTATGAGTACCAACGATTTTTCAGTTACTACCGACCGGAAGAAATAAGAAAATATTTTGTCGAGGCCGGACTGACAGTGGTTTGGGAAGACGTGAAAAAAACCGGTCATTGCGAGTGGATACAAATGATTGGACGGAAATAAATTTGGCAGGTTTGACGGAATTTTTATTTTTTGTTAAATTAATAGTGTAACAATTATTATTACATTATATCGATATGCGTAACATAGTTAATATCTCCTTGCCTAGTACTTTAAATCAGGAAGTCGAGCGC
This sequence comes from bacterium, assembly GCA_020052445.1. Lineage (GTDB taxonomy): Bacteria > Patescibacteriota > Patescibacteriia > UBA9934 > GWF2-40-263 > UBA12403. Next base: position 13,564 of record JAGVPA010000085.1, read on the forward strand.
GAGGTTAAACGCTTAAACTTTGCTTCTAAAAGCGAATTTTTTCGTTATCTTTTGCGAGAATGGAAGGGGGCGATTTTGGCCAAAGAATTGGAAAAAGAAGAACTTGAGGTGCGTTCCGGTAAAGCTAAGGTTTTAAAATCAGTTGATGATTTTTGGTCAAAATAAATTATGAAGGTTGTTTTTACTAAACGTTTTGAGCGAGAGATGAAAAAAATTCCAATCAGTTTGCGTGCGGAAACAAAAGAAAAAATCGAACAATTTATTTATGATCCGCATTATTCAAATCTAAAGACTCATAAATTATCAGGCCAAATGAAAAATTTTTGGTCTTTTTCTGTTAATTTTAAACTCAGAATAATTTTTAAATATTCGGAAGACGGAATTATTGCTTTTTATTCAATTGGCGATCATTCGATTTACGATTAAGGTAATTTTGTTTTTTATTTTTTTAAGTTAAAAATCTATGAAGTCAAGAATTAATCAAACACCGGAAATGCGAATTTTAAATTCTGAATTGCGCGAATCAAGGGAATTTTATGACAGTTTTATCCAATGGTTGAAATCACAAAGGCCACCAAAAATCAAAATTCCACATGAAACATTTTTAGGTGCCGTTAAATCAATACCGGAACTTCGGATTGAATTTCAACGAAGAGATGAAAGTTTCTACGGGAGTTCACCAACATATTTGGTCTTTTTACCGAAAGAAAAAGAATCTTCTGCATTATGGTTTCAGGAAAATCAGCCGGTTGACATAAACTTTTTCCCGTGGATGCGTCCGGACGGTATGGTATTTTTTTTGCCAAAGAAAGGTCCGATCAGCTACCTTTTTACCCCTTGGAATACGACCGACCTAAAAAACGTATTTTATTTGCGACGCGTTCTCAAAAAAATTCCCGATTTAAATATTCCGAAACCAATTAAAATTCCCGATCGTTTTTTAGAGTTATTTACAATTACACCTATTCAATGCGAACTTTACATTTTGTGTGGAGAAAATTTTGGACTTCATGCTCAGAAACAGATAAAGGCAGCCGACAGGTCGCCTCAAGAAATGTCCATGGTTTTTGCCACGCAGAGCAAAACAGATGCAGAAAAATGGATTAAGGAACAAAATTCCCTCTTTTTATATGAATTTGGTTGGCCGGCCGATACCGCCGTTATCATTTTAAAACCCGGAGCTTTAGTTTCTAAACCACTTCCTCAACAAAAAGTCAACCACAAAGAAGAAATAGATGCATCTGAATGGTTCGTACACAACGGTAAAGTTCAAGAAATTGTTTCGGGAGAAAATTTCATACAGGGCTTCTGAGGAAAACCGGTCATTGCGAGTGGATACAAATGATTGGAAAAAAATAAAATTTTTTGCTCTACAACAAACTCGTCCGTGACAACATTCCGGATTATATCCAAGCCAAGGGTCAAAAAGTTTCTTTTCACGTAGCTGAGGCGGAAGAATATGGTCAAAAATTATTGGCCAAATTATCCGAAGAAGCTGAAGAGCTAATTTCTGAACCGAAGCCAGAAGAAATTGCCGACGTACTGGAAGTTCTTGAGGCGATTGTTGAGTTAAAGAATTACGATTGGGAAGAAATAAAACAAATAAAAGAAAAAAAGAAACAGGAGCGTGGTGGTTTTAGTAAAAGAATAATTTTGGAGGAATCCTGATCACCAACCTGTCATCCTGAGCCAGAGAAGGATCTCGCCGCGTGATACAATCTATTTTGTAATAAATAATCCGATATTCGTTGTCAATTCGATGATTCGTGATTTCGGCAAGATTCGTCCCGCCTCATAGGCCTCGGACGGGATCCCGCCAAAAGCCACTGTCGGCGGGATTATTCGCACCCCCTAAAATATGTCTCAAAAGAAAATTTCCGCAAAAAAACTTTCCTCAAAAAAAGTCATTCAAGATAAGTGGGTGCTAATTACCAAGGATAAATATCAGGTCGGAAAAAAAAATATAGAATGTATAAACGTTCGCAAGGATCCCTTTGCCTCAATTATTCCTTGGGATGGCAAAAGATTTACCTTGGTTGGCCAATATCGTTACGTGATTGATTTTTATTCCTGGGAATTTCCGGCCGGTCATTTTAAATCTTCGATCGAAGAAACTGCGGTGGCAGAATTAAAAGAGGAAACCGGCTACACGGCCAAAAAAATTGAACCGCTGGGTTTTTTCTTTTTGGCGCCCGGGCATCATACGCAAGAGTGCCACGTATTTTTGGCCACCGGTTTAAAGAAGGGAAAAACCGATCGTGATTTGGCCGAGAAAGAATCGGGTATGAAAATCAAAAAAGTCACGCCACTACAATTGGAAAAAATGATTAAAACCGGTAAGATAAAAGACGGACCAACCATGGCCGGATATTCGCTGCTGCGAGCGTCTGGAAAATGGAATTATTAAAAATATTTTTATGTGGAAAAAAATAGCTCATTTTTTAGGTGTAAGCGATTATAAAACCAAAAAATATTATGATTTGGATGAGTTGCTTTCGATGATTGATGAGCCTAATCAGGCTACTTGCAGACGACTGTATCAAGATAATAAAAAGGTTTTTGAAAAGGCACCCGGTTCTTCTCATAATCATCAGGCTTGGGAAGGCGGTTATTTGGATCACGTTCGAGAAACTATGAATATCGGAGTTGTACTTTTTGATACGTTAAATGGTTTGCGAAAGCTACCTTTCACACTTTCTGATGCATTATTGGTTTTGTATATTCATGACCTTGAGAAACCTTGGAAATATTCGGAAGATGAAAAAAATATTTCTTTTCAAAATAAGAAAGACCGACACTTTTTTAGAGAAAAAAAACTTCAGGAATACAAAATTCAACTTACCGATATGCAAAATAACGCTTTTTGTTTTGTTGAAGGAGAAAACAATGAGACATATTCGGCTAGCCGGCGAGGTATGAACGAACTAGCGGCTTTTTGTCATATGTGTGATGTAACAAGCGCACGTTTGTGGTACGATTTCCCTTGTAAAAGTTCAGCTAATAACCGAAACCGGAATTGGAATTTTTAAAATTTATTTATCTGTTAATTTAAATTATTAATTAATCTTTTTATGACTCAAGAATCAAAATTTTCCGAACAGCCTTTTATTACCAAAGGTTTTGGTTCAAAAAATGAAGGTTTTGAATCAAGTATGTCGATCGAACAAACTAAAAACGTGTTTCTGGCAAAAATGTCGGCGTTTGAAAATTTACGCAGAGAATTGCAAGCCATAGAACAAGAAATTTTGGATAGAAAAACTGAAGCCCTCAACTTGCTTAAACTCACAGAACAAAGAACTGAAAAACTTAAAGAAATAACCTTATTAAAAGAGGATCTTTTGCCAATTATCGCTCGGACAGAGGAACTTTTGGGACAGGAAAAAGCTCTTGAAACTATAAAAGAATGGATAATAGAAAAGGCCGGAGCGAAGAAATATTTAAACGACTGGACGGAATTCGGCCGACAAATGAGAGAACAGGCCCTTAATATCCTTTACAGTTCAACACTTTCTTTGCTGGAGGAGGAAGGTCCGGCTCGCATACCTTCACCATATGAAGCAATTTTATCCACTATTGAATTGCGAAGAATTGGTAAAGAGACGGTGGATCTTATAAAAAGTTACTCTGTGGGAATACTTCAATCAGGATCCGCCAGTTGGGGGGGGTATATAAGCACGCGAGGACAAATTAGGGAGGATCCGTTTGGTATCGAAGAAACAAAACTCAGAGAAATGAAACTTATTTCCGACGTTGATATGATAGTGGTAATCGAACAGCCACAAGACGCCATAGCCATAGTTGAAAAGTTAATAAACGAAGGCCGTTTGGGTAAAAATGAGTTGGCGCGAATAAAAAAATATGTGGAATTAGCTGAGGCAAACGATATTGATATGTTCTCCATGCGCGGTTACCACGGAAAAGTTGAGCAAAGTTATCATATCATCACAAAAAACGTTTTAAACGAATTAACTTCACCGGATCGTCTGCCTTCTAAAACAATACCTATATTAAGAGATTTTAGACCGGATAAACCGGGTAGTTTTAAAAAATACGGTGGTTATCCTATATTGGGCACGGAAGGGAAACAAATAGCCCTTTTAAAAAAGGAACCAACCCCGGTGGATGAAACCAATTTAAATTTGGGTTATATTTCCGAAAGTCCGGCTGGTGGAGCTGTCCAAATAAAAGTTGATGGCCAAGAGACAAATGATTATGCTTTGGGAGTTTTAACCACGCAACTTATGTATTTACCGGATGTTCTTCATGATCCGGAAGGTTTTTTGAGAGATCAAGTTGATCGTGTTTTTTGTAACTACTCAGGTACCTCAAAAACAAACCGTCCCAAGTAAATTTGTTTTAGAGAATCGAGTATGTTTAAATTTTGTTTTTTGCAAGTTTCAA
>JAGVPA010000105.1 GCA_020052445.1 bacterium
CATGTTTTTATCTTTCCATGTGTTCGTTGTCTTCTCGCCGGAACGGCAGAGCCTATTGATGTCTCTCCAGCAGAGCTGGAGGATTATGAGACTTATTTAGCCGGCGTATATTTTTTTAAAGTGCCGGCTGGCAACAAATTATTCATGGCGTAAGAAAAATCGGCATTAACAATAACCCGATCGGCCAAAATTTTCTCACCAGTCACTAGCTCGACCCCAATTACCTTCTTGGCTTCAAGAATCAATTCTTTAACTTCAGAATTATAATGAATTTTTCCACCGTCTTCTTCGATGGCCCGAGCCATAACTACTGCAGTTTCACTTAAACCGCCACGAATGTGATAAATACCAAAAAAATGTTCGACATAAGGCACCATAGAAAAAGCGGCCGGACATTCCCAAGGTGACATACCAAGATACTTGGCTTGAAAAGTAAAAGACAGCCGAGCGTATTCATGTTTAAAATAATCACCCAAAGCATCATAAAGCGACCGACCAATGGAAAAAGCCGGCAAAGCCGACAAAAAATCCGGCGAAGCGGCTCGTAAAATATTATTATTATCGCGCGATAAAATTTTAAAAAGTTTTAAAAAACGAAGCTTTTCCTTAGCCATGAATTTTTTTAAACCAATTTCATCACCAGGAAAAACTCGCTTCAACTCGGCCGCCATTTTATTTTCATCATCATGAATATCAATTTGCTGATCGGCAAAAAACAAACGATACATTGGCGAAAGTTTTATTAAAGAAAGACTTTTTTCCAAATCGCGTCCAGATTGCCGAAAAATATCCCGCAAAACAAAATCCATCATGAAAAAAGTTGGACCAATATCAAATTTATATTCGCCTAATTGTAAGGAACCATTTCGACCACCCGGCTGAGCCGCTTTTTCAAAAATTTCCACGGCAAAACCACGATGAGCTAAAAGCATACCAGCCGACAAACCACCCGGCCCGGCACCAACAATGATTATTTTAGGTTTCTTTGAGTCCATATTATTTCAAAAAAGTCTCCTTAAAATCTTTAGCGTCGGCCAAGTAGCCATCATTACTTTCATCGTTCTCGGTCGTAAAAATCCAAGCCCAAGACAATTCTTCCGGCACCTGGAAACCGAAAAAAGAAAAAACTTTTTTCTGAACCCCAACAACTTCATCGGCCCGCCAATTATGACCAACCGCAATAATTCCGGCCTCGATATTTTTCAAAATATTATCTTCACCCAAAGTCGAATGACGATTTTCCAGCCAAGTCAATCGCTCGATAAGTTTTTGATAAAACGAATTCATTTGTCCCCAACGAACTGAGCCGAAGAAAACCACGGCCTCCGATTCAAACAAAGCTTTACTAACCTGCCAAAGTTCATCATCAGGATTATTCAAACTGGCCCAGCAACGGTGACAGCCAGAGGGATTTTTTTCATTATCTTTCAAAAGCGCTTCTGACACACCGCAAGTATTGCCGTGAACCGTCGAAACATTGCCTTCGCAAGGATAAATTTTCAACTTACTAACGTCAATAATTTTAACTTTTTCAACCCCGATTTTCTCAGCCAGCTTTTTCGCTAATTGAGAACTCTTCGGTTCTTCCCCATCCTTTTCATTACGCCAACGATTGGAAGTCGTCAAAAAAAGAATTTGTTTTTTGGTTTGGAGATGGGTCACTGTGGATTCAAAAAGGTTTTGATAATTTTTCATAATTTTATTTGTCTTGAACTCTGATTTAAATGATTTACTGATTAAAATGATTTTTTGTTTTTTTCATAACTCTTTTAAATTCCAGTTTTTGAGAACCGAAATTTATCAATAAGCCGATTTCCATATTATAAGCTTCCAAATAATTTATTGCTTGCGCCAGGTGAACATCTTCCAAGACGATTATGGCTTTTATTTCCACCATTATTTTGTTTTCAACAAAGAAATCAACTCTTCTTGTGCCAATTTCTCGTCCTTTGTACTGAATCTGCATTTCTTGCTCTCTGACAAATGAAATTCCTTGATTTTCGAATTCAATAACCAGAGCTCTTTGATAAATTACTTCTTGAAAACCATTACCTAGGGTTTTATGCACTTCAATAGCCGCGCCAATTATTTTGGCCGTCAAATCGGAATATTGATAATTTTCTTTTACAGCATTACCGATAATCATAGGAATCATTGAATCAGTTTAATCAGAGTTCAAGACAATTTCCCCAACCTCAATCCCCGAAATCGCTGACATTAAAGTGCCCAGCGAAATTTCGCGCATGATTCGGTAAGCTTCATCGCCGTTCGCTAAATAATATCTTTTGAGGTCGGACGGATTTATATACCAAGCCTCGCCATGTTCCTCAACCTGCAAAAGAATTCGACCGCTCAATCTCTGAGCCGTTATTCCACCACCAACCGCATCATTCTCAGTTGGAATCTTGGCCAAATCAGCGTTGGTTATGCCGAGACCGAAGGAACGGAGGAACTCGTAAGCCGTTGGACCATCTTTTAAATAATATCGATAACGAGAAACCGGATCGATGTACCAAGCTTCACCATGATTATCAACCGCGAGCATGATATAACCACTGAGACGATCAATAAGTTGAGACAAAGAAGGGTCTGGCGTGGTGATTAATTGTTCGGCCCCGCTGCCAGCCCAATCAACATGAGCATCATAAGTGATGGTTTCGTTAGCATTCGGGAAATCGACGTAAGAACTTTTTTGAGTTTTAAAAGTCCAGACTTCGGAGAAGGCTTCAGCTCCGGAAATGTCGTGAACATAAGCTGCATATTCGTGATCAAGTTCGAGCGGTTCGACCGGATTAAAAAAGACGGCGTTGAGTGTGTACCAATTTTCAGTATCGATACTAATGATGGTGTCGATGGATTTTTGAGCGGTTAAATCATAGAGAGCTACTTCAGCCTCGGGTGGTGTGCTCATTGAAGAAATCCAGAGCATTAAAGTCGGACCGATCCTTTCACCGGCATAATCCGGATAAGGCATTGGTGTTTCGTAAACCGGAAAAGTTGTACTGATAACCTGACCGTTGGCCGGATAAAGTATCGGTTGATCAAAATCAAAATCGGTCGAGTAGCCTGAATAAAGGGTGTAACCAATATCGCAAGTCACCCAGTTGCCAGTGTGAGCACAACCGACTTCGGTGGCTCCAACACCAATAAGTCCAAGACGATGAAAAGGCGTCATCATAAAGCCATCGAGGGCCGAATACAAATCACCATCACCACCAGCCTGAACCTCGCCACAATAACTGCCATAACCGGCAGCTATACAGCGATCAGAAGGCGTGGCACCGGTAAAACCAACCGCGTCTGGATTTTCGCCATGCGGATCGCCGTTATAAAGACCGTTTTTATTTTGATAATCGACGTGATTTTTAGCACTGGCTTGCAAAGCCTCGTTAGTTCTAAGCTCTGGCAAACCCAAGGCCCTCCGATAACGATTAATATAATCCTCTGGCGTAATCTCATTTATATTTCCATCACGCACATGAAAATAAGAACTCGGCGCCACCAGATCAGAAAGCCAAGAAGTATCAGAAGTCACCGTCGGTTCAGCCGCCATGACTGGAAAAAATAAATTAAAAAATAAGATTGAGGTGATGACAATTATGGTTGGGATTTTTTTAGACATAAGTTCCCCCACCCCTTACCCTCCCCCACCGTGGCGGTGAAGGAGGGAGATTTATTGGAGGTGGATTTTTATTTTAGTTAAGACTTCATTATTTTTCTCGAACTATGATTCAAATGATTTAATGATTAAAATGATTATCGGATTTCTACCGTTCCGACCCGACCCAATATCATATCTATCAGTAAATCATTTGAATCAGAGTTCCAGACAAAAAATCAAAACAAGGATTCTCCTTCCTTCGTATGCCTCATACGGGGGAAGGTTGGCCTGCTCCGCCGAAGCCCAGCGAAGGGGAGGATGGGGGTCGAACGGAAAATCGAGGCGATGATGACAGATGAAGAAAAAATCCAAGAGCTCTCCCTCCTTCGCTGCCGCAGCGGGGGAGGGTTGGCCTGCTCCGCCGAAGCCCTGCGAAGGGGAGGGTGGGGGGCCAACCAATTCACCACCCAAACCTCCGCCAATTTTCCCTAACCAAATAACCCAGATGCTTCTGCAAGCAACGAACGGATTTTAAATCGTTGGGAAATTTTTGGCCGCGGTTGACGTGCAACATGGTCATGGCGGCAATGGTCATAGTCCGAACCGTGGCGTGACGATCGTCGTCGGAGCGCAGAGCGGCCAGATCGAGATGAAATTTTTCGTAAGTGTCGGATTGAGCTTGCAAATATTCCTCGTATCGCAAATCAAAAAGTTGTTGCCAGTCGCGAATGGCTTGATCAGGAATACCATTTTCTTTTTGCCAGCTCTGATAAGCCGGATAAAAAGCGTCACGCACGCCACGCCAAAATTCTCGGCGATCGCCTGGCAAACAAGGAACGGTTTCGTCGAGGCCGGCATAAACTGTGACCAAAGCCGAACTTATCACCTCGTTTAAAACTCGATCTTGCTCGCCCTGGGGCATTTTGTCGTAACCGATAAGCTCGCGCCATTCTGGATCAATATGAATTTTCCAACTACCAGCTGTGGCCATAGTCACCGCCTCAACCGCAACTTTTTCCGGGGCGATCTTACCGCCTTCACGCAAAAATTTACCGGCTCGACGATGAAAAAAATTTAAAATAAATTGAAACATACTTTTTACCAAAGCTTTTTTTGTTGACGTCGAAAATCCTCAATCAGTTTTTGAATCTCTTTTTTAACTCCCTGTTTGTGGGCCGCCTGAAGGATCTTTTTTTCTAATTGTTCTTTGTAAGTTTCAACTTTTTCTCGCGCCGCTTTAATTCCGAAACGATCGGCTTTGCAAGAACCGAAAAGCTGGTGCATTAAAACCGTTATCGCATCCAGCGACTGAACGTGAATTTTCCAATTCAATCTGGTGACCAAATCAAAAGTCGGATCAAAAAATGGAATCTTTAAATTAATATTGTAAGCCAAAGTTCGCTGAACCGAACCGGGATGAAACCAACCTATTTGATCCGAAGCTTGAACCAATTTACCAATCATTGATTTTGGCGGTTTAAGATGCGGCGTGGTTTTTTGACTATTAAAATCATGACAAAGGACAGCTTCCTCGACAAACGGTAAAGCTTTCAAAAAACCAAAATACTGACAAAAAACTTTAGTCCGAGCCGCGCTCAATTCATGATGCTTGCCCTGCTCCTCAAATTTAACTTCACCGGCATCATTAAACCGCCCGCAATCATGAAACAAAGCCGCAATCTCGACGGCGGCAATGGCGCTGGCCAAAGGATTTTTAGCATCAATTTTTTGACCTTCCTTTTTTAACTTACTCAATTCCGCCACGGCCATTTTTTGCAGCAATTTCAAACAACCTTTTCGCACCCGATTACCATGAAGAATTCCATGGTGCGGATCGGCCAAAAAAACCTTTAACCACAAAGCCTCGCCAAAACACTTTTTCAGCATGGTTCTGATCGTAAGAATATGAAAATTAGCCTTAAAATCTTTTTTTGACATAAGAAATTAATAAATCCGACCTGTTTATATTATCACATAATTGGATTTTTTGGATAAAAAAAGCGCGCTCGAGGTTGAGCGGCTGTACGGAGCCTTTGTCTGGTTGGCCCGAATCTACGGTGTCGGCCTGTCGATCGACAGGCGGAAGTTACCAATGACGAGCTGGTAATCCTGGCCAGGATCCAACTTCAGCTCGCACTTCCAGCTATTCGGTGGCCGGTCGCAGACGAGGAAGACCTCGTCATAACTCGGAAACGCCACCAGGGCGAGATTCTGTTCCTGACACGGTTCCGAATCAGTATCGCCGTTGTAGTACAGGTATCTCCCGTCGGCTTGACGGACTGGCGGAACACAGATACTAGTTACCGGCGGATTGTCATGCGATGCGGGTGCGGGTGAATGCAGAAATGAATACAGAGTCTCCTTGACTATTATGGTGATCACCAACACCGCCAAAACACCAATCAACATTAACACTCCATGGAACAATTTTTTCCACCACATGAAATAACCTCCCCATTACAAGGACAACAGCGTGTTATCACTCGACCAGACAGCTTATCACAAATCGGCTGTTTGTCAACTATTGCTTTGAAAATCTGAATCCTATGTTATAATCTCCCCATATGAATTTCCAGAAAAAAATCTCCTTCCTCATCCTCTCCCTCCTCCTACTGCCGACAATAAGTATTCAAGCTGCCTCCATTATCGACACAGTCTCTGGCCGAATTCTGCTGTCGGTCGAGGAACATGGCGAGGCTTGGTATGTTGATCCGGTGGCCGAAGAACGATTTTATTTGAAGGATGGCGAGGCAGCGTTTACCGCTCTTCGCACCTACGGTCTTGGAATTACCGATGTTGATCTCAACAAAATTCCAGTTGGTACCGACGATCGTTTTGTTTCCACCGATACTGATGACGACGGATTATTCGACACGCTCGAAACCGGGCTTGGCACCAATTATCTTTTAAGTGACACGGATGGCGACGGCTTCAGCGATAAAGATGAAGTGTTGGATGGATACAATCCAGTCGGTGACGGATTGATAACTTATGACAATTCTTTGATCCAAAGATTGTCCGGTCGAATTTTGTTGCAAGTTGAAAGGAATGGTGAGGCTTGGTATATCAACCCAGCCGACGACAAACGTTATTACATGCCGGATGGCACATCGGCTTACGATCTAATGCGTTATCTCGGCCTGGGAATTACCGTCACCAACCTTGAGCAGATTCCTATTGCCGATGTCGGACTTTTGACTATGCAAGGAAGTTCGGCCGAAAGTACTTTTGTTGAGGAAACGCTCTCCACCACCAGTGGCGACTTTTGGGTCTCGGCCGTTATTTTAAAAAAAGACACTTTCACTTTAATCACCCAAGTCGCTGACGACACAGAATGTGAAAATAATTGTTCAGCTCAACCGCTCGAAACTTACATTGCAGATAACCAAGCCTTCGCCGGCATAAATGGTACTTATTTTTGTCCGCCGGATTATGCTCACTGCGCCGAAAAAACTTATTCATTCCTGCCACCAGTTTATGATGTCGACACCGACAAAATAATCCGCGAAGACACCATGAGTTTTCATAACCGACCAATGATCGCCGCTCTCGAGGACGGACGTCTAATGTACTTTCATCGCGACGAAGATTTCGGTGTTTCACTCGCGGCTTTTGAAAACGAAGTTGGTTCGGAAGTGACTGGAGTTATTGGCAGCTGGCCGTCATTAATTGAAGCCGGACAAAATGTCTTGGCAAACGAACCTCAAGAAGCAACTTTTACCAACAAAGGTCGGCGAGATGGTATTGGTTGGGATGATGAATATATTTATTTAATCAGCGTCGGCAGTGCTTCGATGAGCGATCTGGCCGTAATTTTTCAAACCATAAATGTCGACTACGCCATGAACCTAGACGGCGGCGGCTCATCGGCTCTCTATTACAATGGAGATTATAAAGTTGGACCGGGTAGATTGTTACCGAACGCAATAATATTTACAAGAAAATAAAAAAAGAGCGCATTCAGAACGAATGGCCCCATGACTTGGCGAGAACAGTGTTCTCTACTCAGCGTTGCAGGCAGCTCTGGCCCGACGATTGGCTAAGCTGGAGGATGATCCACCCCACACCGTAGCTACACCACCACTGCACAGCTCGTATGTGCCCCGGACCTTCTCACCGCTCTGGTTCGTGGCGATTATTTCTGACTGAAGCACTGTAATAGTCCAATCGCCGAGATTGAGTTCATTGGCTTCGATAGCGAAAACCTCTGCTCCACCAGTTCCGTCTGGTGCCACTGCGAACACTCGATCCTTGTGAGCGGCACAGGCAAGAAGAAGCAAACCAAGCAGTACAAAAAACCCTTTCATGACAGACCTCGATGAAGTCTGGTGCGAACGCAACCAGCCAGGACAGAATCCTGTCTTTGCTTTTTACAATAGACCTGTTGCCATATACCCTATTTTGATATAATTGTGGGGTATGAACATTCAAAAACTTTCCAAAGATCCGCGAGCCATGAAAGCTTTAACCG
>JAGVPA010000032.1 GCA_020052445.1 bacterium
CATGTTTTTATCTTTCCATGTGTTCGTTGTCTTCTCGCCGGAACGGCAGAGCCTATTGATGTCTCTCCAGCAGAGCTGGAGGATTATGAGACTTATTTACCGGAATCACTTCATTCGCAGTTACCGTTTTTTCTGGAAGATTATCGGGAAAGGTTGGGGGAGGCTTTGGGACGGGTTGATTTGGGGGACTAAGGGTGGTTTGGGGTGTGGGGACTGAAGGGGCTGAGTTGATAAAGTAAAAATTGTAAAAGTGTAAAAATGTAAAATTTTTAAAAAGATACCCGCTCTCCAGATTTGAAGAGCGGGTTTTTGTTTTTGGGGTTCTACCCAAACCACACAGCCGTCTCGCTCGAGTAAGTGACTCCGAGCTCTTTTGCCATTCGCACGAATACGGCATGAGCCTCGTTGATTTCTCGAAGAGTCACTGTGGTGCGTTCCTCAAGCCAAGCTCGAACCAGTTTTTCTGGACTCAACCAGTCAGAATCATCATCAAGTTCGGGTCTGGCTCGCACAAGTTCGAAAAACCATCGTGAACGCGGTAGTGGGGTGGTAATTCGTCCTTTGGCTCGATAGACATTTCCGATCCGACACAAACCAACAATGTGATCAACGGTTTGTCGAAGACTTTCAACCGTCTCGCCAGGCAACCCATACATGAAGTTGATATAAACGGAGATACCTTGATCGGCGAGCAAACGAACAGCTCGTTGATTTTGTTCCACCGTTGTATTTTTCCCCATGTCGGTCAACGATCCGGTCGAACCACTTTCGATTCCAAGCGACACTTTAGTCACTCCAAGTTGCCGAAGAGCAATTGCTGTTTCCGAATTCACCTCATCGACTCGAGCAAAAACCGTGAAAGTCACACCTTCGTGTCCTCGAAACTCGCCACCAAAACGCCCAAGAGCGCTAGTAAATGAGTCCGAAGTATCAAAAACATGAATTCGGCCATTGATATCAGCGAACTGCCGACGGATCGATTCGATATCAAGATAAAATTGTTCAGCTGTCCGCCAAGAAAGCCGATCGCCGATTCTCGAACCGCAGAAGGCGCAACGTGGACGTTGAATACAACCACGTGTCGATTGGTAAAAGACGAAAACCGGAATCTGTTCCGGTGGTCGACCATATTCTCCACCGGCAATCATTTGTCGATAGTTCTCCGAGCAGGTTTTTAGGTCATCGTGACGCCAACCGGAAAAATCAGGACTCGGCATTTCCGATAAACGAATTGATTCTCCACGCAAAACTCCTCGCTCAGCTTCTCCACACAGAATTTTATCAAGCGGTTTCTCGCCTTCGCCGTCAACCACGAAGTCAATCCAAGACCGACGTTTAAAAATCTGTTTAGCTCGAGCCGAAACCCAAGGACCACCGATGGCCACAGTTGCCCCACGGTCTTTTGCTTGCCGAAGCAAGTTGATGGCAGGAAAATATCCAGTCACAGTGGCCGTGACACAAACCAAATCGCCTTCATTTACATCGGCCAAAATTGCCGAGTCAGAAGACAAGGATGAGTCTCGACAGACCCCGCCTTCATATTGACCAAAACCGAGACTTTTAGCGTAAGAATAGAGAACGCTTGGTGCGACTGGCATACCAACGCCATAGAGTGACACTGGCCACTTACCAGCCATGGTCGGAAAAATGAAATGAACCTTGGGCATTGAAGCCTCCTTTTGTTTTGTCAGTTATTTCTGACCAATCAAATTAACTTGTTTTTCTTTTTGTTTAAAAAATAAAACGACTAAATCTTGACAAAATTGCTAAAATAAGCTAAAATATAAATACACAAAAATTTCTGTTCGTAAAAAATAACACTTTTATGGCTTTAAATAAACAAAAAACTTCTGACTTCTCAGAAAAACTCAGTGGTCTAGGTTTATCAGAAAAAGAAAGAACTGTTTACTCCGCATTACTCGAATTCGGCGGGGCTTTTCCGTCTCAGGTCGCCGAAGTTACTAAACTCAATCGCAGTACTGCCTATACAATTCTGACAGATCTCGCGGTCAAAGGTTTAATTCTTGAACTCCGTCGCCGTAACAAAATTTTCTATCAAGTTGAAAAACCACAAAAACTTATTCGCTTTGCCAAAGACCGAATTCGACTAGCCGAGGAAGGTCTAGAAAAAACCCAAAAAATTCTACCAGAAATCGAAGGCTTGTTTTCTCTATTACCAAACAAACCACGCATTCGTTTCTTCGAAGGATTTCCTGAGGTTCTTTCAGTTCATGAAGATCATATTTCGGGTGAGGAAAAATACGAAATGTTGGCTTGGGCCAATGCCAACGAAATCATCAAATTCTTGCCAGCCAAATTAGTTAAAGAATACCTCAAGAAAAAAGAAAATCTTGGCATCACCACTCGCGCCATCGTGCCAAATACTTCGGAAGATCGCCGCTACAATGAAAAAAATTACCGCTACGTCTCAAAAAAAATTTGGGTCGACTTGCGTTTTGTCCAAGCAAAAAAATTCCCTCAATTTTGCGAGATAACCATTTACGGAAAAAATAAAGTTTCTATTTTGAATTTCGGTAAAGAGACACCGATTGGCGTCATCATCGAAGACCAAACAATTCATGATGTTATGGCCATGATCTTTGAATTGTCGTGGAAAGGGACGAGGAAGTAATAAAGTAAAAACGTAAAGGTGCAAAAATGTAAAATTAGAGTTATAAAACCGTCCGAGAATTTTCTTGGACGGTTTTTAAAATTCTCTTTATCTCTTCTTTGTCATCAACAAACAAAACCCTGTACTAACAGCGATAATAAATAACGATGCGCCGACAATCCAAACCGGCCGATCAATAATATTTCCGTAAACAAAGAGCGGAACGCCAACGACGAAGGAAACTAACACACCCCAAAATACCCCGCGAGCATCCAGACGCGACCAATACAAACTTAAAATCGTTGGTACAACCACACAAGCAGCAACCGTGTTAAAAATCCACCATAAATGTTTAAGTCCGAAGCCTGGAATGTAAGTAACAGCCAGAGCAACAAGTAATCCCAGAACCGTTATACCAAACATGGCTTTTCTAGAATTTCTCACACCTTTATTATCAAGAGTTTTTCCGATAACTTCTTCCTCTGAAGTAAGATTTTCCCCCTCATCGATTTTCCTCAAAATTTCTTTTTCTCGATCAGAATATTTAACCACATCAGTCACATAAAGCGCGCTGGCCGCCACGACGCCGGAATCTAAAGTTGAGTACAGAGCACTGAGTAACATAACGACAAACAGAGCAACGGCACTTAATGGAAGCAACCGGCTGACGGTAGCCACGCCGATCATCGAAACATCGGTTCCGACCGGTAAAACGATTCCAAGATTTCCATTAGCCGCTAAAAAACCCAAAACCGAAAGGGCTACCGGCACAATACCGAACATAATGGCGCCAAAAATGAACGACGGAACCAAATTACTTTTCTTAATAGCAAAGGCTCGTTGCCAATACTGCTGATCAGAAATCGCACCGGAGATAAGACCGATCGCTGTGACAATACCAAAAGAAAAAGCGACTGATGGATCAAAGATATTTTTGAATTGTCCGGTCACTCCACCAAAACCGGCGACAACAGTCGACCAACCGCCAGCGGCATAAATCGCCCACGGCACCACAACCACCACACCGACGATAATCAAAATAAATTGAATAAAATCCGTAACAAAAGATGATTCCAAACCGGAAATAAAAGCATAAATTAGAACCGTGACAGCCATAATTATCATGACGTTAATCAAAGGGATTCCGGTCAAAAAAGAAACCAAACTACCACCGGCAAATAACTGGACTGCCACGGCCATTAGTTGATAAAAGAAATAGGGAAACAAATACATTTTGTGAACCTTCTCGCTCTGCAAACGAAATTTAATCCATTGCGGCAAGGTATAACCAAACGGTAATTTATCACGAATCTTCGGCGCCAGCCAAATAAAAATAAGCAGGGCAATTATATTTGGAAAAGTAAACCAAAAAATACCAGCCAAACCTTTCTGATAAGCCATCTGAACAGAGACGAATAAGGCTGGTGCCCAAATCCAGGAAGCGGCTATGCTGGCGGCGCCCAGCCACCATTTAACATTTCTTTCGGCTACCAAAAAGCCTTGAATTGAACGATATTTTTTCCAACGAGCAAAGAAATAAGTGATGAAAATCATCAATATTCCATAAACAATAAGCAGTAGGTAGCCTTGTGACGGCGCGAGATTTAATAATGTTGTCATAAAAATTTGACTATTAACTGCTTCCAGCATATACTAATTGTAATGAGTGGCAAACACCACCACTAGACTACTTATGTATAGAGAAATTCTTGAAGAAATCGGTCTCTCGCCTAACGAAGCCAAAATCTATGAAGCGCTTTTAGTTTTGAATATGGCTTCGGTGCCGGAAATTGCCGCCCAAACCAGCGTTCACAAGCGCAATATCTACGATACGATTCCTCGTCTACTTAGAAAAGGTTTGATTTATCAAATTGCTGATATCAAAGAAAACAAATACGCTCCGGTTGAACCGCAAAAACTTAGTGATCTTATTTGGGAAAAAGATGCCAAACTTAAAAACATTTTGCCGGCTCTGCAAAAACAATTTAAAAAGAACACCAACAAAGAAGTAGTTTACATTTATAGAGGCGTTGAGGGTTTTAAAAATTATCTGCGAGATATTTTAAAAACCGGCGAAGATGTTTATTTTATCGGTGCCAAAGGTGGCTGGTTTGATAAAAATCTTCAAGTTTTTATTCAACACTTTTTAAAAGAGGCTAAAAAGAAAAAGATTAAATATCATCATATCTTCGATGCCGAAATAAAAAAGATCGCCCCGGAAATTTTAAAAACCGTAGGTAAACCTTATAAATTTCTGCCACCGCAATATTCCACCACTGGCGCCATTGATATTTTCGGCGACAAAATCGTCACTTTTTCGAGTTTAACTCTAAAAGACATTACCGATGATGTAACCCTGGTCGTCATCACCAACCGCGAGTTGGCTGATTGTTATCGCACTTGGTTTAAATTTATTTGGGATCATTGTCCGGAGGTGAGGTAAAAATTGTAAAAACGTAAAAACGGAGTTATAAAATCATCCAAGAATTTCTTGGACGATTTTATAATTTTAATCACCGCGACTGCCAGCTTTCCATATAAATTTCCAAATCATTTTTAGGGTTTCGGCAATAGCTGGACTTCTAATTTCAACCGCGTATTCCTCGTGTTGAGTGTATGAAATAAAGACCACCGTGTCATCATACATAAGAACCTCGGCCGGAAAATTGTATAATTCAGCATTTACTAATTTGCTTTCACGAAAATTTTGGTTGTCTTTTATTTGAAATTTTCGACCAGCCACGTTATCCGGAACAATTAACTGACCAAAGACATTGCGCTTCTGGCGTTCTTTTTTAAATTCTTCGTCCCAAAAAATTTCTAAAACTTTTGTTTTTGAAAGCAAACTTTCAACACCAACAAAAGCATAAAGTTTTTTCTCTTTAGAATGTATCGCACCGAGATAAACTTGTTTAATTCCATTAATCCCCTCATGAAATGTAACAGCTGGTTTAGACATGTTCTTTTCGGCCAATATCTTAAGACCCGGCAAAAGCGTTTCAAACTTTTGTAACTTTTGCGCGAGTAACTGTTGTATCACTTCCGGCTCACGTGCAACGAATCTTATTTTTTTACCGCGCACACTTTTATAAACAAGCCCCAATTCAATGAGTGCATCAATAATTTCGTATAGCATTGAACGATTAATGCCTGATTTTTTAGAAATTTCGAGGATACTTGCCGAGCCGATTTCAAGCATGGTGAGATAAGCCGTACTTTTATTTTCGTCCAATCCAAATTGAGAGAGGCTTGTCTTTTTCATAATGTTGTTACTATTTAACAACAGTATAATAGCATATTTTTGGCTTATTTGTCAATTTTTCGGCATTGTTTAAAAAATAACTTTTAAATTATGTATGGAAGTGGTGACAAAAAATGTAAATTTTGATATTGTTTGTGGTCGACTAAAACAAGAATTATTCCTCCAACCTTCGGGAGATAGTATGTCTGATTCCAAAAACCTGCCCAAAAGAATCATTATCGAGATAACCGTCTATGGAGATTTCTGTGGGGACACAAAAACGGGTCCCAACACATACAAGATCACAGTTCCCCTTAACTGGGACGAACCTGAAATAGAGCTCATGTCCGGAGACGCTCCCACCGAAGTCACAGTAGGTCTCCGCAACATTCTTGAAGAAGACGAGATTGATAATGGCGAAAACTTTTATTAAACCAACTGGAGGAAGCATGACTGAAAGTGAAGAGGAGAGGAAAAAAAGGTTCCGCATCTTAGAAATCCTCGAGGACTTGCTTAACGAGTGGCCATGGAGTGGCATCGGGAAGTACAACGTAGAGGCGATCGAGTCTCGTAGAGAGGAACTTTATGATGGTATTTGGAGCCTTCTCGACAAATGTTCTGAGGCCGGCGTGAAGACCGACGAGTGAGACGATCACCCCCCCCACCCGAGGGTATTCAAATATCGGGCATCCCGTTGCGTCGATCACGTGGTATGGTCGGTTCAAAGGAACATGCATACAAGGAGATCATATGAATAAGAAGCTGTGGGTCATCAAGGAAGAGGACGATTACTTTCTCATATACGAAGAGGGGGAGAGCCGTAAGGTCGGAGACAACTACGACAACCGGGGGTTGGTTGTAAGTTTGATTCCACTCCCTGATGATGCTGTCGAAGGGTGGAACCCCGATGCATTTGAGGGATTGATGTTGCTCGACGATGTCAATTGTCTCCTCCTGCTCTTAATGGACTTTGCCTATCGAGCGGGGCGCCGAGATCAGCAGGCCGAGTAGACTCCGAGGAATGACCATCACCAACTCTTCTCGCCGGCGGGAAATCACGAACTCTTCGTGAAAGTACTGCTGGCTTTTTTTATTTCAAAAAACCGTCCAAGACAAATTCTCGAACGGTTTTTACTTTTTCCCAACTATCAAACTAAGCCTCCCCACCGCTGTCAACGCAATCGCGAGTGCATCAGCTGCATCGTCCGGTTTCGGGACACGAGACAGACCCAGGAGTCTGGCTACCATTTTCTGCATTGCCTTCTTATCGGCTCCACCATCACCGGTAACTGCTGATTTAACCTGATTCGGAGCGAACTCCACAATCGGCAAGCCGTGTCGAGCTACGACGAGCAGGACCACACCACGAGATTCCGCCACCCTCATGGCAGTTTTTTGGTTCACGGTCGTATACAGTTTTTCGAGCGAAACCAAATCCGGTTTTGATGATTTGATAAGAGACTCAAGATCCTCTTCGATTTGCACAAGTCGCTCGCCGAAGTCAGTTGTTTTGCTAGTTGTGATTACACCAAAATCCAAAGCCTTAGTTTTAGCCCCATCGACTTTTATGAGACCGAAGCCAAGACGATCGAAACCGGGATCTATTCCTAGTATGGTGTGCATAGTGATTGGAGGGGACGGACCCTCCGTCCTCCTTCGCCGGGCTACGGAAGGACAGGTCGCTCGCGACGAGCTATGGAGGGCGTGGCGGGGGTTGAAGGGGAGTTTAAAATCGGGATGAGGTTATTCTTCGTTCGTAAACACCGCATCTACATCATCATTTTCTTCTAACTTCTCGATCAACTCCTCGATCTGTTTTTTAATTTCCGGATCCTCAACCTTCATCGTTGTCTTGGCGAGATATTCGATACCGGCCGCGTCGGATTTTAGACCGAGTGCTTCAACCGCATCGAGAACTTTTTTTAAATCTTTTACTTCGCAAATTATTTGCAATCCATTATCAAAAGAAACAATGTCTTCGGCGCCGGCGTCAATCACCGCCAAATCAAAAATGTCGCGATCTTTAATAATTGAAACGTCAAAAAAACTTATCACACCTTTCTTTTCAAACATCCACATTACACTGCCGCCAACACCAATCTCCCCACCAGCTTTTGAAACGATATTTTTTACTTCAGCCACGGTTCGGTTTCGATTATCAGTCAAACACTGAACAAGAATGGCCACGCCACCTGGTGCAAAACCTTCATAAATAATTTCAGCCATGATTTCACCTTCACCGCCACCAATACCGCGAGCGACCGCTCGTTCAATATTATCCTTTGGCATGTTTACCGACTTGGCCACATCAATTGCCATCCGTAATTTAAAATTAAAAGATGGATCATTACCACCTTCCCGAGCGGCCACGACAATATTTTTTGTGAACTTAGTAAAAGTCTGAGCGCGTTTAGCGTCAGCTTTGCCTTTGACCAATTGAATGTTGTGAGCATGAGAGTGTCCAGACATAATTGAAAGTGATGAAGTGATGGAGTCGTGGAGTGATGGAGTGGTGGAGTTGTTTTTTTCCCCACCCCAGCCCTCCCCCACCGCGGCGGTGAAGGAGGGAGAAACCTTTTTTTGTGTTTATCTTTTAATAATCACTTCTAATAAAATATATTCCCCCTCCTTCGCATGCCACATGCGGGGGAGGGTTGGGGTGGGGGAAGTAACATGACACAAAAAAACAAACAAAAATCCCACTAATCCTTTAATCCTGTAAATCAAGGTTCCGACAACAAAAACCCGTCCTGATTTTAACAACCAGGACGAGTTTTGTCGAATTTCATCAATTAAAATACTTGGTCAAAATGGCGTGGTAAATGGTTTTTCGACCAACCATGCCGATCAGTTTGCCGTCTTGCACCACTGGTACTTGATGAATACCGCTGGCTGACATAAGAGCGCCGACTTTTAAAATTGGCGTCTCGAGATCGGCCGTCAGAGTGCGCGAGGACATAATTTCTCTGACGGTGCGCGATAAAGCGGTGGCCCGGGCTTCCTCTTCCATTGTTTCAAGATCGTGGTAGGCGTGCGGTGCCTCCATCCAATCTTTATACAAAGGAAACAAAGCGCGGAACAAATCTTTTTCCGAAAGCACACCAACAACATTGCCATTGATATCAACCACCGGTACGGCTGGCAGTTGTTTTTCAATGAGCAACGCGGCCGCTTCGGACCAAAGCGTCTCCGGCGTGCAGGTGCAAACTTCCGAAGGTGTAAAAATATCTTTGACTTTCATATACTTCTATAAAACCACGGTCTACTAGATCGTGCAAGTCGTGGAATTTAAAAAGTCGTGGAGTCGTGGAGTTATGGAAAATTTATTCTAAAAAACAAAACAACGGCCCTTGCGAGCCGTTGTTTCCAAATTCGTATATTCGTATCAAAATTCGTAATTCGTCCCCCAGCCTACCCAGCCTTTTCCAAATCCGCCTCGGTCTGACTCACTTCAACTTCGCCTTCATCATCCTCAGCGCATTCATGAAGTCCGAAACCGGTACCAGCTGGAATTAAGCGACCGATAATGACGTTTTCTTTGAGACCTCGGAGAGTATCAACTTTACCAGTGACTGAAGCACCGATAAGAACTCTAGCGGTTTCTTGGAAAGAGGCCGAGGAAAGCCAAGATTCTGTGGACAAAGAAACTTTGGTGATACCAAGGAAAATTTGATCAGCCGTGGCTTCCTTTTTACCCAAAGCTTTGATGCGATCATTTTCATCTAAGAAGCAGTTCTTTTCAGTGATCTCGCCTGGCAACAAATCTGTATCGCCAGTGTCGACAATGCGAACACGGCTAAACATTTGTTTGACGATAAGCTCGATGTGTTTGTTGTTTAACTTCTGACCTTGAGAAGCGTAAACAAACTGAGTTTCTTTTGAAAGATAACGTTGCACGGCATTTTGACCTTTGTGTTTGAAAAGAATCTGCAAGTCCAAACCACCATCAGTCAAAGGATCGCCGGCTTGAATTTCATCGCCATCTTTTACAATCAAAGAATAACCTGGTGGAATCAAATATTCACGGGCCTTTTGACTTTCGGCCACAAATTTGACCACACCTTTGGCAATCGCCGAGATGACACCGGACTTTTCGGCCAAAACTTTTGTGCCATCGGACTTAGCCGCCAAGACATCGCCTGGTTCAACCTTATCACCAACTTTAACTTTTGGTTCAGCACTCTTACCAATAATCATGGCTTCGTCTTCAATGCTGTTATAAAGAATACGAACAATTTTTTGACCGGATCTGGTATCGATAATTTGTTTACCGGTACCAACTTGAACCATTTCACGTTCCATGGTTTCAATTTGAATCTTACCAGAAACTTCGGTCATAACCGCTTTCAGTTTTGGGTTACGAGCTTCAAACAATTCTTCCACGCGTGGCAAACCTTGAGTAATGTCTTTACCAGCCACACCACCAGTATGGAAAGTTCGCATTGTAAGCTGAGTACCAGGTTCACCAATGGACTGAGCGGCCATAATACCAACCGAGGTACCGAGTTTGACCAATTTGTTGTAGGCCAAATCGTAACCGTAACACTGCTGACAAACACCGCGACGTGACTTGCAAGTCATAACTGAACGCACATGAGCTTGCAAAAGTTCCTTACCAGAAGCCTCGATTTCCCGAATATGATCTTCGGTAATAAGAGCGCCGGCTTTAACAATAGCTTTCTTGGAATCTGGCAGTTTGATATCAGAGAAAGCCACGCGACCAAGAACACGAATAAGTAACGGCTCACCGATTTCATCGGATTCTTCTTTGGTTAAGAGCACGCCTTCCTTATCACCACAGTCAACTTCACGAACCACCACATCCTGAGCCACATCGACCAAACGACGAGTTAAGTAACCGGCGTTAGCGGTACGTAAAGCCGTGTCTGACAAACCTTTACGCACACCGTGGCTGGAGATAAAGAATTCCAAAACATCAAAACCTTCTTTAAATGAACGTTTAACCGGCAGTTCGATAATTTCACCTGATGGGTTGGACACCAAACCTTTCATACCCACCATCTGAGTAAACTGACCCCATGATCCACGCGCCCCAGATTCAATCATGGTGTAAACCGGACCGTTGTGAGCCAAAGAAACTTTGGCCAAATCGGAAACCTTATCTTTAATTTCATTCCAAATCTTAACGACCGAGTTATGACGTTCAGCTTGAGTTAACAAACCTTGAGCAAAGAAACCATCAACTTCATGAATACGAGCATCACCATCGTCAAGCAATTCTTTTTTAGCTGAAAGGTCTGGCAAGTCGGCCATGCCCCAGGAATAACTGAGCAGTGTGGCGTATCGGAAACAAAGATCTTTAATGGCGTCCAAAGTGGCGGCGGTTTTTTCTTGACCGTCAAATTCGACTGACATGCGAATAATGTTAGCCAATTCCTTACGACCAAACGATTGGTTCATAAAAGGAATGACTGCCGGGATGACACTGTTAACGATGATACGACCAATGGTGGTAACCGTAATTTGGCTTTCGTCTTTCATGCCAGGTTTCAAGCTGC
Source organism: bacterium (assembly GCA_020052445.1). Lineage (GTDB taxonomy): Bacteria > Patescibacteriota > Patescibacteriia > UBA9934 > GWF2-40-263 > UBA12403. The sequence continues at coordinate 11,372 of JAGVPA010000032.1, forward strand.
CACGAACCCGAATCCATTCGCGAAGACCAATTTTTTTTGTCTCGTAAGCATATTGAGCATCGCTGATGTCGCGGAAAGCTTTCATTTTTTCTTCCTCTGGTTTGTCGGTGGTCATGGACATGCAATAAGCTGTCCAGGCTAAATCGCGACCAGGGGTGGCAACCGGACCGCCATGAGCTGGTTTCAATAAATTTTTGGTGGCCAGCATTAAATCACGAGCCTCATTTTTAGCTTCTTCGGTCAGCGGCACGTGCACAGCCATTTGGTCGCCGTCAAAGTCGGCGTTGTAAGCGTCGCAAACCAATGGGTGAACTTGGATAGCCTTACCTTCAATAAGTAAAGGTTGAAAAGCTTGGATACCAAGACGGTGCAAAGTCGGAGCACGGTTTAAAAGTACGTAAGCATCTTTGGTAATCTCTTCCAAAATATCCCAAGTCTCGGCGTGATCACTTTCAATAAAACGATTAGCTGAACGAATATTATGAACCAATTCACGTTCGATGAGTTTGGCAATAACGAACGGTTTAAAAAGTTCCATGGCCATGGTTTTTGGCAAACCGCATTGATTCATTTTGAGGTGAGGGCCAACCACAATAACCGAACGACCGGAATAGTCGATACGTTTACCGAGCAGGTTTTGGCGGAAACGACCCTGCTTGCCTTTCAAAAAGTCGGCCAAGGATTTGAGCTGGCGTTTTTTACCAGTCGCGGCCAAAACGGTTTTTGAATGACGAGCGTTGTTATCGATAAGTGAATCGACCGCTTCCTGCAACATGCGTTTTTCGTTTCTGGCAATAACTTCTGGCGCATTAAGTTCACGCAAACGATTTAAACGGTTGTTACGGTTGATAACCCGACGATACAAATCGTTTAAGTCAGAAGTGGCAAATCGGCCACCGTCGAGAGCCACCATTGGACGTAAATCCGGTGGGATAACTGGAATAACTTGAAGCACCATCCATTCTGGGCGAATATTGTTTTTCAAAAGCGCCCGCAGTAATTTTAAACGACGCATTAAACGATCACGTTTGGCGCCAATGGCTTTTTCCAAACTTTCTTCGATGAGTTTAACTGTTTCCTCAAGATTGATGCGAGTCAAAAGTTTTTGCACTGCCCCGGCTCCAATATCGGCATCAAAAAGATGACCGTATCTGAGCGACCATTCATGATAAGTCGCTTCATTAATAACTTTGAGTGGTTTCAATTCTTTAAGATCTTTATCAACAATCAAAAAGTCTTCTTCGAGTTCGGCTAATTTGCGATCGCGAATACCGGCCAAGTGTTCGGCTTCGGTATTAATTTTCTTTTCTTCGCCAGGAAAACGAACGGCCAAACGATCAACATCGCGAGCATATTCACCTTCGATCATTTTTCTCTTACTCTTGTATTCCTGTTTAACTTGCTCGATGGTTTGAATCTTAGCTTCCTCATTAACATCAGTAATCAAATAGCTGGCAAAATAAATAACCTTTTCCAGAGCCTGGACTGACATGTCGAGAGCTGTACCAATTTTGCTTGGCAAACCGCGCAAGTACCAAATATGAGTAACTGGAGCGGCCAATTCAATATGACCCATACGTTCGCGACGAACAATGGAGTGAGTAACTTCCACGCCGCATTTGTCACAAACGATGCCCTTGAAACGAATTTTTTTATACTTACCACAATAACATTCCCAGTCTTTGGAAGGTCCAAAAATTTCTTCGGCAAACAGACCGTGCTTTTCAGGTTTCTGGGTTCGGTAGTTAATAGTTTCCGGTTTGGAAACTTCGCCGTAAGACCAGACGCGCATTTCTTCAGGTGAAGCGAGTCTAAGACGAATAGCGTCGAAGTCGGTAGTTTTTAAGGTGTCGAGTTTCTGAAACATATATTTTTTAAGGGGGCTTTAAGGCGTTAGGGGCGTTAACGGGCGCTCGGGGCAAGGAATTTTATTTTTAATAAATCTTCCATGCCTTAGTGCCTTTTAATGCCTAAACGCCCCCTAACGCCCAAATAATTCCTATTATTTTTTCAAAGCGCGGGCTTTCTTTTCCTTTTCTTCGGCAAGCTCGACAACTTTGCCGTCTTTCAAAAGTTCGACCCCCAAACACAAACCCTTGAGTTCGCGTAGGAGCACATTGAAAGATTCTGGAATGTTTACTTTTCTGATAGTTTCGCCCTTAATAATTGATTCGTAAGCTTTGGAACGACCAGGCACGTCGTCTGATTTAATGGTCAAAATTTCCTGCAGCATATGAGCAGCCCCGTAAGCCTCAAGCGCCCAAACTTCCATTTCACCAAAACGCTGTCCGCCGAATTGGGCTTTACCGCCAAGTGGTTGTTGGGTGATGAGAGAATATGGACCGATGGAACGTTGGTGAATCTTGTCCTCAACCATGTGGTTAAGTTTTAACATGTACATGTAACCAACCGTAACTTTGTTAGCAAACGGTTCACCTGAACGACCGTCGACCAAACCTAATTGACCTGAGCGCGGGAAACCGGCTCGTTCCAATTCATCGTGAATTTCTTTTTCGGAAACACCATTCAAAACCGGGGTGGCCACTTTGTAACCAAGCGCGTTAGCCGCCAAGCCAAGGTGGGTTTCCAAAATCTGACCCAAGTTCATACGAGAAACGACGCCGAGCGGGGTCAAAATAACATCGACCGGAGTACCATCTTCGAGGAATGGCATGTCTTGAACCGGGACGACTTTAGAAATAACACCTTTGTTACCATGACGACCAGCCACTTTGTCACCAACCTGAATCTTACGTAAGTCGGCTACGGCAACTTGGATTGATTGCACTACACCAGGTGGCAACTTGTCGCCAGCCTCGCGTGAGAAAACTTTTACATCAACCACCTTACCGTGTTCGCCGTGTTCAAGATACATGGACGAGTCACGAACATCGCGAGCTTTTTCACCAAAGATAGCGCGCAAAAGTTTTTCTTCGGCGGAAAGTTCGGTTTCGCCTTTTGGGGTAATTTTACCGACCAAAATGTCACCGGATTTTACTTCGGCGCCAATGCGAATGACACCTTCAGTATCCAAATTTTTAAGTTTTTCTTCTGAGACGTTTGGAATATCACAAGTAATAACTTCTGGACCAAGTTTAGTATCACGAACGTCTTGAGTATAATTTTCAATATGAACGGAAGTGAAACGGTCATCGTGAACCATGCGTTCATTAATAATGACGGCGTCTTCATAGTTGTAACCTTCCCAAACCATGAAAGCGACGAGCGCGTTTTGACCCAAAGCTAATTCACCTTTATCGACAGCTGAAGAATCGGCAATCGGATCGCCTTTTTTAACTTTGTCACCAACATTAACTACCGGCACTTGGTTAATACAAGTGGAAGCATTTGAGCGTAAAAATTTATTGAGATTTTGAACGTGGAGATTATTTTTCTTGTCCGTGATTTCAACACGAATACCATCAACGGCCGTAATCTTTCCTTCCTCAGCCGCCAAAACCACGTGACCGGAATCACGAGCCGCCCGACGTTCGGCACCGGTGCCAACGATTGGTGATTGGGCTTTAATAGTTGGCACGGCCTGACGTTGCATGTTGGTACCCATGAGGGCGCGGGTGGCGTCGTCGTGTTCCAAGAAAGGAATAAGTGAGGTACCGATGGAAACAATTTGTTTGGAAGAGACATCAACGTAATCAACCTCTTCAACTGAAACAATTTGTGGTTCGCCAAATTTACGAGCGCTAACAAAAGCGTCTAAAAGATAACCTTCATGATCCATGTTGACGGTGGCTGGAACGGTAACGTGTTTATCTTCTTTAAAAGCATTAATGTATTCGATTTCATCGGTGGCCCGAACTCGAGTTTTACCATCCTTACCTTTGATTTTTTCCACCTTGCGGTAAGGTGTTTCGATGAAACCGTATTTATTGATAACCGCATAAGATGCCAAGTGGCCAACGAGACCGATGTTTGGACCTTCTGGTGTGGCGATTGGACAAATACGACCGTAGTGAGTCGGGTGCACGTCACGAACCTCGAAACCGGCACGTTCACGAGACAAACCACCTGGACCCATGGCTGACAAACGACGTTTGTGTTCCAGTTCGGCGAGTGGATTCATTTGGTCCATGAATTGTGAAAGCTGTGAGGACATGAAAAACTCGCGCACCGCACCAATAACCGGTCGGGCGTTAATAAGACGCGCTGGTGACAAAAGTTCGACATCCTGAGTCGACATTCTGTCCTTAATGATGCGCTCCATACGAGCCAAACCGACCCGGAAACGGCCTTGGATAAGTTCGCCAACTGCGCGAACCCGACGGTTACCTAAGTGGTCAACGTCGTCTGGATCTTCCTGAGTGATGTTGAGACGAATAATTTCACGAACAATCTGCACCAAATCTTCTTTGTGCAAAATACGTTTTTCTTCCGGAGTTATTTCGGCTTCTGAAGCATCGGTACCAAAACGCAAATTAAATTTAAAACGACCGACTTTACCTAAATCGTAACGATCGAAATTAAAAAACATGGAATGGATGAGCGATTTGGCGTTGTCTGGAGTAGCCAAATCACCTGGGCGGATACGTTTGTAAACTTCGATCAAACCGCCGTTTTCATCCTTTGAAGGATCCTTAGCCAAAGTAGATTCGATGTAATGGTTCATTGGGTGAGTATCAATATCCTCGAACAGAGCCATTATTTCCTCATCAGTGTAATAACCAAAAGCTCGCAAAATAGCCGTGACGGTTACCTTACGTTTGCGATCAATTTTTACCCAAATAACATTTTTAGGATCAGTCTCGAATTCCAACCAAGCGCCGCGGTTAGGAATAATTTTGGCCCCATAATAACGGCGACCGCGCTGAACTTCGGCTGTAAAGAAAGCACCGGCTGAACGAACGAGCTGAGAAACAATGACGCGTTCGATACCATTAATAATAAAAGTACCGCGCGGAGTCATGACCGGCATGTCGCCCAAATAAATTTCCTGATCCTTAACAACATTATCGCGTTTGTTTACCAGACGAGCTTTGATGCGCAGCGGAGCTTCGAAAGTCACGTTTTTGTTACGTGAAGTAACTTCGTCAAACTTAGGTTCATCCAGGTAAAATTTGTCGAAATATAATTCCAAATCACGACCAATAAAATCGCGGATTGGGTTAATTTCGTCAAACAGTTCACGCAAACCTTCCTCCATGAACCAGCTATAGGAACGCAATTGGATTTCCGTAAGTTCCGGAAGTTCCATAGCGTCCGGAACCGTGTTAAACGCATGACGCTCGGGATCTGTTGGCGGAGTTAATCTATAAATCATAGTAGATGGATTAATAGGGGGTTACGAAACAACGAAAGGGCTACGAAACAACGAAATTGGGTGGAAATGTCAAATTTCAAATTGATCGAATGCCAAATGATGGAAGTTAATTTCTTGGAAGAAAAATAATATTCCTTCATTTGACATTTGTCATTTCACTTTTTGACATTTCAACATTCGTAGTTTCGTAACTTTTCGTAGTTTCGTAACCCTAACAAAAAGCCCGTCCGTTATAAGGAAGGGTGCTTAATTTTTTTTATTAGTTAGGCAGGATAACTCCATTACGTCCAATAAATGGATTGTAATAGCCGTTATATTTATTTTCGCCAGCATGGAAATATTTTTTCATGCCCTTTACCACGTCAAGCGGGGTAAAAGACTTTTGCTGGAAGGTCCGCCCGGTAGACCATTCTGCCTCAAACGGGGCGAAGATTAGCCGAAATAATTCGGCGAGTTCGACGGAAATATACCAGACCTGTGGACAAACGTCAAGAGCTGAAATGAGGATGAAAAGAGGATATGTCAAGCCTTAAAGCTTTTTGGCTATTTTAAGCAAAAAAATAACTCTTTTTAATTGATTTTGGACAGTTAGACACCACCAGCAAAGCTGGTGGCTTAATGAGCAGGACTGCCACAATGGCAGTCGTTACGCACTCGTAGATTTTAAATGAGTTAGAATGTTAAC
>JAGVPA010000086.1 GCA_020052445.1 bacterium
ACGGAAATCGCATTCTCGAGGCAAATTGTTTTATCGATTAATACAAGGAATGTTGCATGTTACTGATAAGAAGGGGTGACAAGCGCCTACCCCAGTTGAACAATTTAACCACAACACCCCAAAAATCTTTGACAATTAACCGATAAAATGTTTAATTAGAGCCGGAAGTCAACCGTAGGAGGTAATGAAAATGGCCAAAAAACCACGAAAACCAGACGAAGTTCCGTTCTTCGATCCAGAGGAGCATCTGCCGGTCCACCTCGACATGGGAGAACTTCTTCGGAATATCAACGGTCCAGCCATCAGATTGGATCGAATCGCGGCGATGGAAGAGGTCGTCGAAGTTCCTCTCCAAGAAAACGGACGACCTGGCAAGGTTGTGATAGCCTTGCAATTTCAACTGAGGAGAATCAGCCTGGAAAAAGGCGCTGAATGGATCGTTGCCGTCTCTCCCAACAACTCTCTCCATGCCCTGAACGCGACCCTCGAAAAAAGCGGAAAAAAGGGCTCGCCTGGTCGTGAAAGGGAAAAAGATCTCGTCGCAAACCTTGGTCGCCTGTCTGCCTACCGCGGAGCCAGAATGATGGTCTGGGCCGGACTGTTGCCGAGCGGAGAAACCCGCACCGGCTACCTCTACAGTTCAGGAGCAACCCTGGACTCGACCAGAAAAATGATCGAGGCCTACAACCTTCGAATGGCTGAGCGACACTGGATCAGAACATTATTCAGACGCCCGATTCCACACGAGACGATTCCAAACGTCGACCTGTGGGACGATGAAGAGACGGGGAGCGTGATCCGTGAGTTCATCATCACTCCGGCACAAGGACTGGCAGAAGAGCTTTTGGGAGACTGGGTTGGAAATGATAACGGCTTGAGGCAGAGGCTGCGTAAAAAGAACGTCCTTCTTCCAAGAACCGGCCGAACCTATGCCCCGATTGTCCCGCCATCTCTTCTCGTCGACGGCCTCAGGGATCTCCGAACCGAGGTCTTCCCCGAAGATGAGGAAAAGTAAACTCTCTCGCCATCCTTCCCGCCAGCCGCCCCTCGGCCAGGCGGATTTTTTTATCAGCATTACATTTGACTAAATTTTAAAATCTCTCCGATTTTTTTCGGAGGGATTTTGTTGATTGGGAATGTCTAATTTCTAATGTCTAATGACAAATGATGGAAGAGCGTTAAATATAAATCACGTGGCGAGATCCTTCTCCATTCGACCGGGCTCATGGTCTGAGGCCTATCGAAGACTGGCTCAGGATGACAGCTGTTTTAAAATTCACTAATTCTACAAAAGCCATTTCCCATACTGCCTAACCAAAAGTTCACCGGCTCGCAGCGGTTCGGCCATTAAATCTTTTACGACTTTTTCCATACGCATGCTTTGTGAACCTTTGATCAAAATAATGTCACCTTGTTTAACTTCAGTATCCATGTGCCGACCGGCATCCTCGGCACTCGACATTTCTAAAATGTGGGTTGGTTCCATTCCAGCCTCGCGAGCCCCGGCGGCAATGCCTCGGGCTTTTTCACCGACACAGACGAGCAAGTCGGCGACGTTGGCGGCTTGCAATCCGATGTTTCGATGTTCGGCTTCGGAAAGAGTACCGAGTTCGCCCATATCACCAAGCACGGCAATTCGCCGACGGTTTTCTCGGGGTTCGAAGGCTGACAAAACTTTTAGGGCCAGTGAGACAGAAGCTGGCGCGGCGTTGTAGGAGTCATCAATAATCAACGAACCTTTGATGCCAGGCAAAAGTCTTAAACGACCGTCGTCTGGTTCAAGTCGAGCCAGAGCTGGCAGCATTTCCTCGCCAGTCAAACCAAAATGTTCGCCGACGGCAATGGCCGCCAGTGAGGAATAGACTAAACCTTTACCCAAAGCATTATTCAAAACGACTTGAGCCGAACTTTTGGCCGAACGAACAGAAAAATTAGCGGTGGCAAAAACCTCGCCCGGATCAAAAGAAAAATCATCGCGTGTGCCAACCAAATAATCGCCACCTTGGACGTTACAAGAATTGAAACCGTAGGTCACAACTGGTGCCTTACTCGCCATGGCAAAACCACGAACTCGTTCATCGTCACCATTCAAAACCGCCAAACCGTTGGCCAACAAATTTTCAATAAGCACCCGTTTTTCAGCCACCAGTTTTTCAAGATCCGAACCGTAATTTTCGATATGCACCGGCGTAATCGTGGTTACGACTCCAACCTCAGGCTGAGCTAACTGGCAAAGAGCCGCAATGTCGCCCGGATGATCGGCCCCGAATTCCAAAACCAAAACCTGAGGAAAATGTTTTTCTGATTTTAAAAGAATCTTCAGCCAACCCAAAACCGATGAACCAGGACTTTTTTCACCAAGAATGGCAAGTGGCACCCCAAACTCATTATTATAATTTTCCTCAGCCACCCGAACATCAAACTTAGTTTTCAAAACCTCAGCAATGGCATTCTTAGTCGAAGTTTTTCCAACCGAACCGGTAATGGCCACGACTCGAGGTTTATATTTAAGGACGGCACGTTTGGCTTTTTGTTGGATTAAGGTTTGGATGAGTTTTTTCATATTGGTGGTGTGTAAAAACGTAAAAACGTAAAATTGGTTGGTTTAAATTTTCTCTATTTGGCCGCATTTTCAACAGCCGGTGCTGTAAATATTTGTTTCACCGCTTCCTCGCCCCAGACACGGTATTTCTCTCGCACTTGTCTCACAGCTTCCGGATTACGATTGGGAGAAACTTCACTGTAAGGATTTAGAGAGAATTGATTTTTTTTCACACCTATTGTTTTCTCTTTTCCATCACCGGAAAAATGACGATAAGGAAACCCGGCCAACATCAATTCTCCCCATTCTCTGTCTGGAGAATTTGACTCTTCGTTTCCTAGTATTTTTTCGGCTAAAATACTAACGTTTGATTCGTCGCCAGAAAAACAAACTCCGGCCGAAATATTTTTCGACAGAATTTTTGAATTTAAATTATTTGGTCGCGTGGAAAGAAAAGAAAAATAATAAGCTTGGTTAGGTAAACCTAATGTAGTCAAAGACTCGTCTATCGCAGCAAAAGTTCGACCGCCACTGGATACATCATCTATAACCAAAACAACTTCATGGCCTTTATTAATCGAATCTGATAATCGATTAGTAAAAATTTTCTTATCTTTTTCTTGCAAAAAATCGAAAATCAATTTTTCTTTTTCTGACAACAAAACTTCCAAAGAATCAATTTTATTCTGAAGCTTTTGAGCTTCAAGACTTAAGTTTATATATTTTTCGGAATTATGTCTTTGACCGCGAATGGCGTAAATAACTGATTTTCTTTTTTGTATCATTTCTTTAATTTCTTTTTTTAAGTTTCTTACCTCATCCTGTAATTTTTGAATTTCTATTTCTCGGTCTTCCGCTTCTTGAAACCTAGAAAAAGTCTTTAAAAAAACCTCCCTTGGCATGGGTTGACCATGTAAAAGGTAAACGTATTTTATCAACGGATTAACCGCGTAACGCAATGGCCGAGAACCAGTATCAGGAAAAAATAAAACACTTGGCAAACCGCCGGTTGAAGAAAAGATCCTTTCCAAGGTTTTAGATAATTGTTTAATGCCAAAAAATACCGCCTCTTTGGCCGTGATATCGTATCTTTCGAAAAAACTATTGGTTTGTTCTTTTATTCTTTCTTGACTTTCCCTTTCTTCTTTTAAGGTTCTTTGTTGCTGAAATTTTTTCAAAATTATTGCCGGAACTAAGTTAGATAATTTAACAATTTGTCTTTTCAATTCAGATAATTTTATGTCTAATTGACTTCTTAAATTAATTTTTTCATATTTCTCCGGCGAAAAATCCGCCAGTCTTTTTATTTCTTCCTCAACTGAATCTAAGGAAATTTTCACCTTGTCTTTTTCTGCTTCGAGTGAAAAAATTCTTTCCACCAATTCTTCTCGTCCTTTTTTTGGCAATAAATCAAAAGACAAATCTCTTCTTCTGTCTAACAACAAACGAAAAGTTGGATCAGAATATTTTTTCTCACCTTTTTTATTTTCAATTCTTCCAATGGCCGCTTCCACCGAAGCCAATTCAGCTCTTTTGCGACGCATAGAATCGACTTGCGACAAACGACAGGGTTCTCGTTCACTCGAAGGTTGTTGTGAAGCTGATGGTAATCGATTTTCCATATTGCCAATTTTACTTTTTACAATTTTTACTTTTTTCTTCCAATTGACACGCTTTTACAACACCTCTCTGATCCTCTCCATCATTCTAATATAAAACCGCACGTTGTGGATAGTGGCTAAGCGCAAAGCGAGGATCTCGCTGACTTGGAACAAGTGTCGAAGATAGGCTTTGGAAACGATTTTGCAAGTCTCGCAATCGCAAAATGGATCGATCGGACTTTCGTCAAAAGCGAATTTTTCGTTGGTGATGTGCACTTGTTCGTAAAAATCAAAATTCTCCTGCCCTGAGCCTGTCGAAGGGTCATCGCCTTCAATTGGATTCCATTTATCAGGATCGGTATTCCAGACAAACAGGGTTCCGTGACGAGCATTGCGAGTCGGCAAAACGCAGTCGAACATATCCACACCATTCCGAACATAATGAACAATTTCCTCCGGCATACCACCACCCATAAAATAACGCGGCTTATCGGCCGGCATTTTATCCGCCAGCATCTCAACAATCCGATAAGCCTCAGCTCGAGGTTCGCCGACCGAAAGACCGCCGATGGCGTAACCATCGAAACCAATTTCGGTTAAACCTTTGAGCGAGCGTTCGCGTAAATCTTCGTGGGTACCTCCCTGGACGATACCAAAAAGTGATGGAGTGGTGGAGTCGTGGAGTGATACCCCGCCGACGGAGGCCTTTGACGGGGTCCCGCCAAAGCCCGGCGACGGCGGGAGAGTGGTGGAAAATTTTTCTTTACATCTTTTTGCCCACCTAAGAGACCGTTCCATCGCCTCCTCATGCCGTTCTCGATCCGCTCCACCGGCGGCCACGTCGTCGAACTGCATCATGATATCTGAGCCGATGGCGAGTTGGGTTTCGATCGAGCTTTCCGGCGTCAGTTCAATTCGAGCTCCGTCAATGTGTGATTGGAAAACCACGCCTGCTTCTTTGGTTTTGTTCATTTTCGACAAACTGAAAACTTGATAGCCGCCACTATCCGTCAAAATCGGTTTCGACCAATTCATGAAATGGTGCAGACCGCCAAGTTTTTTCATGCCTTCAAAACCCGGTCGCAACAAAAGATGATAAGTATTCGAAAGAATAATCTGACTCCCCAGTTTTTCCATATCCTGACTGGAAAGCGTCTTGACCGCGCCTTTGGTGGCAATCGGCATAAAAACCGGCGTTTCCACCACACCGTGCGGCAAAGTAAGCCGCCCCCGACGAGCTTTTCCAGTTTGCTTTAAAACTTCAAACATAATGGTCACAGATTACCTTTTATTGAGGAAAAATTCAATTATTTAAAAAATCGTCGAAACAATCGACGATTTTTTATGTTCTTTTTATTTTTATTTTTCCTGAACAGCTCACCTTACGCACTCCACCCATGACTCTGTCTCAATCGCGTGAGTTCGTTCATACTGGATCTGATGGCACAGAGATACAATTTGGACTTTAAG
>JAGVPA010000012.1 GCA_020052445.1 bacterium
ACGGAAATCGCATTCTCGAGGCAAATTGTTTTATCGATTAATACAAGGAATGTTGCATGTTACTGATAAGAAGGGGTGACAAGCGCCTACCCCAGTAAATAATTTTTAATAAACGATTTATATTTTTTTATTTCCATATTCAACACCCAACTCTTGTCTTACTATCAAACTTGTTTCTCCCGATTAAAACCCAAAAACCGTCTGAATAATTCCGCCAGCAAAAACTGCAATCAGTAACCAGACCACAACTTGCGGCACCTTCATGGAACAATGCGCCAGATTGGGACAATCGCGACGCATTTTTTGATACATGACCACAACTAAAATTCCGATCACGCCACCAAAAACTGCGCCAAGAAAACCGATAAGGTCAACAAATTTATTGAAACCGAAAAATAAAATTATGATTGGTACAAAGGCTGCCAGAGCCCAAGATTTTTTTTGCGAAAGTTTATAATCAAATCGCCAAATATCCTGCATCTCGATACTAACGATAGAAAAAATTGAAACAACAGTAATAGCTCCGAGCAAAGAACCAGCCACGGCAAAAACCGTGCCAAACTTACTAGCCAAGCCATCAAAAGCCGCTTCGGTTGTCGTTACTCCGGTCACTCCAACCACCGCCAGAGTGAATAAAGCGTAAAGAATAAAAATCAAAACTTGACCGGTCAAAACTGCCTGGGGCAAATCTTTTTTATGACGACTACCAAGAACTTCTTTCATTTCCGGAATAACTCCGAGGCCCGACATGGCAAAAAAGATAACTCCATATGGAACAAACCAATTGGAAAAATGCAGTGGTGAAACATTTTGCCAGGCCAAAGATGGCAGAGAAACCAAAATTATAAAAACAAACAGAAACAACAAAGCCAAGATCACACCAAATTCCATTTTGGCTAATTTTTTAACCCCGCCAAAAGTTAAAGCGGCTGCGAGGAGAGCAATAGCGACCTGATAAATAATTATGGGGCCGCCAAAAAGTGGTGACAAAAGTGCGTATAAAAAATCTCCACCAACCAGCATGTAGGCCAGCATGGCGCCCCAGCTATAAGGAATAAATATGGCCGTGGCAAAATGCGACCAGCCGGAACCGAGATATTTTTTAACCAAACCAACCAACCGATGTTTGCCCGGCGTCTGAATATTTATTTCGGCGTACATGAGATTTAAAACCAAAAGCAAACCACCCAAAACCAATAAAATAAGCAAACCTAAACCCCAACCGCTTTGAGCAAAAGCAAATGGCAGGCCAAAAACTCCCACGCCCACCACCCCGCCAATCATTGTGCCAACGGCCCGAAACCAAGTGATATCGGGATGTCCATGGTATCTATTCATAAGTGTACACAATTATACCACAAGCCATGCACAACCAGGACTTGAACGAGTCGGCCGACAACGGTAAGATAGCGGCAGTTATGGCAGAACAAAGAATTCCACCGCAAAATCTGGAAGCTGAGCAATGTTTGCTCGGCTGTCTTTTAATTGACCGGGAAGCCTTTTTTAAAGTTTCGGATTCTATAACCGGCGATGATTTTTATCGCGAATGTCACCGATCTATTTACGACGCCATGGTCGATCTAAATGTCCGACACGAACCGATCGATATTTTAACTCTCGGCAACCGTCTTGAAGAATTGGATAAAATTCAACTGGCTGGCGGTCGAGCTTATTTGGTCGAATTGGCCAACTCAGTTTCCACGGCTGGTAATGTTGCTCACTACGCCCAAATCATTCAAAAAAAATCCACCCTGCGCCGTCTCCTTTCATCAGCCGGTGAAATTTCTGAACTTGGTTATGACGAAGCTGAAGATGTCGATGTCATTCTTGATTCAGCTGAACGCAGTTTGTTTGCCGTCTCACAAAAATTTTTACGAACCGCTTTCATCGACATCAAAAATATTCTTTCCGATGCTTTCGAACGCATTGACGAACTGCATCGCAACAAAGGTCAGCTGCGTGGCGTGGCCACCGGTTTTACCGAACTCGATAACCTAACAACCGGACTGCAAAAATCCGATCTTATTATTTTGGCCGCTCGGCCGTCAGTCGGCAAAACCAGTTTGGCTATTGACATCGCTCGTCATGCGGCCATAAAATTAAAAGTCCCGGTCGGTATTTTTTCACTCGAAATGTCCAAGGAACAATTAGTCGATCGTATGATTTCGGCCGAGGCTGGTGTCGACTTATGGAAACTGCGCAGCGGCCGACTTTCCGAACGTGACGATGATTTTCCCCGCATCGGTCACGCTTTAGGTAAACTTTCCGAAGCCCCAATTTTTATTGATGACACCTCAACGGTCAACGTTATGCAAATCAGAGCCAAGGCTCGACGTTTGCAATCCGAACATGGTTTGGGTTTAATCATCATCGATTACCTTCAACTTATCGAAAGTCGCAGCAAAGGTAATTCCGACAATCGCGTTCAAGAAATTTCTGAAATCAGTCGCTCACTCAAACAAATTGCCCGCGAACTTGGCGTGCCGGTTCTTGCTCTCTCCCAGCTCTCACGCGCCGTCGAACAAAGCAAACCAGCTATTCCAAAACTCTCACACTTGCGCGACTCCGGTTCCATCGAACAAGACGCTGACGTAGTCCTTTTCATTTACCGCAAAGCCACCGACATGAACTATCGTCAGGAAGATTTATCGCCAGAAGAAAAAACTTTAGCCGAAGTTTACATCGCCAAACATCGCAATGGTCCGACCGGTATGATAAGATTATTCTTCGATGGCCAACGCACCTGTTTTCGTAACCTAGAAATGCGCCGCTCGCCACCACCAGGTGATATCAACAATGGCGGCAACAACTTTGGCGGCGAAATTCCCGCCCCTCCACCACCACCATCATCAGCTACCCCACCGCCAATTGATCCAATGGGAAATCCTTTTTAATTCCCTCTCCCCAACCCTCCCCCACTGTGGCAGTGAGGGAGGGAGAATAATTTTTTTAAAAAACATCTTGAAATCACGTGGCCACCCTTCGCTCGAGGCGAGCTACGGCGTGACAAACGAGATCCCTCTCTGGCTCGGGATGACAAACGAAGAAAACGACTTCCACAACTCAATAATTAAATAATTCAAAAATTAAATAATTCAAAAAAGATATGTTCAACAAAATCAAAGCCATTAAAGACATTCGCGATCAAGCTAAAAAAATCCAGGGCGGCTTGGCCGAACTTTCGGCTGAAGGTGAAGCGGCTTGGGGTAAGGTTAAAATAAAAATCGATGGCAACCAACAAATTCTCGAAGTTAAAATCGATGATGAAATGTTAAAGGATAAAAATAAACTGGAAGCTGCCATCAAAGAAGCCACAAACGACGCCATCAAAAAAGTCCAAAAACAAATGGCTTTCAAAATGAAAGAAATGGGCGGATTGGATGCCTTTAAAAATCTTGGACTCTAAATATATTGTGATTACGGATTTTTACGGATATACAGATTGGGATCGGCATCACGCGGCGAGATCCCTCTCTGGCTCGGGATGACAGGTTTCTCCAAAAAAAATCCGTATATCCGTAATCCAACATCTGTAATCACAATATGCGTCGCTTTCCTGAACCGATTCAAAACTTAAGTGCGGCTTTAACCAAGCTGCCTGGCGTGGGGCCAAAAACGGCTTTGCGTTATGTTTTTTCTTTACTGCAATTACCAAAAGAAGAATTGATGCAAACTGCCGACCTGATTCGCGAGCTCGGCGAAAAAGTTCGCCTCTGCCCCAAGTGTTTCAATTATACGCAAAATGAATTCTGCGACATCTGCAATGACCCAAAACGCGATCCGGCAATTTTGTGCATCGTCGAAACCTCGCGCGACATTCCGACTATCGAGGTAACCGGAGCTTACAATGGACGATATTTTGTCCTCGGTGGCGTTCTGAATCCTATCGAAGGTATGACACCGGAAGTTTTGCGAGTTCAACCGTTATTTAAAAAATTACGCGAAGAAAATCAAATCCAAGAAATCGTTCTAGCTTTTTCCCCAGACGTTCACGGCGAAACCACCATGATGTATTTAACCAAACAACTTCTCGGCTTCAGCAAACGCCTCACCCGCCTAGCTCGCGGTCTACAAGCCGGCGCCTCACTCGAATTTGCTGATGAGATTACATTAGGTGAGGCGTTTCGTGGCAGAAAAGAATCGTAAAAAAAATGAGATGGCTGCGTGACCACCTCGACGACGTAGTGACTATCCAAGAATCGGAAAAGTCACTTTCCTTCCGCTGTCCTCAACTTATCGAGTCTTTCTTGAGACCGAACCAGTCTCTTCATGATCTCGAGTCGTTCAGCCACCTGCCGGTAGTTCTGGACAGCACTTCTCATCTGCAAGCACAGCTCTCTCGCTACTCCATACCCCCACTTTCCAGAGGCGAGACGGGCGAGAATCTGATCATCGTGGATATGTTCAGGAAGTTGCTCGAGCTGTTCTGCCAATTCATCTTTGGCTGCGACAATCTCGGCTTCCAAGACTTTCATTTCCCGCTGTCTTGCTCGCGAGGTCATCAGAGAAACCTTCGGTCTCCTTTTCGACATCATCTTCCTCCCTGAGGAGTTTCAGGTTGCCCGACATTAGACCTGTTGCCATATTATTCCTCGACAAACATAATAATCCCATGAAAGTTGAGATTATGACGTATATCGAAGATGGAAGTTCCAAAGACCGCAAC
>JAGVPA010000053.1 GCA_020052445.1 bacterium
AGTGTGCTAAAGACATGCAAGAAGCTAAATTAAGCCTCTTTAAATCCTTCAGAAAATAACGACGATTTGGGGCTCATCTCTTGACTGGAAAATACTGAGTATATCGAAGGGGTCGAAGGGGAATAAGGGGTTGAAGGGGGTTTTCGCCTTTTTTCTTTTCTTCCTTTCTGCTATTCTTTTATTGTCTGAACTGGGATTTTTAGGATTAAAGGATTAACAGGATTTGCAGCCAGAGTTCTTACAGCCGATAATCATGGAAATCAGTTAATCATTTGAATCATAGTTCAAGACAATCAACCTAACTTAAAACTCCCTTCAACCCCTTCGTCCCCTTATTCCCCTAACCAAATCCGATATGCACCCCCACGAATACCTCCTAAAAGACTACCAATATGCCATCAAACACCTGCCGCCAACCGTGCCGGCGGAAATAAAGGCTGAAGCGCAAAAAATGCACGATGCCTTTTTGGCTGATCCGAATGCTTCGGAAGAGCGGATTCTTGAGGCTATGGCCAAAACCGGTAAGGCCGAGTATCCATATCGTCATGCTTTTTTTGAACTTACGAGTTCGACCAGAATCGAAAGATTAAAGGAAGAGGTTTTGGCACACGTGGACGAAAAAACCAAAAAGAAACTCGAAGGACTTTTGGCTTCGGGGGCTGATGTGGTAGAAATCACTCGCAGCAAAATGTTTGAGGATGATTTTACAGCCGAGGAACGTTTTCAAATCGAGTGCGGTTTGGTTGATGCTGATGAACATCTTAAGGATGAATTGGAAGATTTGAGTGAAAAGGATCAGGGAAAGTTTGATAAGTTGGTAAAAAAATATTCAGATCAGAAAGAGGCAATAGAAAAACAATTAGAAATTTTGCGGGCTATGGCCAGTCATGATCCAAAATGGCAAGCCGAGATTTTGGATAAAGTAAAAACTTTTGAAGAAGGTTGGTTAATTACCATGCCAGATCCTAAATTGGAGACAATTAAGAAAGAGATTGAGTATTGGAAAGGCGTGTTTGGGGAGGAAGTTTAGGTGGAAATTATTTAATTATTGAATTTTCGAATTATTGAATTAAGGAGGTTCGTTTTTTAAGATTTTTGGGAATCCCCGGTTTAAAAACTGGGGATTTTTGTTTTTTTGGCTAATTTTAGCCAACGACCCTTGACTTTTAATCAAAAATATGATACATTTATTCGTTTTTCAGGCACTCGAATTTCAGGCACTCGAAAGTTTTTTCGAGTCGGTTTGAAAACAACTTTTTTGGGGGATAGAACGATGCACGCAATCCTGCGAGCGGAAGAAGATTATAAGGTTGACTACACCGATGGAAAAGAGTCCGTCGGAAATTCTCGCGATCCGGTCACTGGCCGGTTTGTGAAGATGTTTGTGGCGACCAACAACGATGGGCCCGATCTCGACTGGGTAGAGGAGACCCTCGGTGGTCTCTATACCGACGACGAGGATGACGGGTTAGGGTTCGGGGTCGAAAATCAGACCCCCGAGTCGCTCTTTCTCGAAGTGGAAGACGACGAAGATGAGTATCCCGATCGGTGCGTCGTAGTTGAGGATCGTTATTCGGCCATGGCTAAAGCGGCCGAAGTTGAGACGGCCTCGGTCGTCAAGCAGGCCGAAGTCGCCACTCAGTCCGAGCCGGACAATGTCGAGGACGATTGCGACGACGGTGACAAGTTCGTCGATCGGCCGATCGTCCTGCCAGGGAAGTTCAAGAAGGGCAAGTCCTTCTCGAAGCCCGACACCGAGGAACGTCGGCGTCACAAAAAGCTGGTCAGTCGGATGCGTCGGCAGCGTCGCGAAAGCGACCCGTCTCACGCCTGGCTTGACCAGACAGTCGAGTCGACCGACAACCCCGACCTTGAGACCGACCAGGTCATGGTCGAAGGCCGGCCGTTTCTTGAACTGGCTGAGCTTGAGCTGGCCACGGTCGCATCGGTCAAACTCTTCGGAGATTCGACCGACGCCTTCATAGCCGTTGTCGAGTTTGACTTGAAGGATCTATTGGCCGCCTAGTCGGCCAATGCTTTAAAAGCCGAGTGTTACTTCGTGATGCTCGGTTTATCTGTTTGGAAAATGTTTTTTTGAGAATCCTTGGTTTAAAAACCAGGGATTTTTTGTCCTCTTTTTGCCACCGTTTTTACTTGTCTCTCTTCACAGATTATGCTATGATTATCAGGGAATTTTTTCGGAAATTACTGGTTAAAAAATTAAGAATTTCCATAATTTTGAAATTCAATAATTCAATAATTCAGAAATTAAACCACTATGATCATCTCCTTCCATGGACTTTCTTGTTTTGAAATCGCGACTAAAACTTCGTCTGGCGAAGCTACTTTGCTGACCAATCCTTATGATAACGAAACCGGCTTGCGGCTGCCAAAAACTTTATCGCCGGATTTAGTGGTGGTAAGTCACGACAGTTCTGATGCCAATAATCTAGAAGGGCTTCAGAATAAACCATTCACAGTTTCTACACCCGGTGAATTTGAAGTTAAGGGAATTTTTATTTATTCCATTGCTGCTCCGTTGGTTGAGAAAGGCATGAATAACCATCGAATTTTTCGAATTGAAGTTGAAGATATACATTTAGTTCATCTTGGTGCTTTGAATCGCGTTTTGAAAGCCAGTGAACTGGAAGAAATCGGTAATGTCGATATTTTAATGATTCCGGTTGGTGGTGGTCGGGTTTTGACGCCAAAGTTGGCGGTCGAAGTTATTGAACAGTTGGAACCGAAAATTGTCATTCCTATGTTTTATGGGGTGTCCGACTTAAAGGAAGCTTTGGGTGAAGTCGAGGCTTTTTGTAAGGCTATGGGTGTACCAAAAAACGAAACGGCCAATAAATTAAAAATCACCAAACGCGATTTGCTGGAAGAGGAAGATATGTTGGTAACGGTTTTGGAACGCGCCTAATAATTATGGAAATAAAAAAAACTGATCCAAAAACCAAAGCTCAGTTTATTATTTTTTCTGCCGTCACCGTCGGTATCGTCCTAGCCGGTTGGCTTTTTTCTTTCCGAGATTTATGGCAAAGTTCCAATGTTTCTTTTTCCTCCGGTTTTACCAAAGTGGCCGAAGTAAAAAATGAAGTCAAAAGTATCACTTCTGATTTTAAAGAAAACGTCCAACCAACTGTTTCCGAAGTCAGCGAGGCAGTTTCGGCCACCACTGAAACATTGAAGGAAGGCACGGCACAGCGAGAGGAAGCTCTGAATGTCGTTGGTGAAATGATGAAAGAGAATTTAAATCAAACTGATCCGGTTGCCGAACCAACAAATCCAATCGCTGAGCCAACCACCGAACCAACCAACTAAAACCAAATTTTACGTTTTTACACCTTTATGCTTTTACATCCTAACGTTTTTACTGACCAAATATGAAAAAACTCAAAAAAACCATGAAACACAAAGCTTTACAGGAAGGCGAGGAAGATGTTCCTTTAAGTGACGCAGCCCTGGCTGGAAAAATTGAGTTGCGTGATATTTCGGCCGAAATGAGTGAGGCTTATCTTGATTATGCCATGTCGGTTATTGTCAGCCGAGCTTTGCCAGATGTTCGTGATGGTTTGAAACCGGTTCATCGTCGCATTTTGTATTCCATGTGGCAGGTTGGTTTGCGAGCTGGCTCGCGGTTCAAGAAATGTGCCACGGTGGTTGGTGAAGTGCTTGGTAAATATCACCCGCATGGTGACTTGGCAGTTTACGATTCTTTGGTCCACATGGCTCAGGATTTCAAACTGCGCTACCCGCTCATTAACGGTCAGGGTAACTTCGGTTCGCTCGATGGCGACTCGGCCGCGGCTTATCGTTACACGGAATCTAAGTTACGAGCGATAGCCGAAGAAATGCTTTTGGATATCGACAAGGACACGGTGGATTTTCATCCGACTTTTGATGGTACTCACGAAGAGCCTTCAGTTTTGCCAGCTAAAATTCCTAACCTGCTCATCAACGGCACCCTAGGTATTGCGGTTGGTATGGCGACCAATATTCCGCCTCATAACCTGACCGAAGTTTGCGATGCTACCACCCACCTCATCGATAATCCGGAGGCTACAGTTGACGATTTACTCGAATTTATAAAAGGTCCGGATTTTCCAACCGGCGGTATTATTTACGACTGGAATGAAATCAAGCAGGCTTATGCCACCGGTCGTGGTGGAGTTTTGACCCGGGCCAAGACCGAAATTTCCGAAGATAAAAAAGGCACTTTTAGAATCATTGTTCACGAGATTCCTTTTCAGGTTAACAAAGCCACCTTGCTCGAAAAAATTGCCGACTTGGTGCGCGAAAAAAAGATCGAAGGCATTAAAGATCTTTGGGACGAATCGACCAGTGAAGGTGTGCGCATCATGATCGAACTTAAAAAAGATGCTTATCCAAAAAAAGTTTTAAATCGTTTGTATCAGTTGACTCAGCTTCAAGAAACTTTTCACGTCAACATGTTGGCACTCATTGATGGTATTCAACCACGAGTTTTGAACTTGAAAGCCATTTTGGAAGAATATCTCAAACATCGTTTTGTCGTCATTCAACGTCGGACAAAATTTGAATTGCAACGGGCCAAAGATCGCGCGCATATTTTGGAAGGTTTGCGTATTGCTTTGTTACAAATCGACAAGGTTATCGAGACCATTAAAAAATCCAACGATAAGGAGGAGGCTCGGGTCAACCTCATGAAGAAGTTCAAACTTTCTGAACTTCAGGCCGTAGCTATTTTGGAAATGCGCTTGCAACAGTTGGCTAACTTGGAACGATTAAAGGTGGAACAGGAATGGGAGGAGAAGCAGAAACTTATTGCCGAACTGGAATCGATTTTGAAATCAGAAAAGAAACAGCGAGCCATGATTAAAACCGATATCGAGGAGATGAAAGAAAAATACGGTGACGAACGTCGTACGGAATTGGTTAAATCAAGTGTTAAATCTTTTTCAATGGAAGATTTGATTCCTGACGTTCCGACCGTTGTCATGATTACAAATGGCGGTTATATCAAACGTTTGTCACCAGACACTTTTAAGACTCAAACTCGTGGCGGTAAAGGTGTCATGGGTCTGACAACCAAGGAAGAGGACGAAGTCGAACAAATGTTTTCCACCACCACTCATCGCGACATTTTGTTTTTCACCAACCGCGGTCGAGTTTTCAAAATCAAAACTTATGACGTACCGGAAGCTACTCGAACTTCCAAGGGTCAGGCTCTGGTCAACTTCTTAAACCTGGCGCCAGGTGAATCAGTGACCGGTAATCTGTCTTTTTCAGAAAATGATTCTTTCAAATTTCTTTTCTTTGTAACAGGTAAGGGAACCGTGAAAAAAACTGCCATCGAAGAATTTGAAACCATTCGGCAGAACGGTTTGATCGCAGTTAAATTGAATGACGGCGACAATCTTGAATGGGTTAAACCAACTTCTGGTAAGGACGAAATTTCACTCGTAACGGCTGGCGGACAGTCTGTCCGTTTCAGCGAGGACGATGTCCGCCCAATGGGTCGCTCAGCCGCCGGTGTTCGTGGTATTCGTTTAAAGGGATCAGATGTAGTGGTTGGTATGGATGTGATTACGCCAGAAATGGCCAAGCGCAAAGATCAACCGCAGCTTATGGTGATTATGGAAAACGGTTTGGGCAAACGCACGCCAATTGATGAATACAAAGTCCAAGGTCGCGGTGGCTCCGGTATCCGTACCGCCCACGTCTCGGCCAAAACCGGCAAAATCATCAGCGCCAGTGTGGTCGACGACAAAGACGAACGAGATTTGATGGTAATTTCCTCCGGCGGTCAAGTCATCAGAATGAGCATCAAATCAGTTTCCGTTCTAGGCCGCGACACCCAAGGCGTTCGAGTCATGCGGTTTAAGGATGAAAAAGATAAGGTGGCGAGTGTGACGGTGATTTAAAACGGAAATGAATTTATTTATCGTAGGGGCGAATGGCCATTCGCCCTCGGTCTGCGATTGAATTGAATCGAATTGAATTAAAAAAAATCGACGGAAAATTTTCCGTCGATTTTTTAATCGTGCCATTCGTAGAGACAGGGCACCGCCCTGTCTCTAACCTCACGAATCAAATTTCAAATCAAATCCAAATAAAAAAACCGGCGGGCGCGTCCTGCCGATTTGTGACGTCTTCGGTTCGTCCTGGGTTACCGAGTAGGGGCGGGGACCAGGGCAAACGCACCAACTATTTGTGTCCACAAGGCAGTCTCACTTAAATCCCCAATAAAAATGGAATTTATAATTCAAATGAGAGAAAGTCGTATA
>JAGVPA010000063.1 GCA_020052445.1 bacterium
ACAAAAAATGCTTTTTTTTGATGCGAAAAAATATTTTATGTTAAAAACATTGAGAATTTAAGCGCGATTGCCTAGAGAGTTGGTGCGTTTGCCCTGCCCTTAACGCCCTCCAACACCCTCCTCACAATATGCTCAAACTCCTAAAAACTCATTTCGGTTACGATGCTTTTCGGCCTTTGCAGGCGGAGATTATCGACACTGTTCTAAATAAAAAAGACGCCCTGGTACTCATGCCAACCGGTGGCGGCAAATCTTTGTGTTTTCAGTTACCGGCGCTCGTCGTCGATGGCGTGACCGTTGTTATCTCACCACTCATTGCTCTAATGAAAGACCAGGTTGATTCACTGACTGCGAATGGCATTCCAGCGGCATTTTTAAACTCAACTTTGAATGAACAAGAAATGTATTCAATACAAGCTCGGGCACTTTCTGGGGAATTAAAAATTTTGTACTTGGCACCTGAACGACTGGTGTTACCAGCTTTCCAGGATTTTTTGGAAAGATTGGATGTGGGGATCATCGCCATCGACGAAGCTCACTGTATTTCTGAATGGGGGCATGACTTTCGACCTGACTATCGCCATTTAAAAAAACTCCGCCACCTCTTCCCGACCGTTCCCATCATTGCCCTAACAGCCACCGCCACACCTCAGGTGCGTGAAGATATTTTGAATCAACTGGAAATGCGTGGTGCTCAAGTTTTTGTTTCCAGTTTCAATCGGCCAAATCTTCATTACACCGTTCAACCAAAATACAACTCGTTTGATCAACTTATTCAATTACTCAAACCGCTCAAAAACCAACCAGCCATCATTTATTGTTTTTCAAGAAAAGACACCGAAAGTCTGGCCGATGATCTTTGTCGAGCTGGCTTCCCCGCTCTGCCGTATCACGCCGGACTGGAACGTGAACTTCGCAAGCACACTCAAGATCAATTTATTCGCGACGAGGTTTCAATAATTGTCGCGACGATTGCTTTTGGTATGGGCATCGACAAGCCGGATGTTCGCCTGGTCGCCCACATGGATTTACCAAAAACCATCGAATCTTATTATCAGGAAACCGGTCGTGCCGGTCGTGATGGTTTACCAAGCGATTGCGTGCTTTTTTATACTTTTGGTGACAAACGCAAACAGGAATATTTCATTAACCAAATCGAAAACGACCAAGAACGAGCTTTTGCCCAAGCCAAACTCGAACAAATTGTTGATTATTGTGAAAGCAGCACCTGCCGACGACAAACTCTACTCCAATATTTCGGCGAGACTTGGAAAGAAACCAAATGTCAAGCCTGCGACAACTGTGTCTCAGCCCCGCAAGAAATTTACGAGGCGACGGAAACCGCTCAAAAAATTCTCTCCGCTGTTTTAAAAACCGGCGAACGATTTGGCGTCGATCATATTTGCAATGTTCTGCGCGGCACCAAACGAAAAAGAGTTTTAGAAAATCACCACGACGCACTTTCGGTTTATGGAATCTTACGAGACCTGCCGGCTCACGAACTTAGTTCGCTGATTCGGTTTATGCAGAGGAAAGGCTATTTGGAAAAAAATGAGGGCGAGTATCCAACCTTGCGCGTCAGCCAGTTTGGTAAGACCGCGCTTTTGGATCGAGCTCGAATCTTTTTACCAAAAGTAAACTTCGAACAAAAAACCGTTCTCACTCCAGCCTTTTCAAAAGAAGGCCTACCTTTCGAACCAGAACTCTTCGAAAAACTTCGTCTGCAAAGAAAAATCATTGCCGACAAACTTAATGTCCCGCCATTCATTATCTTCGGCGATCGCACGCTGCAAGAAATGGCTTACTACCTACCACAGTCACTCGAAAGTCTGGCCAAAATCTTTGGGGTCGGCGTCAGAAAACTCGAAGAATACGGCAACGACTTTTTGCACCACATAAAAACTTACGCCCAAATCAAAAACCTCGCCGAACGTCCACAACTCAAACCAGCCGGTCGAGTTAGAATTTCCTCGGCAAACCGATCAATAACTCGAACCGATTCCACCTTCCAAAAAACCAAAGAACTCCTGGACAAAAAATATTCCATCGCCAAAATCGCTCACGAACGCGGTATGGCTGAAAGCACAATCACTCAACATGTCACCAAACTATTCGACGAAGATCCTAAACTTGATATTGAATATTTGAGACCTGATCCAGCCCGGCTGCAAAAAATAAAAGCAGCTTTTCAAAAAACCGACACCTTTCTGCTCGGCCCAGTCAAAGCCATCCTCGGCGACGAATTTTCTTATGAAGAAATAAGGTTGGCCAGGTTGTTTTTGTAAAAAAATTTAAACTCCACATTATTGACACAAAATGTTTTTTGTGCCAGTATTTGGTGATACCTCAACCCGAGGTTTAAAAAGGAGCCGGAACCGAAATGTGGCGAATCCTCGAAAGTTTTTTTGCCTCCGACAGGCACTCCGTCCTCACCCTCTGGATCAACGGAGAGGAAATCAGACTGGTCGCCTCCGAAACCGACCACTACCTGGTCGGCCGCGGCGAAGGAGCCCAGATCAGGACCCCTTGCTATAAAAGGGAGATCTCCAGTCGACACCTACTGATCCGCAGTCGCGTCGTCTGGGGCATGTGGATCTGGAGCATCCTGGACCTCGAGTCTACCTGCGGCACCAGGATCAACGGCCAGAAGATTGAAACCAGAACCTGGGTGGACATCAAGAACGGAGACACGATCAGCCTAGGCTCTTCGCAAGAAGGCCGGGTCAGAATCAGAGTTCTTTGAGACACCGACACCCGCGAGACGCCTCGTCATAAACCATCCAATGGACAGCTTCCTGCTCCACGGGTGGTGTTTTTTTATTTTTTCCAGCTCGGAATCAACATTGGGGTTTCTGACTTATACTTTAAATAAGTCTGACCAAATTTTTTGGTCATGGCCTTTTCTTCCAGTCTGGCCCAAAACAACAAAATCACGGTCAACCACAAAACTCCGATCAAAACCGATAAATATGGAAAAGCTAGAAAAAATCCCCAGGCTAAAATTATGTCGCCGGAATACATTGGGTGGCGGACACGACGGTAAATTCCGGTAGAAATAATTTTATCAATCTCGGCCGTGTTTCGAATGGCTTGGCAGTGAACTGACCAGGCGGCGATAAAAATTATTAACCAATAAATTGCCGCCAAGAAAAACAAAACAAAACTCAAAACATTATCAGCAAACATTTTTTGCCAACTGATAAAAAGTAGAGATAAGGCCACTCCGATTAAAATTATTAACCACATGAGCGACGGCCTGACTAATTTAAGTTGATTCATAATTCAGAAATTAAATTTTGAGTAACTACTCAGGTACCCAAACCATAACATCTCCAAAATATGGTATAATTAAGGCATGTGAATAGCAATATTTTAGATAAAAAATATTTAAAAGGTCT
>JAGVPA010000003.1 GCA_020052445.1 bacterium
CAAGCAGATTTTGTTCTTTTTGTTTTGGTTTCATATTGACCAAGGTTAATATTTACCTCGTAATTTTAGACCTTTTTGAAAGAATAGGCCAGCCGTGCCACTCTCCCCAACTTGGGGAGTTTTTATTTAACAAAGATTCTCTGATTTTCAGAGAATCTTTGTTAAGATGGATTTTTGTAATCGAAATATTTGTTTCTCTATTTTTTTTCAAAATAGATCGGACTAGACCAAGCCATATGTCCATCTTGTTGAATTACTTTTACAAATACCGGGTTACTTCCGCTAATTAACTTATTAAGTTCATATTCAAAACTAATACCGGCCGGTTTTTTGTCTTTTGAAACTCTATATATTTCAACTTTGGCATCTAAACCACCCATATTAAAAACTTTAGGGGTTTGTTTTATATCACTAATCTGAAAATTGATATCTTTATTATTTAATTTCATTTTCAACATTCCTTGATTATTCTTTAAATCAAAAATTAAAGCCTGAACTCCTCCGGTAGTTTCTCCTTTCCATTTCAGAACGTTAGAATCAACAGTGGCATAATTATTTGAATTGAAAAAATTAACTCTCCCAATTTCTCCTTCAAAAAAATTATCTTCTAATCTAACCTCTCCTTCCCAAATCATTCCTCGCCCCCTTCCCTTAACTTTTGATCCAGAACAGACAATCTTTATTAGACTATCATTTATAAAAGGCAGGTGGGTAAAAATCTTTTTATCCTTATTCCAAATCTCTAACCGATCAATTGCAGATGTTCCAAAACAATTTATTTTTAAAACTGGTTTTTCTTTTGTTCGAACTGTATCTCCCATTATTCCATTTTTTTCGGGCAACGAATAATTAACATCAAGATAAATTCTCGCTCCGGTTGTGGCATAGCAATGTCGATTATATAAAGAAAGAAAAACATTTTTTCTGGTTAAATTTGGTGCCAATACACAAGTCAAACCACCAAAACCACCAAAATGAAAGGTTCCAGGATAACTAGCCCCAGGGCGTCCTTTGTGTCCGTCGCTATTAGCTACCACGCCAATTTTATAACCTCTCTTTAAAGCATCGTAAAAAAACCATTCAAAAGTTCCCCAACTGGAATGAATTTCGACCGCTTTTTCTATCTTTTCATCATGTGTGCTCAAATCCGCATAACGTCCACCAACGTGAGCAAAAACCACGACTTTTTTTGTTTTTAATTTTTTAAATAAATCATCGGCTGTTAAAGCGTCGGTTACTATATCACTAAAATCTTCCAACAAAGCGTGTGATGACCTGAATATTGGATTATTTTCTTCTTGATAAATAACATTTCTATCGCCACCAAGGGGTGTATTACCTGACCATTCATAACCAGGAAAGGCAATAAATTCTCCTTCTTTGTTTATAGCCTTAGTAACTTTATTAATTTTATTCCAAAATTCTTTGGTAACCTGAAAATCATTAGCTTGATGAGAAACTATATCAACAAAAGCATAATCCCTGGCAAAATCAAAATAATCCTCAACACTATTAGTTCCAACGGTCTCACCGGACTGAGCATGAAAATCAGCCCAATAATAATTAACTTCTGGTTTTTGAGAAACAATTATAGGATTTGATATTCCTTCAGTATCATCAAATTTTGCCCTAATAAAAAAAGATCCTTCATTAACAATTTTTGGTTTAAGAACCACTCGTCCGTTTTTAAACTTAATTTTTTGGGGAATTCCTAAAATTTGTGAATTTTCGATTAACTGAAAAACCCCGTTACTGTAGCGACATGGGTTTCCAAATTGATCTTCAAGTTTTATTAAGGCTTTAAAAAAACTATTTTTTTTAACTTGACTGGGTGCAACAATTTTTAACCGGAAAGCAGAGTCGGGTAGAACTTCGATCTCCGGCGATTTTTCTATTTCTAAATATCTACCGGTAGCAAAAGGATCGACAAAAATTTTAAAGGCAAATTTTTTTTCACAAAAAGTTTGCATTTTCCAATTTTTAAAATCAATAAAAATTTGATCGCCTTGTTTAAGAAACGCTCCTGAAAGATGCAAGGTGAATCCACGACTCCACGGCCGAAGATAAATTTTTCCCAAAGCGCCACTTGACTTTGATTCCACTTTGATTTCTAAATCTTTATTACTGGTTGATATTTTTACAAAATTATCCTTAGCTGAATCAGTAAATTGAAATTCTTCAAAATCAGAAACTAACCTAAAAAGAATTTTTATGCTTCCACTATCATCAACTCCGTAAAAACCCGCCGTATAGGAAAGTCGGCAATTTATTTTCTGTCCAACAACAGCTTTA
Organism: bacterium; assembly: GCA_020052445.1. GTDB lineage: Bacteria > Patescibacteriota > Patescibacteriia > UBA9934 > GWF2-40-263 > UBA12403. The sequence goes on from JAGVPA010000003.1 coordinate 2,293, forward strand.
TTAATATTTAATTTAGCTGTACCAACTTTTTTTTGATATTTTTTTTGAAAATTATCCATAAGTCTCTTAATTTTAAACTACAAATTCTTTTTCTTCAAATCATTTTCAAAATAATCTGGTTTAAAGAAAAAGAGGAAGTTCTGTTTAGAGACGTTTCAGAACTTCCTTTGACGGCGTTGGCTGCCCTAAACGAGTGGCTTGATGGTTATATCCAGATCGTGTTCACATTCTCTGCGAAAGGACTCGTAGAGAGTGAAAAGTTCCGGGTAGCCCTGACACTCTGTCGCATCCTGTTCAGGGACTGGAAGATCCTCATACTTGTACCCACCCCGATTCCTGACACCGTCGATGAATGTCTCAGGTGGAGAGTCGTAGAACTTGAGGTGAGAATTTCTCGGATCTTGATCGCCGAATCGAGGCGCTTCTCGCCAATCGCTAATGTGCCCGGTCGAATCGATCAATTCCAATCGATGGAAAAGCCTCGTTGCGACAGTCTCCGGTGGATTGTCTCGGATGGCCTCGTGAACCATGACCGAGTGTCTAACTTCCAAGGAAAGGCACGATCTCCAGATATCATCCGTTAGAAGAAAGGCCTCTCTCAGCTTCTGGACCTGGGCAGCCGGCCACATCCGCTTCCAGGAGGTCAGAGTTTGACGAGGGTCTCGAAGGATCAGAACGACCTCGATTTTGTCCTGCGGGTATCCGACGTCCAGAAGATCAGAAACTGGATCGAAAAACTCCGATGGATCACTTTCACCCAAGGTCTCCTTGGAGAAAATGACCCCCGACGAGTTGTTCACGATCTTCCAAGGAACGACCACTTCACCACCGCTCCTGGCTCGCCGCATCGACTTGATCGGCTGCATGTGCGATTCGATTCCTGCTCGCACAAAAACATTGGAAAGTGCCGTTGTTCCTGTCCTGCACGGACCGCAGAGCAGGATCAATCGAGGCAGGGGTTCGCCTCCCAAGACGATATCTTTCTTGGTCATGCACATCTTCTCTTTTTCCTCTTCTCTTGGGTTAACGGAAAGAACGGACTCCGAAGCCTAACAAAAAGGCTCCGTCTTCGCAAGTCTGCCAAAAAAAAGCAGGCTTGAGAGGACGGAGCATCTCCGCGGTACCACCTCTTTTCCGTGTATAAAACTCAGGGGTTTAGTAATAATTTACTAAAACTTCTGTAAATAAAAACACGGCGCTTTCATGCACTCCGGCCACGGACATGCACTCCCCTATGATTACGGAGGGTTGCCGAGTCACCACGCCAATAAATTGTTGCAATGACCACCTCTTTCGGGCCCAACTTTCACGGAAACCAGCCACCGGGCTTACACTATCCCCAGTTCGCTTAAGACTTAAATTCCGTTACTTTTCCCAAAATAATATCGGTTTTGATTATTTCAATGAACTATTTAAAAGATAGCACACCGAAGAAAAACCTGTCAAGAAAAAATTTTTCAACAAATAAAAAACTCACCGGAAGGTGAGTAGAGAGACTGAGACGTGTCAGATTCGTCCAACTTCACGAAGAGTCTGTTCAAGATCGTCCACAAACCGCCTCATGTGAGCTTCGGTGTGATGTGGCATGATGCAGATCTTGTAAGCGATTGTTGGACAACTGAACGGATCCATAGGATCGGTCGGCTTACCATCGGAACGCAGATGATACGGTTGCAGGCGACCTGTCTCGATCAATCCTTCAGGAATGCAACCATCCACGATATCGATGACGAGTGGCAGGAAGTTCAACCAAGGTGAACAAGGAAGAGGTCGAACAACTTCCGGGTTCCGACTGAAACGCTCCTGCAACAGATTCCGTAGCAAGTCGCGCGTCTCAAGGCAACCCTGAACGTATCGCCTCTGGCCGTCCATGCCCAGACTCTGGAACCTGTGGTAGGCCAAGACGGGTGCAAGGGCCGAGCGCGACCCGGAAATTGTACACTCCTGATGACCGCGAATGTAGGCCACCTCGAGCCCGACAAGCTCCTGGAGGCCTTTGCGACACAGAGAGATACCACCCGGATAGGGTAAGCCGCCCATTTTGTCGCCGTCGAGAGCCATGGAATGAACCTGTGGTACATCGAAGCCGATCGGACATTGGCCATTGGCCACGAAAGGGATTGTGAAACCCCCGAACGAGGCGTCAACGTGGAAGTAGAACTTCACGTCGTACCTATCTTCCATTTGACTGATCCAGGCGCCGATTTCACGAATCGGATCAACCGAACCCATGAGGCAGGTGCCAGCCGTGGCCACAATTACGAACTGTCGGTAACCTTCTTGCAAAGCCTCGATAAAGACTTGGTTAAGGGAAACGAGATTCATCTCGCCGGCCTCGTTTACTCCCACCAGCCGCAGGTGTTCCGTATCCCGATTTCTGGGAAGAAGATGAGCCCGCCCACACCTGGAACAGGTATCCCAGTTCCTTCGTCTGGTGAGGCCAAGGATGTTGGTCCCCTTGAAGAAGATGGAGTAGTGCACAAGCGGCGTGCAAAGAACAGCAATTCCCTTGTTGTAGGGGTCAGGCTGACTCCGCAAAAACTCGCGACCGATGTACATTCCCTGCAGGTTGGCTTCGGTGCCACCTCCACAAAAATATCCATCGACCGTTTCTGGCGTGCCGCCGACTGTACTTGCGATCATCCAGATGGCCCGACGTTCCATTTCCTGGATTCCGTCAAAACCACCTTCACCGATGCCACCTTTGGTATGAAAACCGATGGCATTGAGTTGCATCCGCACGATCTCTGGAACGAGCTCGAGGAGTGCCGGATCGAGTGGCGTCCCTGGGTAGCAGATTGGCGGTGGATCCTGTTCGTAGGGTGATTGAAGTCCCTCGATCTGTGTGATCAGGGCCGGATCTTCGAAACCATTGATTGGCCAACGCCAACCATCTTTTTCTCCATTCTCTGTCGGCATGACATACCCCCGCTGGTTCGAAGTGGACGAAAGAAGCCAAAATGATATTACCTCCGTTCTTAAAAAAGTCAATAAAAAAAGACAAATAATAAAAAACCCGCTTTTCAGCAGGTATCGATCGCGAGTAGCGCAATCGATTAGAAAGGAGGGACTCCCATAAGCTCCATGGCTTGTTCGACCACCGGCTTGATACGAGCTCGAGCCCTGAGCCCACCTTCGTGGAGAATTTCATCGAAATAGCTCGGCGACTTGGCATCAAGTTCAGCTTGGCGTTCACGAAACTCGGCCAGCATGTCTACCACATGACCAGAAACGACTTGTTTGCATTCGGCACAACCAATGCTGGCACTTGTACACCCATTTTGGGCCCAGGCAATTTCTTCACCGCTTGATACCAGGTGATGATAGGTGAAGATATTGCAAACGCTGGGATTCCCCGGGTCTCTTCGTCGTTGGCGTTGAGGATCGGTTACTGCCACCCTGAACTTGGTGCGAATATCTTCGGGCCGGTCATCGAGGTAGATAACACCCCGATCATCGCTCTTCGACATTTTGCCGCCACCTTGTAGCGACGGAGCACGAACCGCCTCGCCCTCAAGCAAATCCGGGACAGGAAAGAGATTTCCGTACCGACGATTGAAACTGCGAGCAAGGCGCCGAGCAAATTCGACATGAGGATGTTGATCCTGACCGACCGGAACCAGGTCGGCTCGAACACCAAGGATATCGGCAGCCATGAGGATGGGGTAGTTCAGAAGACCGGCATTACCACCGAAAGAATCCTCGTCGCTTTCCTCATCTCCTCCAAAACCAGCCACTTTAAGGGCATCTTTCTTTTCCTTGTAGTGGGGCATGCCGACAAGCTGACCTACAGGTGCAAGATTGGACAGCAAACAGCTCAGCACAACCGTTTCTGGCACACTGCTCTGAGCGTAGATGACCGACGTCTCAGGATCGATTCCAGCAGCCAGATAGCCACGAACGATTCCACGTTGATCCGCCAGAAGACCAGTCGGGTTCGGTCTGGTGGTCAAGGTATGAAGGTTGGCGACGAAAAAGAAACAGCTCTTTTCCGGATCTCGACTAAGGGCGACCGCGTCGCGCATGACCCCGAGAAAAGTACCGTAATGCAAACGGCCGGTGGCTCGAATACCGGTAACCACGACAGTTTTTGAATCATTAGACATGACAGAACCTCCTATTGGGGTGAAGGAACGATTTCCTGCTAAACCATAATGAAAAAACCGAAAAAAGTCAAGATTCGCTTAAAAAAGAAAAAACGTTTTTGCAAAAATTGAATTTTAATCCAAAACTGATAAACTGGTAAAAAACTTATATGTCTAAATTTCTTACCGCCATCCAACCTTCTGGTTTACTTCATCTTGGCAACTACATCGGTGCCATAGAACCGGCCGTCGAATCTCAACAAGAAAATGAGCTTCGGATGTTTGTAGTTGATTATCACGCTATTACAGTACCGCAAAAACCCGATGAACTCCGCCAGAATATTCTAAACGCCACGGCAATCTATTTGGCTTGTGGTATTGATCCAAACAAAACTCTACTCTTCCAACAATCCCAAGTTCCTCAACACACCGAACTGGCTTGGCTTTTAAATTGCACGGTTCGCATGAGCGAACTGGAACGAATGACTCAATACAAAGACAAGGCCAAAGCCCGCGGTGAAAATGTTTTGGTCGGCCTTTTTGATTATCCGGTTCTTATGGCCGCCGATATTTTACTCTATGACACAGACGTTGTTCCGGTTGGCGAAGATCAAAAACAACACGTCGAACTAGCTCGTGATTTGGCCATTCGTTTTAACCGAGATTTTGGCGAAACTTTTGTCGTTCCAGAACCACGCATTAAAAAAGTTGGCGGCCGAATAATGGGTCTCGACGATCCAATGAAAAAAATGTCCAAATCGGCGGGTAGCGCCAAAAATTATATTTCTCTTCTTGATGACGAGGAAACACTACGAAAAAAAATCATGAGCGCCTCAACCGATTCGGAAGGCAAAGTCGCTTTTGATGAAAGTCGGCCAGGCATAACTAATTTGGTCACCATTTTTTCCATTGTCGCCAAAAAATCTTTTGAACAAATCGAACTAGATTACGTCGGCAAAGGTTATGGCGATTTCAAAAAAGACCTGGCCGAAGCTCTAACATTATTTTTAATGCCACTACAAACAAAAATCAAAACCTATCTGGAACATGAGGACGAACTGATAAAAATTCTCAACGCCGGCTCAATTCGAGCTCGCGAGGAAGCGGAAAGGAAGATGGAAATTGTTCGGAAGAGAATTGGAGTAAAATTGTAAAAACGTAAAAAATGTAAAAATCGCCAAATCGGCTGTTTTTACTCTACGGTCAAAACCAAAAATTTACACTTTTACGTTTTTACGCTTTTACATCTCACCGATCGAATTTGACAAAAATTCTTTACTTTACTACACTAAAGCAAGGCTATGAATAATAATCTCAGAAATCTTCAGACAAACTATTATCCTTGGTTCGGTACATTTGTCGAGCTATAAATTTTATTGTTAAAAGATAGAATTCGTGGTCCGGCAAAGGTGCCGGACTTTTGTTTTCAAGAAGGAGATTCTAAAAAATGGAAATCGTTGGACATAAGCAGATTCTTTCTCGCTCAAACTGGGCTGAAGAATTGACCGAACTGACGCGAATCGCCTGGACCGGCGCTGATGGCCGCTGCTATTTTCCGTACCAGCCACTCACTACATCAGAATTCTGGCAGATGGAAATCAGTCGCCTCTGGCAGACTGACCAGCTGCGTTCCTGGGTCATGGTGGTGGACGAAAAAATTGTGGCTCACGCCGCGCTGGTCAGGCGCGGTAAAAATCGCTGGGAACTCGGGCGTTGGCTGGCGCTCGAAAATGCACCAAAAGGAGCGGTGACTCTTCTCTGTCGACAGGCCTTATCAACCATGAACGGTGACCGAGTCAGCGTCGAGTGTACCCAAGCCCACACTCGCTCGCAGGCCATCTGCCAAGCCCTTGGTCTGCGTTTCGCTGGAATCGGTGCCTTGGGTGCCAACAGCCAAAATGGTGGCGATTGGTATATAATATACTTTGATAACCTGGAGCAACCAGATTTCCAGCCAGTGAATGGCGAGATCGGCAATCCGCTCGGAGTGACAATACCGGGATCGAGTGTCAGCCAAGAACAGTGGCGGCAGATCGCTTCTACTCTCACCACCGAAAAAATCGGTAATCTGCCACCTAAGGATTTCCATATCTTGCCAAGTCTGCTCCCCATCGTTTCGGCGATGGCGAACGAGCACCTCCAAAAACCCTGAAAACACCTCAGCTGTGGTTAGACACCGACTGACGTCTAACCACAGCAAATATTTTTTCCAAAAACTTTTTATGAAACTAACTAATGTCGAAAAAAATCTCTTAAAACTTCTTAAGATTTCCTCGCCGTCAAACGAAGAACAAAAAATTATCGAAGTTTTAACCAAACAACTTTCGCCTTTTTTTGAAGTCAATTACCACCGACTTCGTCGGTGGCTTGTTGGTTGATTAAGAGCTACGCTCATTGATTTGGTTGGTCGGATCGATTGTTTTTTCTAC
>JAGVPA010000083.1 GCA_020052445.1 bacterium
ATGTTTTTATCTTTCCGTGTGTTCGTTGTCTTCTCGCAGGAACGGCAGAGCCTATTGATGTCTCTCCAGCAGAGCTGGAGGATTATGAGACTTATTTAATCTTACTCAGAATTCTCAAATTGGTCAAAACTTACTTCTTCACAAACTCATCAAAAGCCTTCTTGTCCCCATAAGGCAGAAAATTCTTTTGTTGATCTTGAATAAGAACTCCGGCATGCTTGGCGTGAGTAATACCGCACCAATATTTTTCACTCTCACCGGCGATGGCGGATAAATAATGCAAAAGGCCGTTGCCATAACCGCAGTACATGCAATTAATTTTTTCGTGTGTTGTGAGATAAGACAATTTTTGACGATCGATGACTATATATTTTCCACGTTTAACATAAGGTAAACCGTAAAGCGGAAAACAGATGCGATGATAAACTTCGGTGGAAATATCCAAAAAAAACCAAGGGAATGATTTGAAAATAAATGAATGGCGCGGAGACTAAGTGGTTCAGAAGTAAGCGAGGATTTCTATTCAACTCTTGCCGAAAAATCATAGTTTATTTTTTTATTGCCATATTATTTAGATTTAATTTCTGTGACTTCATAGCCAAGGAATGAAGAAAGCGGCGACGAAATATCGAACGAGCCGAGAGCGAAGGGATTCAGGGTGGCTTTTAGAACCAGCGGATTTTCCGGATTGGCCAGAATGACGTATGAACCGAACCAGTTATTAGCTTGGATGGTTTGTACTGTCTTTTCTGTTCCATCAACGATCAAAGAATAATTTTGCCAATCGTCATCAGCGGTCAGTTTGTAAATATCCTGACTCTTGGAAGCATCAGTAGCTTTTTGTTGCAAAGTGTTCAAGGCGTTTTGGACGGAGTCGCTCATACCGACGAGTGAGGCGATTTTTTCATCGAATAGTCCGAGCGACAAAGTGGCGGTTTTTGTACTCACTAAACTTTCGTACTGCTCTTTGGAAAGCCAGATGATTGAATTGTCTTCAAACGACTGATCACCTTCGGACCAATAAGCCGGCAAAAGAATTTTAGTGCCATTATCCAAAGCGGTGGTTGAATAGTTTCCGAATTTTGTAACGGTTTCGTAAACCGGAGTCGAAGCTTTTGTGGTGTCGCCGATAGGATGACTGGCCGCCTCAAAAGCGTCGCGGGCGGCGATAGAGGCCATGGTTTCTTCCTCGGCTGTACTCGACCAAGAAAAAGACACGAAATTTTCTGGCACAAACGAATCAACAACTAATTGATATTCAGCCAAACCATCACCCGAAACTGTCTCAGCAAAAATTCCCCCCAGGCCAAAAACCGTTTGTTTTATTGTAACTGTAGAACCTGACTGAAAATCCACAGCCCCGGCGGCATCTTTGGCGGCCGTGTCGGAAGCTGGGATAGCTGGAGAACAACCGAAACCTACCAGCAGCAAAGTTATAAAAAGAACCAAAAAATATTTGTTTTTCATACATGGATAGTATAGCGAATTTCTGGTAGAATGACTATTGAAAGGGGACGGAAAGGGTTTAAGGGGTTGGAGGGGGTTTTCTTTTTCAGGTTTTAAATTTTATTTTTAAAATGAAATTTAAAACAAAAAAACAACACCAACCTAAAAAATTCTCTGCAACCCCTTACACCCCTTCAACCCCTTCAACCCCTCAAAAAATTTTATGGAAAAACTCTTGGCTTTATTTTTTTTCATTGTTTTGTCAGGTCTACTAATTTCGGTTAGATTTGGTTTTCTTTTTGCTGGCGGTGAAGGTTACGTTAAATCTTTACCAGTCACGATCGAGATGGTTGAAGGAAAAATTCAAGTTGATAAAGTTGGAGAAATCCGAACGGTTGAAACTGGCGATTCGGTGGCTCGCGGTGAAAAAATACTGGTTGGCGAAAATTCCCGAGCACTTATTCGAATTGGAAAAAATATCACCGTCGCCCTCGATCAACAGACAGATATTATTCTTGAACAACTCTTCCCCACTCAGGTAGAAATAAAAATTGTTCGTGGTCGTTTACTCGTCAACACCTCAATGGAAACAGAAAAACTCATCGTCTCATCACCAAAAGCCACCGGTGAAATTACCGATGGCTCAATGACGGTTGTTCGTTATGATTTTTTGGATAAAACGACATATGCGGCCATCGACAGCCCAGTTTTTGTCGACGTTTTAGGAGGACAAACTTTTCAGCTCAACAATTCGCAAGCGTTGGATGTCAACGAACTGAGTCCTTCTCAATCTATTTTATCGGAGTTCAATCCGCAAGCCAGCTCGGCCACTGGGTTTTATGAGTGGGCGATAAATATATTATCTGAACCTTGATTCACTTGATTAAAGGATTGCCTTGATTTTTTACGCGGAATCAGATTAATCAAGTAAATCAGAAAATCATGGTTCAGACAATAATTCCCCCACCAATCATCTCCTCGCCATCGTAAAAAACCACTGACTGGCCGGAAGTCACGGCGCGTTGCGGTTCTTTGAAAGAGACTTTAACAGTGTCTTTTTTTATCCGCCTTTGTAGAAGACCATGATTCTCGGTGTCTTCTGCTTCTGACAAATGTTGTTGAGAGGCGGATAACCCCTCCGAAGCTCGACGCGAGCGAAGGGGGGTTATCTCTTCAATAATGCATTTAACCAAAGGCTGACGATAACGAATTCGGCATTCACATTCGAACGGTAGGGTTTTTGGTTGGTTGAACCAATTACAAGAATCAGCCTCGAGACGGTCGGCGAAAAGGGCCTGTTCAAAATTACTGGAAACCACCAGTTCGTTCGTCGCTGGTTTTTTGGCGACGACATAATAAGGTGTGCCGCCACCAAGATTCAAACCTTCGCGTTGCCCGATGGTGTAAAACGGCAAACCTTCGTGGTCGCCAACAATTTTTCCAGTTGTCGTGACAATCTTCCCGGGTTTTTTAGGAATTCTTTGTTGCAAAAAATCTCGAATATTTACCTCACCAACAAAACAAATCCCAGTCGAATCTTTTTTATCCGCCACCGGCAAATCAAACTCATGAGCCTTTTTTCGAACATCTGGTTTGAGCATGTCGCCAACCGGAAAAAGAACTCGTGGCAAAACTTCGGGTGGAATGGCCCAAAGAAAATATGTTTGATCTTTATTTGAATCGGAGCCGGCAAAAATGCCAAATCTTTCCTTCCCTTCAATTCCCTTTTCCTCCCTTTCCTTCACCCGCGCATAATGCCCCGTGGCAATAAAATCACAACCGAGTTTATCAGCCTCTTTCAAAAACAAATCGAACTTTACATACTTGTTACACCAAACATCAGGATTCGGCGTCCGACCAGCCTCAAACTCGCGGAACATGTGATCGATGACGTCACGACGATATTCTTTTTCAAAATCAAAAGTCAGGAACGGAATTCCGAGTTTAGCGGCCACTCGCATGGCATCGCGCCGTTCATTTTTCCAACCACATTCTTTTTTCTCACCGTCACAATCAACCGCGTCAGACCAGTTTTTCATAAAAGCCCCGATGACCTCGTATCCCTGTGCCAAAAGCAAAGCCGCGGTGACCGAAGAGTCAACACCACCAGACATACCAACTAAAACTTTAAGTTTTTTATTTTTCATGAAATTTAGCTATCAAATGAATCGCACAACCTTTCCTCACTCGTGTCGAACTAAAAAAGGTTAAAAAGATCCCTCTCTGGCTCGGGATGACGGGTGGAATATGAGAGATTTTTAGCATTTTTAAAGGAAAAAATCAAGATCGAGCCACTGCCTATTGACTTTTTCGTCAAAAATGGTATTTTGTTTGGCCGAGTTAAGTGAGACAAACCTGCAATGGAGGATGTTCCTGTGAACCTTCTTTCTCGTACCTTCCCTGGGTACTTAAACACCGCTCTTCTGGTGGAAGTCCCGGCCTTCTCTACGGCCGACGATGAAGTCATCGACGACTGGTTCCTGTTCAACCTCATATTAATAGGGATCGGCCGCCTCTTGGCTGAAGCGGGTGACCAAACAGCCGTTGATTTCCTCGCCGCCTGCGATAACGACCCCCGCGGCGACTGGAAAACAGCCCTCGTCAACCAAGATCCAGGTAGAGTAAACACAGCCACTGGATCAACTGTTCTTACAGACCAGCCGAACCACGCAACCTGCTTACTCATATCATTAGCCGCCGCGGCTTTTGAACAAGCAAATCTGAACGGACTCGGCTCCAGGTGGCAAGAAGTTCGGGCAATGTTCACCCGAATGCTCCGAAGTGCCGAACGGCTTGATGGGGTCCGGAAAGAGGCCACCGCTATCCTCACGGAAATCGGTGGTCGCTTGCCCACCGGTCACCCGGCTCTCGAGGTCCTCGGTGTCTTCGCCAACTAGTCGTCCATATCCGTCTCCCTCCTCCATTCGCCCCGCCCACCCAAAGGCTGGGTGTTTTTTTATTCAAAGCCAGCCAAATAAAATTACTATTCCTTTTCGAAAAGTTGCTGACTATTGACTTTTAAACCAAAAATGGTATTTTGTTTGGCTGAGACAAGTGAATTCAACCACCGAAGGAGGTTCCTGTGCCTCAAACACTCAGAGAACTGGCAGATCAAGCACTGGCCGAAGCCAGACAAACTCGAGTTCACGTATCGGAAACTCTAAAAACATTCAACAAAAATACAAAACGATTCCGTTAGTTTAAAACCAAACCATGATTGATGAGATAAGGACACTTAAATTGTCTTCTGAAGTATTCAGATGATGATTCAAGTGTCTTTTTTGTCTGAAAATG
>JAGVPA010000049.1 GCA_020052445.1 bacterium
CAGTCAAATAAGCCACGGTTCCGGAAGCGTTTTGAAAAGTTATGGTTTTGTCGATTAAAGTTGGGTCGGTGAAACTGAAATAGGTTTCATAATCATCGATCGTGGTACCTTCAAAAATGAACGGCGAAGCTCCGGAAAAAGTTGCGCCGGTGAAATCGAAGACCCCGGTGCCGGTATCTCCGTTATCTCGAAGAAAATCACTTGAATCTAAGCCGTCCAATTTATGTGAGTTGATGGCATATGGTGCGGCGGTAATTTGTTTTCGAGGGGTTAAGGGTTCGCCGTTAACGACAATTTCTAAATAAACAGAGGCATTGTCAGCAAAGATCGAATCGATAATAGCGGCATAGGATGCAGAAACGTCGCCAAGGTTTTCAGTAAAAAGACCATCGGTTAAAGTTACAGAACGGGCCGTGGCTGTAGCACAGGAATCTGAACTGTTTGACCAAAGACAACTGCCGCCAGACACAGCTGTGTAAAAACTAAAAGAAATATTTGCTGTGGCACTCGATACTGGCACGCCGTTGCTATCCAAGAGACGACCTTGATAAGTAATAATGTTGCTTGGGGCGACAGCGAGAGCAATTTGCGGACACAACGAAACAATCGCGATTATTATCACGAGGAAAGTTATGAGTTTTTTCAAATTGTGTGCCGAACGCACTTGCATAATTTATTTTGTTTCCGCGGAATCTGATTCGGAATTTGTTTTAGGTTCAAGTTTTAAGTCTTGAGCCCATTCACTTACATCTTTATTTTTTGTTAAATCGATCGGCTGAATTTCGGCGGTTTGATAGCCGGTTTTTTCGAAAGTTGATGAGTATTGATTCGGACCCAGAATGAAAGCATAGCGGCCTTTACTATCAGTTATCCAAGTTTCTAAAAGTTTATGATATTTTGGTTCAAATAAACGAACGATAACTCTGGAAAGCGGTCGACCGGTAGTTTTGTCGTAAACAATGCCCCAGCTTTTTGGCTTCGGTGCGGTGGCTAAACGTCGAATCAATAGATAGATGGCAATTTGTAGTCCTAGGAGCAAAGCTGTCCAGACCGAGAAACGCATCCAGAAGACGTAAGACGAGACGACGATACCCGTTAACGACATCCATTTCTGCAAACCGCGGAGTAGCTGTTTCTTTTTAATTTCGCGCGGGGTTTTTATTTGTGTAGCTTCGGCTGGTTCAAGAGGAATGTTTGGGGTGATGATGGTGTCCTTTTCAGAAACCTCGATTTGTTCGCCGTGGTAGACATCAAGATAAATTGCATCATCTTTTATTTCTTTCATGGTTTGAGCTGGAAAAACGAAACCTGGTTTTGCGACTTCGACCCGATAGTTGCCTGACTTAATCATGAAAAAGTAGCGGCCGCCTTTGTCGGTAACTCGACTCATGACTAATTTGTTTTCTGGTAACTGATACAAACGAACGGTGGCCAGATCAATCGGGGTTTTTGTGAAGGCATGATAGACGACTCCGTAAGCTTTTCTCTTTCTTCTTTTAAAAAGTAAAAACGGAGAAGTGAAAAGCAATTGCAGGAAGGGCAGCAAGTCGAAGGCGGTGGCTAGAACTACGGTCGAGGCAACAACTGTGGTAGCGATAATTGGTGCGGCTGTCACGGCCACAGTTTGAGCGGTTGGTGATTCACGAATAGTTTGAGAAATTTCTCCAATGTTGCCGATGACTTCCGTCACACTTTCTACAGCTCCTTGAAAAGTTTCGGCGACGGCTGTGGCGATGCCGGCGATATTGGTAATTGGAACCTCCTCAACCTTTTTGATTTCTATCTGCGAGTTGATAATGTTGTTTGTAACAACGATTGTTCCGGAGTCAATATCTTCATAACCATTTTTTGACGCCGTAACTTTATAGCTGCCGTTTTCGACATACCAAGCAAAAGTTCCGTTGTCATTTGTGGTTATTGGATTGAATTGATTCCAAGACGAACCAGCCCAAATTGTCCAGCCGCCGTTTTGCGAAACATATAGAGTAGTAGTGACGCCGCTGACCGGAGTGGTTTGCCCGTCAATTTTTTTGTAGACTAAACCAGGTCCTAATAAATTGGCAATGAACGAAAGTGTTTGGGCTGTGCCATCTGTGTAGGTGATTACTACAGAAAGAGCATGCCGCGTCGAAGTGCCGGGCGTTGTCACGTCGGCGCGATACGCCCCGTCAGTATAAGATAATAAGTAAGTTTCTGAGCCAAGAGCCAGATACATTGAAGCAATTTCTTTAACGATGTTTGTTTCGGAAACAATAATCGAAACTTTTGAACTGGTTAGAAAATTAACCACTCCTTCATTATTAATGCCAAGTTCGATAGTTCCGGCGCCAGCAAAAGAAACGTCTGAAGAAGGAATTTCTTCTCCTTCAGTTACGGTTGTTGGAGGAATTTCAATAGCCGGACAATCAGACGAACAAGTTTCGGTTGTCTCGCTAGTCTCACAAATTGCATTACCGCAAACCGTTTCACCTTCTGTCGTTTCGCCACAATCAATAGGACAGGTTAGAGATGATTCTGTTCCATTACATTCACCGTCGCCACAAACATCGCCGGTTTCCGAGAGACAATCGGCCGAACAACTATCAACGGTTTCTGTCGATCCGCAAATTCCATCACCGCAAACATCAGCCGGTCCGCCTGTTCCGCAGTCAGCAAAGCAAGTGAATGTCGATTCGCTTGTGCCACAAATTCCATCACCGCAAGTATCTGTTGGAGCTGGTGTGCCTTCTTCTGGAGTCGGTGGAACTGGAACTGGGGTTGTTGGACAATCAGCCAAACACGAATCCGAGGTTTCTGTTGATCCGCAAATTCCATCACCACAAACGTCTGGTATTTCTCCGATTGGTGCGGCTGAAGTTAAGGCTCCGGAAGCAGCGTGTCCACCAATGTCGTAAGCAAAAGCCCCATAAAAATAATTCAGCCCGTTTCTGAGTCCGGTGTGGGTGTAAGAAGTTCCGATACCATTATAAATTTGCCGGCAACGAGAATCTGAGCGACTTGTTGGGTAACCGTCAAAACAAAAAATTATCACAACACCAGATAAATCAGAATCGGTTGGGTTGATCCACGACAATTCAATCTGTCCATCACCAGCGACCGCCGTGAAGTTAGAAACATTACTCGGCGCGATGTCAGTTAAAGTGGTAAATGTTTGATCTGACGAGACCGCCGAGTTTTCGGAAGAATCAGTCGCGGTAATCTTGAAATGATAAACGGTGTTTTCAGATAAACCGGTAAGAGGTACTGAAAACGAAGTTGCGAAATCACTCAAAAGCACCTCAGAACCATAAGTTGCGGTTTGACCATATTCAAATTTGCTGGCAGCCGCTTCATTAGTTGCCCAAGTTATTTGTGCACTCTCGGTGGTTATTCCCAGAACCTCGATATTCGAGATAACTGGTGCCACAACATCGATGGTGGTGAAAGTTGCGTCTGACGAGTTAGTTGAATTTTCACAAAAATCAGCCGAGGTGACTGAATAATGATAGGTGCCGCCAGAGCTCAAACCTGTGAGCATAAAACTGTGCGAGATCGCGAGGCTGGAATTGATTAGCGGAGCAATCTCATAAGAAGCGGTTAAACCATAGTTAACCGTGCCGCTGGCTGGTTCGTCGGTTGTCCAAGTTATTGTCGCCGATGTGGTAGTTATTCCAGAAATTGCGAGGCTAGAAATAACCGGAGCTACAGTATCGGTGCAACTTTCTGGAGTCGCTGGAGGAGAACCGCCCCCGCCACCACCTGAAACCGTTCCTGTTACACCAATCGAACCGTCAGAAATAATCGGAATGGCAATAGAGCCGGTATCGCCGAAATCTCCGCCGATGGTTACGAAATAAGTACCAGCACCAGTTGGATTGGTTATTTGGTTGGCACCAGTTCCAGAGATTGTGGCATTTGTTCCGATTTCCACTCCGACAATACTGCCGGCTGTGATAGCCCCACCATCACCAGCACAAATGGTTATTGTGACAATGTTGGAGGCAATGGTTACAGAGGCTTTTTCGGTTCCGGAACAATTAGCCGCGGTTGTCAGATCAATTCCGTCATCGGTTATATCAACATCGTCTTCAGTTAATGAAGCGGTGTTGAAATCACTGCTAAACGCTAGAGTTATGATTTTGCTTTCGGTAACGCCACTAGAAGTTGTAAAGAACAAATTGTGATTGGCTGCGGTGCCGACTTCTTCTGTACTCAGGTTGTCAGATGGTGAAGTAACAGTCGAAGCGAAAATTGGCGCAGCTGCAACTAGCGTTGCACCAAGTAGTGCTACGGCAATTGTCGCTCGCCAATTTTTCTTTATTTTTAACCACACATTTTTATTTTTTCTTTTTATTCAAGATTCGCAAACCGATGATTACAAGTAAAATACTGATTAAACCGACCGATAATATTTTCCAAGGAATTAGCCAAATTGTTGTCGAAGCTTGAATTGTTTTTTGTTCCTCACCGTACTCAAGATTTAATTTCGCAGTTACTGGCCCAATGTTTAAACCTTGGTCAAAGGTTAAATCTATTTTTCTGGTGGTCTCTGATAAAATTTTATTTTCTTCTGGATTGGCGTCGATCGAGGCAACGGTTTGTCCGAATAAATTTTTGAAAGTGATTGTGCCTTTTGGTTTCAAATAAACATTGCCCTGATTTTGAATTCTATAAGTTAAGGTACCGGCCAGTTTTTCATTCCATTTTGGCGAGACCGAGAAATCGAGCAAAGCAGCTTGTTCGTTGTTTTCGCCTTTTACGTTTAAGAAAACCAGCAGTGCGATTTTGGTTTGGATGGCTGAGGAATTTTGGTCAGCTGTTGGCTGGTCGTCAGAAATTGTAATCGCTGCATAATAACCGCCTGATTTTATGTCGGAAGGAACGACGACCAAGAAAGGGAATTCGACATATGATTCGGCCGGAACTTTTATGGTTTTTGTTGGAAAGGTAAGCCATTCCGGTAATTCCGAGTGGTCTTCTGAATAAGGAATAAATTTTGGTGTGCCTGATTCATCACTCGCTTCAAATTTTAATGTGTCGATATAATATGTCTCTTCGGTTTTTGATTCGTTTACCAAAGTAAATTTATTTTCAATTTGTTCGCCACGATTACCAGAAATTTCGATAACCGCCGGTGCGGCATAGAATGCCCACACCTGCCTAGACAAACAGCAGTTAAAAAATATAATGGCAACTAGTAGACAGATTTTACGCATATCGTAGTTAGAAATTTCCGGAGGCGATGAAAGTCAAAACCTGAGCATAAGATCCGGAAGGAGTGCTGGAGGAAATGGCAGTTTTAAGGGTCAGAAAATTACGACTGTTAAATTGCAAGGTGCTTTCGTTGGCGATATCTTGAAAACTTAATGTGATGGCGGTATCGGCTGTATCAAAGGTCGAACCTGTTAACGAAGTGTCGGATGAACATGCCCCATATTCTTCGCTTCCAGCAGTTACTGAACCGTCGGCGACCTCATTGATTGTATCGGAACCAGATCGAAGTTCTCCGTCTTCAAGTATCTGAACCGTATACCCGGAATCTTCGTCGATTGTTACCTCTAAACCTATGACGGAAGTGCTGACACTACTGGTGGAAAAAGTTCCAAAGGCGGCCGAGGTGCCGGTTAACTTATAAACATAGTCGTTTGTGCCGTCGATTGTTGGAGCGGTGCCGTTATTTTTCCAAGCATCAACCGTTATTGTTCCAGCGCCGATGCTTGCGATTTTTCCAATGGCGGTTACTTGGCTTGCCCCAAGATCTTGAACTAGAGCAATATAATCACCGGTAGAAAAACCGGAAGTTGTGGCGGTCACTGTCGTTCCGGCCACCAGGGTGGCTGACTGTTGGGTGCCATTGCTTTGGGTAAAAAGATCGAAAGATAAGAACTGATCAAAAATTCCGGATCGATAACCGGCTTGATCGGAATAATTGGTGCTTGAACTTGATCCGGCGGCTGGATTTCCGACCGAGTCCCTTAGAATGTAGCTAGCCGAGCTACTGGTGTCAGAACCACCAGAATCCACTGAGTCCCAAAGAATCTGATAATTAGTTGAGGACATAGCCGCCAAAGCAGAATTTGAGAAAACAAAAATCCCCACTAAAATTAGACCAAAGGCTCGGTAGTTCATACATGAGCGAACTTTACTAGCAATTTACACAGGTATTATAGCATGAACACATATTTTTTTCAAGTAAAAAAGTGGCTAATCTAAGCCACTTTTTTCTCTTTACGGGAATAATTTAAGTGGATAACCAATATTTACCCACAGTAATCCACTTTTCTGCACAGAGTTATCCCCAGTTAGAGATATTTGGCTAGCCTGGTGTGGACAAACTGTGTTTTAAAACCATGAATACTTTTAGGTCTCAAAAAAATGTTTCACGTGGAACATTCGCCTTCGCCAGGCCGCTTCGGCGAAATGTATTCGCCTTCAGGTATTTTTTTACAAGATTACTTTTAAACGAACTTTGAAAAAAACTTTGTGGAATATTAAATTTGGGTTAAATCTTTTCTGTTTTAAATTTTATCTTAAATTGTTTCACGTGAAACAATTTAACGTGGTTTGTGAATTAAAATAAAGATCTGGGCTTTTCCTCGTAGCTTTGCTGCGCTTCCACTTTAATTAAGCCCTGATACCTCGCAGCTCTGCCGCGAGGAGATTCATTAAAAAAAATGCCGTTTCAGGCATCTCTTTCAGAAAAATGTTTTTTTGCAAAGGTTCTTCCAGAACCGGTTTTTATTGAATTCAAGAGTTGATGGTGTATTAAATTCTTGAATTGGGAGTTTTACGTTTGTTTCACGTGAAACAAAAAACAGCCCCAGCGGCTGATTTTTATGTTTTGTAAATTAAGAATTTTTAAAAATGTTGGGGTTTTTAAAGAAAACTGAATGAATTCGTTTGTTGTAATCGAATATTAAGGATGATTTACGTCCCCCGTCGCTCGCGGCGAGCTATGGGGGACACCCTTCGTAAAAAAGCAGAAGGATGGCTGCGCCGCCCGAAGCTCTGCCACAGAGCGAAGGGTGGTGGACCCGGGGAGAATCGAACTCCCGCCTTAGCAATGCGAATGCCATGTAATACCACTTTACTACGGGCCCGTTTTGTTGGTTGTTTGAACTAGGATTTTCGTGATTATTGGTCGGGTTAAAACATTCTCTCACACGCTGTCATCCTGAGCCAAAGAGGAATCTCGCTTGCCACTCCGTAGCTCGACGCGAGCGAAGGGTGGCCGCGTGATCAAAACCAATCAAGTAACAATTAATTTTTCAAAATGTTCCACGTGAAACATTTTGGAACCGATAGATTATATCTTCTTTAAACAATATCGGCAAGGGTCTTTATTTTGCAGACATTTTCAATATTTCTTCTAAAACAATAGGTAATTCGATAGTTTTTGTCTCTTCACTAAAATGTCCAGCTGATGATTTTACGACAATTTTTGAGTCGAGTTTGTTTCGAAAGCCATCTTGTTCGTTCAATGGAACAAACGGATCGTCGTCAGAAAAAATAGCTGTGCTGGTTTTGAGGCGGCTTTTTACTAAATCGAAATTAATCGGTGTTTTTAGCCAGGGTTCAGCTATTTTGTTTTCGGTAGCACTCATGTTGGTTAAATGATCGAAGAAGCCGGCCACGAAGACAGTCCAGCCAATTTTGATGTTTCCAGGTAGGCCTTCTAGATAACGAATAATTGTTTGGCAGCCCAGACTGTGACCAACAAGAAAAGTTTCTTTGTCAGGATTAGTAATAACTGTGTTCAAAGTAGAAAGCCAATTTTCGATGGTTGGTGTTCCTGGATCAGGTAATTGTGGCACCAAAACAGAGAAACCAAGATTTTCTAATTCATTTTTAAGCCACGGAAACCAAATTTTTTCCGGATAACCACCCCAACCATGAACAATAATAACTTTTTTCATAGTAAAAGTTAATAATATAGGCTAATTTATCAGTGATTCGAGATTTTTTTATTCGAGTTTAATATTTATGGTCGGTGTACCTTTTTTCTGATTATATTCAATTTTAACCACACCTATTTCGGAAATGTTTTTAATATGTGTTCCACCACAAGGGATTTTATAGCCAAGACATTCCCACCAACGGAAACCTTTCTTTTCAGAATCAGGATAGGTTTTTACCTCGGCTCCTAGTGATACGGTTTCACGAAAGGTTTCATTGGTTTTTTCAACCAGTTCAGGTGTTATCTCGTCATTTTCATATCTGTTAAAAACAAAACCATCTTGAATATCAGAAACTTTTGGAAAAGGAAAAGATTTGCCAGTTGTTTTTTCAAGTAAACAATGGTGTAAATGGGCTGAGGTGTGCAACTTCATTTGTTTGTAGCGAAATTCCCAATTGAGTTTGCAAAAAACGGCCCGACCTTTCGTGTCTTCTGGGATTTTTTCGGCAGTTATTAAGAGAACGCCGTCCTCATTATATGGATCTTTTATAGTATCAATGACGTTATAATTTGTATCATTAATGGTCAGGGTGCCTTTATCGCCTTTTTGTCCGCCACCGCGAGGGTAAAAAATATTATCAACAATTTGAACATAATTTTGGTCATTTTCAGTAAATGCTATGGTGACAGTGGAATTGATCTCGGTTAAATATGGGTTTTCGTGAAATTTATGCATATTTTTTGTAAAATGTTTATAAAAATAGAAGCGTGGATTTGGGATTTGGAATTTTTGATTGGTGGCTTGCCACCCGAAGCTCTGCCACAGAGCGAAGGGTGGTGTCCCCAGTATGAGTCGAACATACATTTACTCCTTAGGACGGAGGTGTTCTATCCATTGAACTATGGGGACAATTTTTATGTGTCGTAAAATGTAATGATGAGGTGGTCTCTGGTCTCTCGGAGGATCGGGTTCAGCATGATATACTGTTTGCGCTGACGGATAGATAATAAAGGAAATTTTTTGTTGCGTCAAAGATAAATTCGTTAGTCCTAAATAATAATTTAAAAATTCAAAGATAAAAATACCAAATTCCAACTTTGGAATTTGGTATTTGGAAATTGGAATTTTCGATAACATTATGTCATTTGAAATCATTGCTATCATTCTCGTCCTAGTTATTTTGGTTTTGTGTGGGGCCATTGTTTATTTATTTATTCGTTCCTCACACCAACCTGTTTCTCCCACCGATCCGGCCCTCTCGATAAAATTAGATGACCTGCGTCGTGAACTTCAAAATACCAATAACCAACAACGTCAAGAAATCCAACTTCGTCTTGATTCGATGAGTGAACAATTTAATAAAAATATCACCGAGTCATCTGGAACTTTGCAAAAACATTTCGAGCACACCTCGGGAATTATTCGTGACGTCACCGAAAAACTTACTAAGCTCGATGAAACCAATAAACAAGTTTTGGGTTTTTCCGGCCAGCTGCAAAGTTTGGAAAATATTTTAAAAAATCCAAAACACCGCGGAATTCTTGGTGAATATTGGCTGGAAACTTTGCTTGGTCAAGTTCTTCAACCAACGCAATATAAAATGCAATACGATTTGGGTATCGACGAAATCACCAAAGCCAAACTCATCCCCGACGCCGTGATTTTTGTGAAGGACATGATTATTCCAATCGACGCCAAATTTTCTTTGGAAAATTATAATCGCATTTCACAGGAAAACGATCCGGCTAAAAGGGAATTATTAGAACGCGATTTTAAATCTGATGTTAAAAAACGTATCGATGAAACTTCAAAATATATTCATACCGAACGTGGTACCACAAACTTCGCTTTCATGTTCGTGCCAGCCGAAGGTGTCTATTATAATTTGATCGGTGCCAATGTCGGTGCGGCCGAAGTGAATGCTCGAAATCTCATCGAGTACGCTTTTACCAAAGGTGTGATGATTGTTTCACCAACCTCGTTCTTCGCCTATTTGCAAACCGTCATTCTCGGTCTCAAAGCTTTGCAGATTGAAGAATCAGTCAAAGAAATTCAGAAGCAAGCCGAACACTTGGTTCGCCATCTCAAAGCTTATGAGGATTATC
The DNA here is from genome assembly GCA_020052445.1 of bacterium. Taxonomy (GTDB): domain Bacteria; phylum Patescibacteriota; class Patescibacteriia; order UBA9934; family GWF2-40-263; genus UBA12403. The sequence goes on from JAGVPA010000049.1 coordinate 9,983, forward strand.
ACAACAAAATCGGCAAAAATCTCGAAGCTTCGGTCAACGCTTATTCGCTGGCTTCCAGTGAATTGAAAAAAATTGATAAAGATATTTTTAAGATCACGGACGGATCGGCTGGGAAGGTTTTGGAGCCGGTGGAGATTGAACGGGTCGGCGAGGTTGTCTGAACTGGGATTTTTTGGATTGTGGGGATTTTGCTGGATTAGTGTTGTGTCATTCCGGGCCAGAGAGGAATCTCGCTTGCCACGCCGTAGCTCGGCGCGAGCGAAGGGTGGCCTCGTGATATCAATCGATATTAAAATTTTGGATTCGGAGGATTTTAAACAAAAAATTTGTTATGAAAATTAGAACAATTACAACCGGTGTATCGCTCCAATCTCCAAACGATGAGGTTAAAATAATACAAACAGCTGAATTTAATCAGAAGGCTAAAGGGGTTTTTGAAAAAGCTGGTTATGAAGTTCAGACAACCAGAATCGCTACTAATTCTTGGGAAGAATATATGGTTGGTTTATCGAATTTGGAAATTGTCAGCGCTGTTCAAAAAATAGAGAAACTTTGCCAAAGTCTTGGTGTTAGTTTTTTTAATCTTGGTTATGCCAAAACTCCAGATAAAATAAAACTCATTCCAGAATTTAACAAAGTTACTTCGCAAATTTCTTGCTCGGCAAAAATTGGCGATAAAGAAAAAGGAATCAATTTTGAGAATGCTAAAATCGCCGCTCAAGTTATTAAAAGAATCGCTGAAGAAACCGAAAACGGATATGGTAACTTTCGATTTTGTGCCTCGGCCAACTGCAAGCCAGGCATTCCGTTTTTTCCAACAGGCTTTCATGAAGGTGAATCGGCTTTCGGTATCGGTCTAGAGTGCGGTGATTTGGCCATGAAGGCGTTTTCTAAATCCGGCAACCTTATCGAAGCTGAACAAAACTTAAAACAAATTTTTGAGGAAGAAACCAAAAAGGTTGCCGATGTAGCGGAACAAATTTCCCGAGATTTTAATATCAAATATAACGGTATTGATGTTTCGTTAAATCCCGGACTTGAAGAAAGTGAAAGTGTTGCTTTTGCCTATGAAAAACTTGGTTTTGGAAAATTTGGTAATCAGGGAACACTGACAATTTCGGCTCTGATTACCCGAGTATTAAAAGGTTTGTCTGTAAAAACCTGTGGTTATTCCGGTCTTATGTTGCCTGTTACAGAAGATAGAGGATTAGCAACAAGAGTAAACGAAGGAACCTATGGTGTCACAAATTTACTTCTATATTCGGCAGTTTGCGGATGTGGATTAGATGTTGTGCCAATTCCTGGCGATACATCGGTCGAAAAAATCGAAGCAGCGCTTCTTGATATGGCTACCTTGGCAATTAAGCTAGACAAACCTTTGTCGGCGCGTTTATTGGTCGTGCCAGGTAAAAAAGCCGGCGAGATGACAGATTTTAAATCGCCGTATTTGGTGGATTGTAAGATATTGAAAATAGAATAAATTTATCTAAAACAATTATGAAAACCGTAGGAATAATCGGTGGTCTTGGACCAGAAACAACATCGGAATTTTATCTTGACATTGTTTTCTCTTGCCAGAAAAAAACCAAAGAAAGTCGGCCGGGAATTATTATTTCTAGTGTTCCTTTACCTTATAAAATTGAAGAGGATTTAATTACAAAAAACGAAGGTTCGGAAAGATATATTCCATTTTTAGTAAACGAGGCCAAGCGACTAGAAAAAGCCGGGGCTGATTTTATTGTTATGCCGTGTAATTCCTTGCACGTTTTTATTAAAGAAATTCGGGAAGCTGTAAACATTCCTGTTCTTAGTATTATCGAAGAGACAGTAAAATTTCTCAAGAAAAATAATTTTAAAAAAGTTGGCATTGTTTCCACTTCGGCCACGATTCAGAATAAATTATACGAAACAGCTTTGGAAAAAGAAGGCATGGCTTATGTTACTCCAGACGCTTTTCAGCAAGCCAAAATGGGAAAATTTATTCTCAATTTGGTTACCGGTCAGCAAAAAAATCGCGACCGAGAAGATTTGATTCAAATTATTAACGATTTTGAAAAGAAAAACGTTGATTGTGTGGCACTTGCTTGTACCGACCTTCAATTATTGATTCCAAAACATCCGAGATTAAAAATTTTCGATACGATGAAAATTTTTTCTGACGCCACAGTTGAAGAAATTTTGAAGTAAAAGTTTTTATGGAAACAGAAACTGAAAATTTTCAAGAATTTAAAGTTGAACAAATTCCTCCCGAAGATTGGCAAAAATATAAAGCCCTTTGGCTTGAGGCTTTAACAAATAGTCCACAGGCTTTTGGTTTTTCTTATGATGAATTGGCTAGTCGAACCGATGAAGAGTGGCAAGAAAAAATCAGGAAGAATTTAGTCGAGGGTTCGAAAAGCAGAATGTTCATTGCCAAGGACGGCGATAATTTTATTGGTATGATGGGATTTTTTGAGAAAAGAGTCGGTGTGGCAAATATTTTTGGAGTTTATGTTAATCCGCAATATCGGGGGAAAAAAGTTGGTGATAAATTAATGGAAGCGATTTTGAATTCTTTAAAACAAGAATTGAATTTTTCTGAAGTTGAATTAACGGTTAATAAAGACCAGGCGGCCGCTGTTGAATTTTACAAACGACAAGGATTTTCTGTTGCTGAAGAAATAAAAGATGCAAAGATGGGCGACAAAACGGTTTGTGATGAATATTTGATGACAAGAAAAGTTAAATAACTTTTTGAATTATGAAGAAAAAAATTATTGGCGTGTTAGGAGGTATGGGGCCTGAATCAACGGCAATTTTTTATCACGCTTTAATTCAGCGGTGCCAAAAACAATACGGCGCTCAATACGATAGCGATTATCCTGAGATATTTATTTACAACTTACCAATTCCTGACGTTGTAGAAGGTTTAACAAACCCCGAGGAAACGCTCGATGTGCTTATTGGCGGCGCCAAAAAAATCAATTCAATCGGTGTGGATTTTATGGTTATGCCTTGTAATACGGCCCACTATTTTTATCCAGGCATGGCGAAAGCAGTTTCAATTCCTTTCATTTGTATTTTTCTCGCAACTGCCAAAAAAATAAAATCGCGGGGTTATACAAAAGTCGGATTTTTATCAACCGAAACGACAGTCAAATATAAAAGCTATGATAAGGATTTTGAAAAAAACGGCATAGAATTGGTTTTGCCAGAAGGGGACGATAAAGAAAGTCTTACAAAAATTATCATGAATATCCTTGCGGGACGAAAACTTGATTCAGACAAGGAAACATTGAAACAAATTATTGAACGTTTAAAAACCAGAGGCGCAAAAGCTATTGTGCTTGCTTGTACGGATTTACCAATTTTATTGAAACAAGAAGATGTGGATATTGAGGTTTTTGACACGGTAGAAATTCTCGCCGAGGCCACGGTTCAGTATTCAGTCGGCAAAATAGGAAACGAGATTTTAGAGTAAAAAATTTGTTTCCAATCAAAAAAACTTGAATTCCAAGAATTCATAATTTAACCAATCAAGAAAATCCTTTAATCAGGTAAATCAAGGTTCAGACAATTATGACCCTCCTCATCTTTCTTCATGGAACAATAATCATGCACCAGGGCGGAATAGGAAAAATTCGTGAGGAACGGGTTGTTCAAAGTTTGAATCAAGAAGAGTCTGTTTGGGATTTCGATTCATACGTTCCTATCGGTAACGCTGTCGCAAAGTTGACTAGTTGGGAACAACAAGGTCTGGAAATAATTTATTTAAGTTCTCACGAATCGGAAATTGATGTTGAAAAAGATAAAATGGTTTTGGAAAAATTTAGTTTTCCGGTAGGACAGATTTTATATAGAAGGAATGAAGAAAAATATAAGGATATCGTTGAACGAATTGTTCCGGATGTTTTGATTGAAGATGATTGCGAAAGTATTGGCGGCGCCGATGAGATGACAATTACTCATGTCGATCCGGAAATAAAAAAGAAAATTAGATCGATCGTGGTAAAAGAATTTGGAGGAATTGATAATCTGCCGGATAAACTATGAAAATTGGTGTTGATTTGGATGAAGTTTTAGCCGATTATTTGTCGGCCGTGATTGATTTTCACAATGCGTCTTTTGGTTCTTCTTTAAAAAAAGAGGATTTTGTTTCTTATAAGTTTTGGGAGATCTGGGGCGGAACGGTTGATGAGGCGATTGATAAAATTTACGAATTTAATAAGACGGATTTTTTTAAAAAAATAAAACCGGTTCCAGGTTCGCAAGAGGTGCTTGATGTTTTAAAACAAAATCACGAATTATTTGTCATTACTTCTAGACAACAGGATTTTGCTAACGAAACGAAAGCCTGGCTTGATGAACATTTCCCTGGTGTTTTTCAAGGCGTCCATTTTACTAATAAATATTCAAAAAGCGGTGAATCCAGATCCAAGTTATCGGTTTGTGATGAACTGGAAATTGATGTTTTAATCGAAGATTCTTTGGACTACGCCCTCGAATGTCTTAATGAAAAAAGAAAAGTTTTTCTTTTGGATTATTCTTGGAATCAAAGTACTGATTTGCCAGAGAAAATTTCACGAGTTGATTCTTGGCCAGAAATTTTGAATAATTTTTCGGATAAGTTTTAAAGAAAGTTTTTTGTTTTATATTTTTATGAACTATCAGTTTGATAAAAATAATCAATTGATTTTGAAACGAGCGGATTTAAAAACCGCGGAAATTGATATTGGTGGTCGTGATATTATCATTGGATTTAATGAACCGGCTTTTAAAATTTCTTCTGAAGATTCAGAGAACGGCTTGGATTCAAAATTAAACGCTCGATTAGTTACTTACTTTTTACCTGCCGTTGAAGTTGCTTTAAAACAAAAAATAAAACCAAGACTTATTTTACTGAGTGGTTTAAATGTGACACTTAGGTGGAACGCCAAAACAGAAAGAGAAAAGAAAATAATGACTATTAATAATCACCTAAAGTTTGATTTTTTAAAAGTTTTTTTTGAAAAGTTTTATCCCGAAATTTTTTCTTCGGTTGAATGTATGGTGGCTCAAGATCCGATAAAAATTAGTGAAGATAAATTATTCGAGATTTGGCGATTGATTGAAAGACAACACCCCGATGAAATATTTGAAATTAAATTACAATTGGCTAGATTTAGAAAACCCAAATTATTCAATGATAAAAATTTGTCTGTTGAGGCTAAAGAGTATTTAGATTCTAACAATCAAGATCTTCAAAATTCTTTCAAATACGCCATTTCTCACTCGATGGCTTTGGGTGATGTAAATTTTGAGAGTGGTTTCGTTCATAATCCAATAGGTTATTTGTCGATCGGTGGTAACCAAGAAATAGTTTTTAATTCCATAAGAACTTACGTTTTTGATTTACTTAAATTTAAAGGTGAAGATTTTTTAGGTCAAAAGATTATTTTTAAAAATAATCTAAAGTTGGTTCTAGAAAATCCGGAAAAAGCCCCACCACCTTATAACGGTTTTTATAGAAAAAATGGCGACCGTCTTTTTCTTGACGAAGTAACTTTTGAAAACAGTCGAGATTTAACTTTTTATGACGAACATAAAAAGTTGAAACTTGATATGGAATTCATGTATCAAAATTTTGTTTCTAAAGAAGAATATTTGGGATTTTGGCAAGAATATAAAGATACGTATTTTGAGTTAAAAGAAAAATATCGAAAAGAATTTGTTTTTGAAGAAGATTTTTGAACTATAAAAACCAGGTTTGGATAAACAAATCAACAAAATCTTTACCTATTTACGCTTTTACCTTTTTACATAAATATGACCCTCGGTATCTTCGACTCCGGCCTTGGTGGCCTCACTGTCCTCCGATCAATCAATGAACGTTTGCCGGAAATTTCGACTACTTATTTTGGTGATAATGCCAACGCGCCTTATGGCACGAAAAGTTTTGAGGAAATTTTTTCTCATACTTTGGCCGGTGTGCGATTTTTGTTTTCTCGCGGTTGTCCGCTCGTGATCCTGGCTTGTAATACTGCCAGTGCTCAAGCTTTGCGAAAAATTCAACAGGAGATTTTGCCGGTCGAGTTCCCTGATCGTCGAATCATTGGAATTATCCGTCCGACGGTCGAATATCTCGTCGAGGAAACTGAAGTGAAAAGAATCGGGGTTTTTGCGACAGACGCGACCGTGCGTTCTGAAGCTTACGTTCATGAGTTTGAGAAAATTTTACCGCTTGCGAATCGAGAGGTTTCAATTTTTCAGAGATCTTGTCCTGGTTTGGTCGAAGCGGTTGAGGCCGGGTTGCCTCCACCCCTAACCCCTCCCCCAGGGTGGGAGGGGGAAAGTGGTGCGGAGTTGTTGGTTAAAAAATACTGTCAGGACTTTGATGGCGACGCGGCTTTACTTGGCTGTACTCATTATCCATTTTTTAAAAAACAATTTGAAAAATATTTGCCCAGAGTTTTGGTTTTATCGCAAGGTGAAGTAGTGGCTGAAAAACTCGCGGACTATTTAAAAAGACATCCAGAGATTGATTCTCAATTAGACAAAACCGGTCAACGCGAGTTTTTTACTTCCGGCGATCCGGTTGAGGTGGCGAAGAGCGCGAAAGTGTTTGGCGGAGAGAAGGTTGCGTGGAATCGGGCGGTTGTCTGAACTTGTGGATTTGGAATAAAAAAGTAATTCTCCCTCTCTCACCGCCACGGTGGGGGAGGGTTGGGGTGGGGGAAGAACGATAACGTGGCGAGATCCTTCTCGGCTCAGGATGACAGGTAGAAATAACTCCGTCGGTCAATTTCAAACAAAAAGCTGTGTTGAAAATTTTGCCAGACACAGCTTTTTATTTTATTTTCAAAATAAAAAGTCGAAAAAAGTTTGTCGGGTTTTTGACTGGCGGTTATTGTTGAGTTAGGAGTTCGTTATGTTCAAGATGTTCAATTTGTTCAAGTGTTCACTTTTGGTTTGGTCGCCGATCCGATAATGAACAAGTTGAACATATGAACAATTTGAACAAAATGGAAACCCGAACAAAATCCCGAGGCCAAAATGCTCTTTCGCTCCATGCGACTTTCTGACACTCCATGTGTTATCGATCTCCTCCGACAAGTCGGTAACCAGGATTTCATTCCACCTTCAAGGTTCTGGTTCTTGATCAGATTGCTTCTGCCAACTTTTTACATCTTCGTCCTTGAAGATGAAACTGGTTTGGTTGTTGCAACTACGTTTCTCAACCGTCTACCCAATCCAAAATACGGTTGGCGAGGCTATATCGACTACGTGGTGGTAGAAAAATCATGTCGTCGACGCGGGTTTGGTCGCCAAGTCATGACCGGAGTTCTGACCGAAGCTGAAAGGCTCGGCTGCCGCGAAGTTCTTTTGACAACTAGTCATTCCAATGCCCAAGCACTCTACGAGTCGCTTGGTTTCAAGGCCAAACCCAGTTCGGTCTTGATGAGGAGGGCTTCTTGAATCCGTCATTGTTGTGAATAGTATCTCTTACTATTCACAACTGACGGATTCCTTTTTTTTGCCCAGTTCTTGACCAAAAAACAAAACTTCGCTATACTGTCGGTATAATTTAAAGAATAAATTACATCCTTATAATTTGTAGGATTCGTGAAAATTCGTAATTCGTAACATTATGCCTATCAAAAAGAACGCTATCAAAGCTTTGCGTCAAAGCGTCAAAAACGCCGCTCGCAACAAAACCGTCAAAGCCGAAATCCACTCCTTGCGGGTTAAGTTCCGTAAAGCACTCACCGCTGTAAACAAAACCGAAATGGCCGAAGTCGCCAAAAACATCGGTCAGAAAGTCGACAAAGCGGTTTCCAAAAAGATTTTAAAGAAAAACACCGCCGCCCGCATCAAATCTCGTTTAATGAAAAAGGTGAATAATGTGGTTAAGGAAGTAAAAGCGTAAAGGTGTAAATAGGTAAAAATTGTAAAAAGTAAAAATCGATCGGCGTGGCCGGTCGGTTTTTTTGTCTTGAACTCTGATTCAAATGATTTATTGACGAACTATGATTTGGGATTATACTCCCAATAATCATTTCAATCATTGTAATCAGTCAAATCAAGGTTCGGACAATTAAATAATTCAGAAATTAAATGCTACTTCCAACCATCGCCACCACCGCCAAATCTACTGCCAACTTATCACTATACTTTCCTGATTTCATTCCCAAATCCAAATCATAAAAGAAGGAATGGATTTTTAAAAGTTCTTCCTCAGAGAATCTTCTTGCTTGTTCCAGAGCTTTGCTGGCGACGAACGGATGGATACATAGATTTTCCGCGACAGATTCTTTTGTGGCTCTTGGGTTTTCTGCGAGGACAGTTCGAACACCGAGTAAGATGCGAATCTGGCGGACGAGCATGCTGAAAATATAACCGTCGGCGGCGCCGGAGATTCTTTCTTCATCGAGGAGTTTGATGACCTCAGTAGTTCGACGAGATGAGACGGCGTCCATGAGGTTGAAAACGTTGCTATCAAAAGAAGCACGAACTAATTTACCGACCATTTCTTTGGTAATTTGTTCGCCATCGGCAAAAGCTATGAGTTTTTGAATTTCGCCATCAATTTGCCAAAGATCATTTTCGGTGCGTTCGATAAGCGATCGTAGAGCGTCCGGAGCAATGGTTCCACCTCGTTCAACCACTCGACTAGAAATCCATTTTGATAATTCTGCACCGGTAATTTTTGGAAAAGGATAAAAATGGGCTTCGGCTACAGTTTGGAGTTTTTTAAAAAGCGGCTTTCGTTCCAATTCTCTGGGTTCAAGTGTTTCCCATAAAATAAAAATCGTCGAAGCGGGAATTTTGTCCAAACCTTCGGCCCAGTCCAAATCTTTTTTATTATTCGCCGCCAAGTCGCGGGCAATAACCATGCGCTTTTCGGCCAAAAAAGGAAAACTCATAGCCGAACGAATAACTTCGTTCGGATCCATTTTGCCGGTTTTGACATCAGGAAAAACCGACAGGTTCATGCCAGTCGGATCAAACTTGATTTTAAAAGCCGTCCGCAGACTTTCAACTTTTTCTTGGACTCGGAACGAGTCGTTGCCGTAGACTAGAATGATCATATTGCGACCGTATTGTAGCTGGTAATTCGGTCTTTTGCTAGTTCAGAATTTTTTGAGAAAAATTGACTTATTTTTTTGATAATTTCCAAATTGTTTCAAATAAATCCCGATGTTGCTCAGCGATAATCGGCTGATGCAGCATAATTATTTCTGTGTTTTGTTTAGTATTCCAGACTATGTGAGCCAAACACTCACCAAACACCCAGATTACACCAGGAAAAAGGCGGCCGTCGTAACGACGGTGCTGAAGTCCTTCAACGTCGTCTAAATATTCTGCCGGGATATCTTTTGGTACAAGAACTTTAAAATGGATTTTTTTCTGTTGCCGTTTTTCGTTCCAAAGATCAAAAATTTCTGGAAAGAAAAGACGAAAGCGGGTATTGGCACCAAGAACAAATAAATTTTGGTTTTGTTTTAAAACAAATTCGGTAAATGAATTAACTCCCTCGACCCCCTCAAAAAAAGTTACCGTACTTTCCGGTCGTTTTTTTTGGTTTCGAATTTGTCTGGCGATTTCAATGGCTACTTCATATTTTTTGGCCGCTTCTTGAACCAGTGGTTCTCCGGTAAGTAGACGAAAATAAAAAACCTCATTGCGTACCAACCTTTTGATTAGACCGCGCCGTTCCAGATCGTTTAAAGCCTCGTAAACTAAATGGCGGTGGATACCAAGTTTTTTTATTAGTTCGTTGGCCTTGCTTTCTTCGGTGTTAAGAAGCGTCTCTAAAACAATTGCTGAATTTTTTGGTAAGCCAAGTTTTTGAAAGTCAATTTTATTAGTAGTCATAATTATTATGACTATACTATTTAGTAAAATGATTGTCAAAAACTCAATATGATTAGTCACTATTTTAATGACTTAAATTTGGAATAAAAAATTCTTACTAAACTAATTTAGCAGTACTATTCCAGTCCTGCGTCATAGGAGGTGTCTGATGCCAAATACTTATCAAAAAGTTGATCAGAGCAGAAGTCGAAAATTGATAGCGTATCTACACGCCATTAATATCGAGCAAAAGTTGGTTGCCGAGATTTTGGGAGTGACTCAAGCAACTGTCTCAAGAAAAATGTCTGGCGCCAGCCCGGGCTTTTACAACAAAGAGATTGATACCCTCGAAGGATATTTAGGAATAGTGTTTGAAAGCCAATTGGAATTGGAGGGTGTTATTTTGCTTCGAAAAAGCGATGATCTGGCTTTGGAAAAAGTTGGCCGGCTTTGAGGTCTTTTCGTGTTTTTTCTGGAAGTTCCCGGATCTGGTCGCTTGGAAATAAAAAAAACGGAAGATTTGGTTTAATTCGTCTAAAGGAGGCGTCTGCGTCGTTCTTTGTTCTTGAATCGGAAAGTTGCCTGGTGTTTCAAAAAAGCGGAGGCAAATATGAAAAAAGTTGTTGGTTGGCTTTTGATCGGTGGTTTAATCGGTTATTTTCTGGCTTTGACCGAGTTTTACCTTATTCAGGTGGTTTGGATGGAAAATCCCGTGGCTAAATGTCAGGAGTTGGTTTATGATCCGCCAGCACCGACACGAAGATTCACAGTGGTTTTTGCTGACGGGACAGGGACAGTCTGTTCGGAATGTCCCAAGGTCTCCGATCCCTCAGACAGAAGAGAATGTAAAGAATAAAACTTAGGTCACGTCGATCTGACGTGGCTTGTTTTTTTATTTTATGATTGAAATTACCGATAATAAACTCTCCTCGATTTTTCCGGAAGCATGATAAGAAAAATATTTTTCCGGTTTGCACATTGTGCACGGCGTCTCGTCATCGATATTGTCTTTTGAAATTCCAGCAATTATCAACTCATCAACAACCGCGGTCCGGAGATCAACAAAAGTTTTTCCATTGGTTTGAGAAAAATATTTTTTTAAACCAATCATCTCTTTTTGTCGCGCTTCGGAAATATCGTAATGACATTTTTTAATTGATGGTCCGATGGCGACGAGTAACTCGGCCGGATCGGAACCGAGTTTTTTGAATTCCTCGACGGCCACGGCGGCGATATTGGCGACCGTGCCTTTCCAGCCAGAATGAACCAAACCGACAATTTTATTTTTCGGATCAACAATAAAAATCGGCAGACAGTCGGCGGTTTTTACTGCTAAAATTAAATTTTGTTCTCTTGTAATTAAACCATCGAAACCATCAATTCGTCTTTTGAGGTGTTCGGAAGAAACAATGGTTATTTTATTTCCATGAATATTTCCAGACACGACAACATTATTTGGATCGAGGCCTAGCTCGTGGTAAAAATTTTCCCGAGCTGGTTGCCATTCATCACCAATTTCATTGATATTCGGATAACGAAGCGAGCCAAAAACTTTGGTTGAAGTGGCCTGAAAAAGCCAGGGGATTTTTTGCAGAAGTTTTGATTGCCAGATGTTCATAGTGGCGTCATTGTATCCCGCCAGCCGTCTTTTTTCCACCGAGTCACTGTTGACAAAGAGCGGAAAAAGTGTAAAGATAAATTTAGAAATTTTAAACTCCCCCGAGTTGGAAAATTTCAAATTTCAAAATCCAATTTTCAAAAAGATCGTTTCTTTGGAAATTGTAAATTGTGATTTGGAATTTCTAAAAATCGGGGGTTTTTGTTTTTAATTTTTAAAAGTATGAATGAAATGGTTTCTTACGAACAAATTGAAGGGAAAATTTATTTTATTCGAGGTAAGAAGGTGATGTTGGATCGGGATTTGGCGGTTCTTTATGGAGTTGAGACTAAGGTTTTAAATCAGGCAGTCAAACGGAATATTGAGCGATTTCCCGATGATTTTATGTTTATTTTAAACGAAGTTGAGGCAAAATGTTCAAGGTCACAATTTGTGACCTTGAACGACCGGTCGGAGAAAGGGGTAAAACGAGGCAGTAATATTAAATATCTGCCAATAGCTTTTACCGAACAGGGTGTGGCCATGCTTTCTGGTGTTTTAAAAAGTCCGCGAGCCATTGCGGTTAATATTCAAATTTTTAGAACCTTTACCAAACTTCGCGAGATAATTCAAGAAAACGATCATTTGCAACGGAAACTTGAACTTTTGGAGAAAGACTACGATGAAAAGTTTAAAATCGTCTTCGACGCTATTCATCGGTCGTTGGATTCTGATGAAAAACCTGTTACAGAAATCGGATTTAAATCTTGAAGTCACAATTTGTGACTTCAAAATCGGAACTAATATTTTTTAAGTTATTTTTTATGGAGGAAAAAACAGAAATTGTGCCTTACGAACAAATTGAAGGTAAAATTTATTTGATTCGTGGTAAAAAAGTCATGTTTGATCGTGATTTGGCGAGACTTTATGGTGTTGAAACCAAGGTTCTTAATCAAGCGGTGAGACGAAATTTGGAACGTTTTCCAGATGATTTTATGTTTATTTTAACTAATGAGGAAATGAAGATTTGGAAGTCACAAATTGTGACTTCCAAACAAGGACAGATGGGTGTTCGAAAACCGTCATCGGTTTTCACGGAGCAGGGCGTGGCTATGCTTTCGAGTGTTTTGAATAGTAAATGGGCTATTGTTGTTAATATTCAAATAATTAGAACCTTTACCAAACTCCGAGAAATGATCCAAGAAAATGATCATCTGCAACGGAAACTTGAACTTTTGAAAAAGGATTACGATGAAAAGTTTAAAATTGTTTTCGACGCCAATCATCGGTTGCTGGATTCGAACGATGAATCGAAAACAGAGATTGGATTTACGGATAAAAAATAAAAAACACCCCCGCCACTTATTCGGTGGTAGGGGAAGCGGTGTCGTTCGGGTATTGGAAGCTGTGTTCGCCGGCGATGAAAATAGTAAAGACTGGATGATCGTCGCCGATGGTGGCCAGAACCATCTCGGTCTCTCGGTGCCAGCGTGGGTCCAGAGGTTGGATGTCCTGGCTCTCGAGGCAGGCTTTCGCGGCCTCTGCATCAAGGAAAAGAGCGACGATGGCGGTGGAGTTGCCACCTAGTTGCCGTTTTTCAGAACTATAGGCATAGAGACCGTTTGGGGTAACGATGACTATGTCGCCGCCATTTAGTTGGTCGCCAACACCTACGTTGTTTTCTTTTCCTCCTTGGAAGCAGATTTTTCGAGCCACCGCGCGATCGTTCGTATAGACGACTTCGTATAGCGATCCGGAAGCGGTAACAGCGAAGAAAAAGTTCAGTGGGGACATGTTAGTATCCTGGCAGGTTTTTGTTCGAGTGGGACTGAGTTGACAGTATGCTGTTTTTAAAAATCGGTCAAACTAAAAATGATAAAAAATGGCTTTTTGAGCCAGTTTTTTGTTTTTGACTTGCATTGGGGGGGTAAAAGTGGTAAGAAAATAAGGCTCGTCAGAAACCCGTTTCAACAAGGAGGTGTTTATGCGAGCGAGTCTGTTGATAAGTAGTTATGTCGGGCTCGACAAGCCGCACGAGTCCGTGGCGACGGCCGTTTTCTCAGGCCGAGTTCACGTATCGGAAACTCTAAAAACATTCAACAAAAATACAAAATGATTCCATTAGTTTAAAACCAAACCATGATTGATGAGATAAGGACACTTA